>NZ_JASPDS010000001.1:0-256232 GCF_030230715.1 Aerococcus sp. UMB1112A | reverse complement strand
AGAAAAATAATATACAGACGATAATTGTAAAAGACTTGTCCAGATTTATGAGAGATTATATAACCCTTGGAGATTACCTTGAAAATATATTTCCATTCCTAGGAGTAAGATTCATTGCCATAAATGATGGCTATGATAGCAACAAAGAAAAAGGAAATGGAACAGATTTAGATATTCAATTTAAGGGACTATTATATGATTTCTACACAAAAGATATTTCTGAAAAGGTAAAGTCATCTATGACTACACTTAAGAAACAAGGAAAATTTTTAGCTTGGAGTCCACCATTGGGATATATGAAAGATCCTAATGACAGACATAAAATCATAGTTGATGAAGAAACAGCTTGGATAGTAAAGGAGATTTTCAAACTTGCACTTGATGGTATATCTTCAAGAAATATAGCTAAGATATTAAATGAAGAAAAAATTCCGACACCATCAAAAAGAAAGAGCGAATTAACCAATCTTGACTTTGAATATTCAATAATTAGAACTGCGAAAAAACCTAGACCAACATGGACTAATGGCAATGTAATAGATGTATTAGCAAATGAAAATTATACTGGAACTTACACTTTTAATATGCAAGATAAGTCAGTGTTAAATCCCTCTTCTTTTAAATTCAAACCAAAAGAAGAATGGGGAAGAGTTGAGAATAATCATGAAGCTATTATATCTAAAGAAGACTTTGAAAAAGTTCAGAAGATTAAAGAGAAGAATCTATTTATGAAAGGTAAAAATACCGATTATGAATGGAGAAAAAAATCTCCACTACAAGGTTTTGCAAAATGTCCAACTTGCAATCACATTCTAGGATGTACTCAATCAAAAAGAAAAAGACAAGATGGAACTATAAGAGTCCACACATATTTTACTTGTAGGATATGTAAGTGTAATAATGTAAAACATAAGAACTCAAGAGCAGGAAGCATTGAAGAGCAAGTATTTGAAGCAATAAAAGAAAAATATGGTCTAGAAGATCCAATCAAGGATGAAAAAGTAAAAGTTAAACCTATGGAAAAATCTATCGAAGATCTTGAAGCTAAAAAAATGCAAAGTTTTGAGAAGTATAAATTAGGCAAGATGAATAGACAAAAATTCATTGATCTTAAAAATTCGATAGATGAAGAGATACAAGCAATAAAAGAAAAAATACAAAAAGCAAAAGAAGAAAAAGAAGTAATAGACAACACTAAACTTACCAGGGAATTGATGGAAAAATATATAGATTCAGTATTCTGTGAAGGAAATGAAGTGTTGAACATAATATGGAAGTAGCAAAGGGAGTGAGCAATCACTCTCTTTTACATTACATAACAATAACTCCTTTTTTGTCATAAGCTTGACATGAGAGGGGACAGGCAACCTGCTTTTAATGGTCCAGCGGGGGCTTGAAGAAGGGGGCTACCAAGTGGCTTCAGTAGGCTATGACAATGACGACCTACTCTTAGCTATTGCTGACCAGTCCTTTAAATTCTTGGACCGACAAGCCAAGTTCTATTACGGCGATGTTCTCCAGAATTTACTCTTGGAGCCAGTAGACTTGGTAGTGGCTGACTTGCCAGTGGGCTATTACCCCCTCGATGAACAGGCCAAGACCTTCAAAGCCAATACCATGGACCAGGGAACGCCCCACGCTTATGCCCATTATCTGATGATCGAACAGAGTCTAAAGTATATGCAAGAAGGGGCTTGGGGGATCTTCTTAGTGCCTACCCAGATTCTCCAGGAAGACTATTCAGCTCAATTGGTCCAAGCCATCGCCCAGACTGGTTACTTCCAAGCCTTTCTCAACCTGCCTGAAGGACTCTTCCGCCAGGCTAAGGCGCGCAAGTCGGTCCTCATGGTGCAAAAGCAGGGTGGTGGTGCCAAACAAGCTGAAAACGTGCTCATTGGTGATATACCTGACCTAAAAGATCAAGAAAATATGGAAAAATTCATAGACAGTTTTAGCAAGTGGAGCCAAGACGTGTTATAATAAAAGTGTCGTACTTAGTTGTACCATAATAAAAACTTATGTGAAGAGGAGAAAAAGTATGTCAAAAGTTTTTGCAATTAATGCAGGCTCATCTAGTTTGAAATTCTCAATCTATGAAGTTCCTTCTGAAGAAGTGATTTCATCCGGTATTATCGAACGGATCGGCTTAAAAGATTCGATCGTATCCGTTAAATTCCAAGGGGAAAAGCATGAAGAAACCCTAGATATTGAAGACCACGAAGTTGCGATCAACCACTTACTCAAGAAGTTAGAAGAGCTTAAGGTGATTGAAAGCTTTGATGAAATCGCTGGCTCTGGCCACCGGATTGTGGCAGGGGGCGAACACTTTAAAGACTCTGCCTTACTTGATGAAGAAGATATCCAAAAAGTAGAAGAATTGGCTGACTTTGCCCCTCTACATAACCCTGCAGAAGCTAAGGTTATCCGTGCTTTCCAAAAAGTTCTACCTGGCAAACCAACTGTGGGTGTCTTTGATACCTCCTTCCATACCACTATGCCAGAAAAGGCTTATCTCTATTCTGTGCCTTTTGAATACTATGAAAAACACCAAGCCCGTCGCTATGGTGCGCACGGTACCTCTCATAAGTATGTGGCAGAACGTGCTGCTGAATTAGAAGGTAAAGACATTAAGGACCTCAAGATCATTACCTGCCATATCGGGAATGGTGGGTCGATTACAGCGGTTGACGGCGGCAAGTCTGTCGATACTTCCATGGGCTTCACCCCTCTAGCTGGGATTACTATGGGGACCCGTTCCGGCGACGTTGATGCTTCCTTACTCCAATACATCATGGAAAAAGAAAGCCTCAGCATGGATGAAATGATTACTATCTTGAATAAGAAGTCCGGCTTATTGGGTATCTCAGGCGTATCTTCTGATATGCGTGACGTTGAAGCAGCTGCCGCTGAAGGCAATGAACGTGCCCAAGTTGCTTTAGATATCTACTATGACCGTGTTCGTAAATATGTTGGTTCCTACTTAACCGTTCTGGGTGGAGCTGATGTTATTGTCTTCACTGCAGGTGTCGGTGAAAACTCTGCTTCCTTCCGTGAAGAAATTTGTAAAGACATGGAATGGGCTGGTATTAAGTTAGATAGCGAACGCAATGATACCCGAGATGAAGCTAAGATTTCAGCTGATGATTCCAAGGTAGCTATCTGGACAATTCCGACTGATGAAGAATTGATGATCGTCCGCGATACTGTACGTCTAGGTAATATCTAGAGTCAATCACTATTATAAGAAAAGCGTGCTTTCTGATTCAGCTGAGTCAGAGGCACGCTTTTTTACTTTGAAAAAGAGACAGGCGCTAAGCCTGTCTCTTATAATCTTATACTATTTACGATGGTATTCATTGTTTTCCAGGTCAGTCCGGACGATTAGGACGTCGCAAGGCGCATTGCGGATAACGTATTCTGAAACAGAACCGATGAAGAGGCGTTCAACTGCATTCAGCCCCGTTGCCCCGATCATAATCAGATCAATTTCCTTTTCCAAGGCTAGGTCTTTAGCAATTTGAACTTTTGGTGAACCATAGTCAATAATGGTTTCAACTTCCTGGACACCTTCTTTTTCAGCGTAGGTCTTGTAATCATTGAGAACGCTAGAAGCTTGTTCCACTAATTCATTGGTATAGGCGCCTTCATAGCCGGTTGGGGTTTGGACAGCACGTGTATCAATAATATGAGCGATGACTAGGGCACCGTTATTGCGCTTTGCCACATGGACCGCCTTTTTGAAAGCTAGTTCAGCTTCTTTAGAACCATCAATAGGGGCTAAAATACGTGAATACTCTTGATACATAGTGATCACACTCCTTCTTTACCTCTATTATAACATCTTTTTGAAAAAATTAAATCGATTTCATCGCTGTAAGCTTAAGATTTCACAAGCCTTTTCATAAGAGCTCAATAAGAAAAAATAAAAAAAGAGCTCCGACAGGTGCCGTGTGCTCTATCTGTATTGAACCCGCTCTCTTAAGTGCAGGTGGGTTTCGCTATCCAGCTTCAGACTTCCCCGTGATGGGGCGTGTCCTCCACTGGAGTTCACGAATCCCTAGATAGTAAAATTTGTTCGGTCAACACATTAAAGGAATAACACGTACACTTCAGAACTCTTCTCTTATAATTTATCATTAGATCGTAGAAAATGCAAGCGATTACGCCTGAAACTTTTAACTTATCCCTTTTTTAATTTTTCTCGGTAGGCTTGCATCTGTCCGAGGGCTTGTTCGTACTTACCGGTTTGACCAGCCTGGTAGTAATGTTTACCTTTGAGGGTGTCAGGCAGGTAGTTTTGGGCGACCCAGTGGTTTGGGTAGTCGTGGGGGTAGCGGTAGCCTTGGCCATGGCCGAGCGCTTTAGAGCCTGCATAGTGGCCGTCGCGCAGGTGTTTGGGGACGAGTCCAGCTTTGCCTTGGCGGACATCAGCTAGGGCAGCATCGATGGCCTTGATGGCTGAATTGGATTTGGGGGATAGGGCCAGGTCAATGATGGCATTAGCTAGGGGAATCCGGGCTTCCGGATAGCCGACTTGAAGGGCGGCATTGACCGCTGCTTGGGTTCTCTGGCAGGCTTCTGGATTGGCTAGACCGATATCTTCGTAAGCCGTAATTAAGAGGCGACGGCAGAGGACTTTTAAGTCGCCCCCTTCCATCAAACGGGCCGCATAGAGGAGGGCGGCATCAACGTCTGACCCGCGAATACTCTTCTGGAAGGCGGAGATGACATCATAGTGCTGGTCGCCATCCGCATCGTGGCTGAAGGACTTCTTCTGGATACAATTCTCGGCTGTTGCGAGGTCAATGATGATCTGGCCCTGGTCGTCTTCAGGGGTTGAGAGAGCTGCCAAGTCCAAGGCGTTGAGGGCAGAGCGGATGTCTCCGTTTGAGGCCTGGGCCAGGTGGTCTAGGGCAACGTCATCGATTTGAATGGCAAGCTTGCCGAGCCCTCTTTCCTCATCGGCCAGAGCTTTCTCTAGGCCTTGCTTGATATCAGCCTGGCTGAGGGGTTCGAGCTGGAAGATTTGCGTCCGGCTACGGATGGCTGGGTTAATGCTGATATAGGGGTTTTCAGTCGTCGCACCGATTAGGATAATGCGTCCGTTTTCCAAGTGGGGGAGCAAGAAGTCTTGCTTGGCCTTGTCCAAGCGGTGGATTTCGTCTAAGAGCAGGATGATTTGCCCGCTCATTTTAGCTTCGGCAGCGACTTGCTGGAGGTCTTTCTTAGTGTCGGTTGCAGCATTGAGCTGGCGTAGTTGGATATCGAGTGACCCAGCAATAGCCTGGGCCAGGCTGGTCTTACCCGTTCCAGGTGGACCATAGAGAATCATAGAACTAAGACGGTTGGCTTCCACCATCCGCCGAATAATTTGTTTGGGGCCAATTAAGTGGGATTGGCCGAGCATATCCTCGATTTTTTGAGGCCGCATCCGATAAGCGAGCGGGGCTTTTGCTTGGGCCATATGATTACCTCCTTTAGTTTATCTTCTTATTCTAATATACTATAAATCAAGACTGAAAGGAATTTACTTACTAAAAATAATTAAATTAAGTTTAAATCTGTGCGAATACCAGATCCCCGTGCTAAAATAGTCATATAGTCTATCTAAATTTATAAAAAGAGAGAAGGAGCTGTGTATGCGTCATTTTCAAGCTTTCCTTAATGCACACCCCGAACTGAAAACCGCCTTCCAGCATGTGTCGCTCGGTATTGAGCGGGAAGGCCATCGTATCAAAACAAATGGAGACTTAGCACGAAGTCCCCATCCATCTGCTGTTGATGGCAGTTCAGATAACAAGTATATCCAAAGAGACTTTGCGGAGTCCCAATTGGAGTTGGTGACTCCTCCTGTTTATTCAGAAGAGGGAGTTTACCATTGGCTTCAGGCCATCCACCAAGTAGCTTTAAGATCATTGGCAGAGGATGAATTGCTCTGGCCTTCTAGCATGCCTCCGGTTTTACCAGAAGATGATGCCATCCATGTGGCTGACCTCGACAAAGCTGAAGATGTGGCTTACCGAGAGTACTTGGTTAAGGCTTATGGCAAGAAGGTGCAAATGATTTCTGGCATTCATTTTAACTTTGGTTTTGACCAAGACCTGCTAGAAATCTTCTACCAGGCCGATGACCAGGGCTATGCCTCCATCAAAGAATTTACAACGGCCTTTTATTTGCGTTTAGCCCGCAATTTCTTGCGCTATGAGTGGTTGATTGTCTATTTATTTGGCGCGACTCCGAGCGCCCATGCCTCCTTCTATAATCGGGCAGAGGATATTTTCCCCCATCCTATCCGGAGCATCCGCAATTCCCATTTGGGCTATGTTAATAAGAAAGATGTGACCTACACCTACGATAACCTTCCAGACTATGTGGAAGAATTAGAAGCCAATGTCAAGGATGGCCGCCTGATTGCTGAGAAGGAATTCTACTCCAATGTCCGTTTGCGCGGGGCTAAGCAAGCTCGAGGTCTCTTGGAGACAGGAATTAAGTATCTGGAATTTCGCCTCTTCGATATCCAAGCGGAGGAAGCTTATGGGATTGGTCTGGATGACATCCGTTTCATGAAATACTTCATCCTCTACCTCGTATGGGCCGATATGGATTGCCAGATGCCTGAAGTTTACCAGGGCTATGAGATGAAGTTAGAGGTTGCAGAAGAAGAAACGCTCCAGCCAACCGCTTACCAGGAAGAAGGACTCAGCCTCTTAGAGGGCATGACCGATATGGTGGAAAGCTTAGGCGTTTCCGAGACCCTCAATCCGCTCATTGACAGCATGCGCCAGCGTCTGCTGGATCCTAGCCTTACCCCGAGTGGACGTTTGGTGACAAACAATCCGACCGTCGACACTTGGTTAGCAAATAACTTAGACCGTGCCAAGGCCAATAAGGAAGCGGCACTTACCCATCCCTATCTCTTAGGGGGCTTTGAGGATATGGAATTATCGACTCAAATCCTACTTGCAGATGCGATCCAGCAAGGCCTGTGGATTGATATTTTGGACCGGCAAGACCAATTAATTGCCCTGACCTACCGGGACCATACGGAATATATTAAAAATGCTAATATTACGGGCAAAGATTCGCTGATCTCTTATTATTTGATGGGCAATAAGGTCGTGACCAAGGACTTGCTCCAGGCGGCCGGTTTTACGGTGCCTAAGAGCCAGACTTTTAACTCACTAGACGCTGCCCAGTCTGCAGCAGGGGTCTTTGTGGATAAGAAAGTCGTGGTCAAGCCCAAATCGACGAATATGGGGGTAGGCATTTCTATCTTTAAAGAAGGGGCTAGCCAGGAAGGCCTTAGAGAAGCTTTTGATATTGCTTTTGGCTATGATGATACTGTTCTCGTGGAGGAATTTGCTGAGGGGACTGAATACCGTTTCTTCGTTCTCGATAGCAAGTGTTTAGCCGTATTGCTCCGAGTTCCGGCCTTTGTTAAAGGAGACGGCCAGCACAGTATCCGCGAACTGGTTGACCTTAAGAACCAGGATCCTAAGCGGGGCGAGAACCACCGGACCCCATTGGAAAAGATCAGCCTAGACCGGTCCGCGGCTTTGGTCTTAGAAGCTTACGGCTATGACTTCGATAGTGTCCCTGAAGCGGATGAAATCGTTCCTTTAAGAGAAAATTCTAATATTTCAACAGGGGGCGATTCCATCGATGTGACGGACGATATGGATCCTTCCTACCTGGAGCTAGCTAGCCAAATGGCCCAGGCCCTAGACGTTAAGGTGACGGGACTTGACTTGATGATCAGAGACCGCCATCAAGCTGCCCAGGCAGATAATTATGCTTTAATTGAAGCCAATTATAATCCCATGATGATGATGCATATTTACCCAGCCCAGGGCAAGGGACGACGTATCTCCAAAGACCTACTTGCCTATCTTTTCCCTGAAAAAACATTTAAAGATTAAGGAGGAATCAGATTTGTCTATTTACTTAGATTATGCTGCCACCACTCCCGTCCATCCGGATGTGGTGGCCTGCATGACAGATGCCTTTTTGAATGATTTTGGCAACCCTTCAAGCACTTATCAATTAGGTCGAGACGTCCGCCATAAGATTGAGTCCTGCCGGCGCACGATTGCGGAGACCTTGAATGCCAAGGCGGAGGATATTATCTTTACTTCAAGCGGAACGGAAGCGAATACGACGGCCCTTCTAGAGACTGCTGAGCGCTTGCAGTCGAAGGGGCGCCACATTATTTCAAGCCAGGTGGAGCATTCAAGCGTCTACCAATGCATGCACCGCCTGGAAGAACAAGGTTTTGACGTGACTTATCTAGACCTAGACCCAGATGGGCATATTTCGCTAGATGACTTCCAAGCGGCCTTGCATGAAGATACCATTATTGTATCGATCATGCATGGGAATAATGAATTGGGCAGTCTCCAACCGATTGAGGAGGTCGGGAAGATTTGCCAGGAGCGAGGGATCTTTTTCCACACCGATACGGTACAAACTTACATGAAGGTACCGATTGATGTGGAAGCCCTCCACATTGATGCCTTGGCTCTTTCAGCGCATAAGATCCATGGGCCTAAGGGAATCGGTTTTCTCTACTACCGAGACAGTAAGCAGAACTTCAAGTCTTACCTGCCCGGGGGTGGCCAGGAACACGGCAAGCGAGCCTCTACCGAAAGTTATCCGCTCATTGCTGGCTTGACCAAGGCGGTTGACTTGGCCAAGGATAATCTGGCTGAGCGGATGGAAAAATTGCGCTCTCTACGCCAATATTTCCTCGATGGAGCTGAAGCGCGGGGGCTCAATTTCCAAATTAACGGGCCTAAACAAGCCGAACTGGCGAATATCTTAAATATTTATTGGCCGGGACACCCGAGTGACCAAACCCTGATCAAGTGTGACCTCCAAGATGTTTACTTATCAGCTGGCTCTGCTTGTAGTGCGGGATCTTTAGAGCCTAGCCGCGTCTTGGTCAATTTGTATGGGGAAGAAGATGACCGCATTCGTCAAAGCTTGCGCCTATCTTTTGATCCGCATACCAGTCAGGCTGAGCTTGACCAAGTGCTTGATTTATTAGCTAGTTTTGATTCATAAGGAGGATTCTATGGCTTATCCAAAAACCGCAAAGTTACCAGGGGGAGCTAAAGTTTACCAGCTCCACCCTGACTGTAAAAAATATAGCTTGCGCGACTATCATTTTGCTGAAACAAAATCAGGCAATTTCCAATATGACCAGGAAGTGAAGCCTGATTTCGCCAGTGCCCGTAGCGTGCGCTTGAAGATCACTGTGGACAAAGAGCTAACGGGGCTTAAAATGAATGTGACCAATCAAAAAGGCTTAAAAACGGTCAATGTCTTTAAGTCAGATGGTATGGCAGACTTTGTTGAGGCCTTGGACTTTATCTTAGCCGACATGGAAAAATACCAAATCATCCAAGTAGTCTCTGATTAAGCGAGCCTTGGCTGAAGCGGCTGTACGGCTTTATTATGAAACAAAGAAAAATAGAGAGCCTGGAATAAAAATTCCAGCCTCTCTATTTTTTGCTTAGTGCTCAGAGGTCCTGGTGAAAGGGCCAGCTGTTTCTAGAGTTAACTTTTTTGTTTTAATTGAGGATTTCTTTGGCGCAAGCTTGGATAAAGTCTTCAAGGCTTTGGCCTTCGATGAGGGCTTGGTCCATGGTCGCCCAATCAATGCCGAGCTTGAAGAAGTTGATGGTTAAAACGTTCTCTTCAATCACATGGCTGATATCATAGGCTCCAACGAAATTGATAATGAGTTTATGGAAACGCGTCTCGTCATTAAAGTCATCCTTTAATTGATCCACATTTAATTGTTTAACAATAGGGAGCATCATTTCAACGTTACCCGGATCATCGGCGTTAAAGAAGTTAAAGTCATAAAATTCCTTAGCTTTCGGACTGGCTTCTGCTAGAGGTTCCTTGTTAACGATAGCAGAAAGAACCATCCGGGCAGTTTCTTGGCTGAAGTCTTCCGTATAAATGGCTTCCATCGCGGGATTCGATACAATATCTGAGATGTAGGAATCGCTGACCTTGTTTCCAGCCGCTACGGTTTGCCATAGAAATTGGAGTAATTCAATTACTTCGTTATTAATTTTAATGCTTTCTAACATATAAATGTCATGCCTTCTTTCTATTATCGCGCAGTTTAAACCCTAGGAGAGTTATAACATGAAAGCCCTTATTTGTCCATTTTTTTGTTATGGGAGTGTGATAAAAGTCGCTTAGGACTGAATCAGCTAAGGTATACTATATCTGTAAGTCGCTATGCGTCGAACAGCTATAGCAAGTGTCCGTGAACTATTGAAACAGATTTTTGCTAAAAAGTTTCGATATTTTTAAAAGAGGGAGGATTTTTTGTCATGGTCTCTCACTTGAAATTTCCCTGGGGAGGCCGTAAAATAGGGAGATGTTAACACAACACAAATGCGACCTTCAATCGTAAATTTATAAAGAAAGATGGTGATGTTGTGTCAGAAGAAAAGAAAGAACGTGTCATTGTCGGCATGTCTGGAGGGGTAGATTCTAGCGTTTCCGCGCTCTTATTGAAAGATGCGGGCTATGAAGTCATTGGCCTCTTCATGAAGAATTGGGATGAAAAGGATAAGAATGGTGTCTGTACGGCGACTGAAGACTACCAAGATGTAGCTAAGGTTGCTGAACAGATTGGCATTCCTTATTATTCCGTCAATTTTGAGAAAGAGTACTGGGACCGGGTTTTTACTTATTTCTTAGATGAATATAAGAAGGACCGGACACCCAATCCGGACGTGATGTGCAATAAAGAAATTAAATTTAAGGCCTTCTTAGCCTATGCTGAAGAGTTGGGAGCGGACTATATCGCTATGGGCCACTATGCCCAAGTCCGCCGTGATGAGGATGGTCGTGTCCACCTCCTGAGAGGCCAGGATAACAATAAGGACCAAACCTATTTCTTGAACCAATTGTCTCAAAAGCAGTTGCAGAAAGCTCTCTTCCCCATCGGCCACTTGGAGAAATCGGAAGTCCGTCAAATCGCTGAAGAAAATGACCTAGCTACTGCCCATAAGAAAGATTCCACAGGCGTTTGCTTTATTGGGGAGCGGAATTTCAAGGGCTTTCTCTCCAATTACTTGCCAGCTAAACCTGGCAAGATGCTGACCCTGGATGGCCAGCTAATGGGCGAACATGCCGGGCTTATGTACTATACCATTGGCCAACGTAAGGGCCTAGGCATTGGTGGGACTAGCAAGGGCAATGAGCCTTGGTTTGTTATTGGTAAGAACCAAGCTAAGAATGAACTCTATGTAGGCCAAGGCTTCCACCATCCCATGCTCTATGCGGATTGGCTAGCAGCCAGCGACCTTTCCTTTACCCAGGATGATTGGTCAGAGAAGGATTTTGAATGTACAGCCAAGACCCGCTACCGGCAAAAGGACCTGCCTGTCCGTGTCCAAATTCAAGACGATGGAACAGCCAAGGTGACCTTCAAAGAAGCTGCCCGGTCGATTACACCAGGCCAAGCTATTGTCTTTTACCACGGGGAAGAATGCTTGGGTGGGGGTACTATCGATGCTGCCTACCAAGGCGACAAGCAACTGCAGTATCAGTAAATAATAGCATGAGCTCCAGACAGAGATCTGGGGCTTTTTTCTTTGGGAGGGCCTTGTGCTATAATAGGTGGAGTGTTAAAGTTTGAAGGCGCTGCTGATGTCTAAGAGCGGAGCGCATAGGAATCGCAATGAAAGGAGGAGAGAGATGAGTCAGACGGAGGATTTAGATTATATAATTGGGGAAATCCAGGCGGTTTTCTTTGAGAATCCGACTAATTATTACAAGGTGATGCAAATTTCTGTGGAAGAAACTAATACTATGTACTCGGAGAAAAAAATTGTCGTGACTGGGAATTTTGTCTCGGTTCAAGAAGGGACGGCCTATCAATTTAATGGTCACTTGGTTGAACATGCCAAGTATGGCCTTCAGTTTCAAGTCCAATCTGTTGAACCGGTTAAAATCACCAGTAAGAATGGACTAGTCCGTTATTTTTCTTCTTCGCAGTTTCCAGGCATTGGGAAGACCTTGGCCAGCCGGATTGTCGAAGTCCTCGGTAGCCAGGCCATCGATGTGATATTAACTGAGCCTGAACGATTGAAGGAAGTCAAAGGGCTTTCCAAGAAATTGCGGACCATGCTGGTGGAGTTGATTCAAGAAGACCAAGGCAGTCAGCGGGTGATAATGCAGCTCTCCGAATGGGGCTTTTCGTCTAGCCTGGCTGCTCGGATCTATGAGAAATACCGGGACCAAGCCGTGGAAGTGATCGAGGAGAACCCCTATCAATTGGTGCGTGAGATTGAGGGCTTCGGTTTCAAGCGGGCGGACCAGCTAGCGGCTAAGATGGACTTGGCCTATGATAGTCCCAAGCGTTTGGCTGGGGCCTTAAATTATTGCCTCTATGAAATCTGCTACCGGTCCGGCAATACTTATGTGGAAGCGGACCAGCTGGTACAAGTGGCGACAGACCAGGTCAATCTGGGCCTCTACCAGGACCGGGTGCCCGCTCAAGCTGTCCAAGATACTTTAGACCAAATGCTGGAAGAAGGCCTCCTTATCTGCCCTGAAGGTTCGACCCGGGTGGCCCTGCCCCATCTCTTCTTACAAGAGGAGACTATTGCTCGCCGCCTGACGGATATGATTGCCTCTCCGCTCGGTCAGGATTTAGACCATGAAGCCATTGACCGGGCTATTGATCAGGTGGAGATTGAGTGGAATCTCAAATATGGTCATGCCCAAAAACAAGCCATTAAAGAAGCTCTCCAATCCAAATTCTATGTCCTAACTGGTGGGCCTGGGACGGGGAAGACGACGGTCCTTAAGGGGATTGTTGCTGTCTATGCCCAGCTTAAAAACCTGTCCTTGGCGGAGGAAGACTATCTGGAGGATAGCTTCCCTATAGCCTTAGCCGCGCCAACAGGACGGGCGGCTAAGCGGATGTCTGAAGTGATTGGTCTACCCGCCTCGACTCTCCACCGCCTGCTCGGCCTGACCAAGGATGAATCCGATGAAGGGGTCGAGGGAATCGGGCAGATGTTAGAAGCCGACCTCTTGATTGTCGATGAACTGTCCATGGTAGATACCTGGCTAGCCTACCAGCTCCTTGAGAGCATCCCGCCTTATATGCAGGTCATCTTTGTCGGGGACGAGGACCAGTTGCCGTCAGTTGGCCCTGGCCAGGTGCTGGCTGACATCTTGAGGGCCCAGGTCGCACCAGCCCGGGAGTTGGATGAAATTTTTAGGCAGAGTGATGACTCCTCGATTACCGAATTGGCCCACCAGATCAAGCAGGGCCTGCTCTCGCCAGACCTGACTCGCCAACACGCTGATCGGTCCTTTATCAAGGCCCAGAGCGCGCAAATTGCGGAAATCGTTGCCCAGATCGCCGAACGTGCCGTGGCCAAGGACTATCTTTTGTGCGATGTCCAAGTTCTCGCTCCCATGTATAAGGGTGAGGCAGGAATCGACCACATCAATGAGGTCCTCCAAGAGCGCTTAAATCCCAATCCCGATAACCAGCGGCGGGAAGTGGTCTACTTTGAGAAGATATTTCGGGTAGGGGATAAGGTGCTCCAGCTGCAAAACCAGGCTGAAAAGAATGTCTTTAATGGGGATATGGGGGAAATTGTGGCCATCTTCTTCGCCAAAGAAACCGCATCAAAGTCAGATGAAATCGTGGTAGCCTTCGATGAGGTCGAGGTGACCTATACGCGAACCGACTGGAAGCAGTTGACTCTGGCTTACTGTACCTCTATCCATAAGGCCCAGGGCTCGGAATTCCCTATTGTCATCCTGCCCTTAGTCCACCAGCACCAACGTATGCTCAAGCGCAACCTGGTCTATACAGCTATTACCCGGGCTAAGCAGTCTCTGATTATGTGCGGGGAAGAGGCGGCCTTTGCCCATGCTATCCAGCACCAGGGCGCTAGCCGGCAGACCCAGCTCTATGATTTCCTATTGATTCGTGCCGGTAAAGAGTCTCCGGCGAATCAGAAGGAAGCAATAGCTTCTGAACTAAAACAGCCCCCTAAAGAAGCAGCCTTAAAAGCCGAGACTCCCGATCTTGACCAGGGCCCTAAGCGACTGACCCCAGACCTGGTAGCTAGCCAGGCCATTGACCCGATGATTGGGATGGATGGGTTAAGTCCCTATGATTTCTAGAAGAATGGGCCCGCGACTTGACAGCATGGCCTAAGACGCATTATAATCAGTATGATTTGAAATCTAGAGAAGAATTTATCCATGAGACTACTAGCGAGAACGGATAGTGCAAGCGTTCACTCCTCAATGGACGCTCTCTTCTTAAAATCGCAGATGAAAATTTGCCGCGCTCGCGTTAACAAGCTAATGAAGTGGTAATATCAAAGACGGTGATATTACAATAAAGGTGGTACCGCGTTTCAAGCGCCCTTTATTGTAATAGCGCCGTTATTTTTTTAGGAGGATATGATGAAACAATTAACTAGTGCAGACATTCGGCAATTATTCTTAGATTTCTGGGAAAGCAAGTCCCACGATATCTATCCCAGCGCTTCGCTGGTTCCCCAAGATGATCCGACCCTCTTATGGATCAACTCAGGGGTAGCTGCCCTGAAACATTATTTGGATGGGTCAGAAAAACCTAAAAACCCTAAAATTGCCAATGCCCAAAAATGTATCCGGACCAATGACATTGAGAATGTCGGGGTAACTGCCCGCCACCAAACTTTCTTTGAAATGTTAGGGAACTGGTCCATTGGCGACTATTTCAAGGAAGAAATGCTGCCTTGGGCCTGGGAATTCCTTACTGATGAGAAGTGGTTGGGCTTAGACAAAGACCGCCTCTACATGACCTATCATCCAGACGATGAAGAGAGTTTAAATATCTGGCGTGAAACCACCCAACTGAGTGAAGACCACTTTGTTCCCGTAGAAGATAACTTCTGGGACTTGGGCGCAGGCCCCTGTGGACCCGATACGGAAATCTTTTTTGACCGGGGCCAAGCTTTCCAAGATTTAGCCGATGATGATCCAGAAATGTATCCAGGTGGGGAGAATGAACGCTATCTTGAAATTTGGAATGTGGTCTTCTCCCAATTCAACCACATGCCTGACGGAAGTTACCAACCCCTCGAACAGAAGAATATTGATACCGGCATGGGGCTTGAGCGGATCACCAGCGTCATCCAAAATACGGAAACTAACTTTGAAACCGACCTCTTCGTTCCGATTATTAAGGCCATTGAACCGCTGACTGACGGCCACCATTACGGGGAAAATCCAGAAATTAATACGGCTTTTAAAGTGATCGCTGACCATGTCCGGGCGGTAAGCTTTGCCATCGGTGACGGGGCCTTACCTTCTAATGAAGGTCGGGGCTATATCCTCCGCCGTTTAATCCGCCGCAGCGTGATGTACGCTAAACAACTTGGGATCAAGGAAGCCTTCTTGGCCCAATTGGTTCCCGTTGTAGCTGAAGTGATGGGAAGCCACTATCCAAATATTGGCCAACAGGCAGACTTCATCGAAACTATCATTAGTCAGGAAGAAAAACGTTTCCAAGAAACCATTGAAGAAGGTCAAGCTATTCTCGATGACATGGTTCAGGCCCTCAAAGAAAATAATCAAACGGTCCTTTCCGGCCAAGATGCCTTTAAGCTCTATGATACTTACGGCTATCCGCTGGAACTGACCGAAGAGCTCTTGGAAAAAGAAGGCCTCGGCATTGATGAGCAAGGTTTCAATGACGAAATGCAAGCCCAACGTGAACGCGCTCGGGCTGCCCGCAAACAAATGGGGGGCTTGGCTGTCCAATCGACCGTCCTTTCTGAGCTCGACGTGCCGAGTCAATTTACTGGCTACCAAGAAACAGAAAGCCTGGGTCAGATTAATGCCTTGGTTTATGAAGACCAATTAGTGGACCATGTTCCCGCTGATAGCATCGCTTACTTAGTCGCTGACAAGACGCCTTTCTACGGCGAACGGGGGGGCCAGGTCGGGGATACTGGCGCCATTTACAGTCCAGCGGGTGAATTATTGGCCTATGTCACTGATGTCCAACACGCCCCTAATGACCAGAACCTGCATGAAATTGAAACCATTCAGTCCTTGGACCTCAACCAAGAGGTGCGCTTAGTGGTGGACAAGGAGCGTCGCAGCTTGATCCGCAAGAACCATACAGCTACTCACTTGCTCCACCAAGCCTTGAAGGATGTCTTAGGTGACCAGGTTAACCAAGCGGGCTCTCTCTTAGACGACCGCTACCTCCGCTTTGACTTTACTTACTTTGGTCATATCGAAGCGGACCAACTTCAAGCTATTGAAGATGAGGTTAACCAAAAAATTTATGATTCGATTCCTGTGAAGACGGTGATTACAGATGCTGATACAGCTAAGGCAGAAGGAGCAATGGCCCTCTTTACCGACAAGTATGACAAGTTGGATGAAGTCCGCATGGTCAAGGTAGCGGATTGGTCGATTGAACTCTGCGGGGGGACCCATGTGAAGAATACTGCTGAGATTGGCCTCTTCAAGATTACCAGCGAAACAGGTGTCGGCTCAGGAGTGCGCCGGATTGAAGCTCTAACCTCTAAGGCTGCTGTCCAATACTTCCAGGGCTTAGAAGACTTATTGGAAGATATTCGCGTGGAAAGCAAGGCCAAGGAAAGAGATGGCATCTTAAATCGGATCAAACAATTAGAAAGCCAAAACAAAGAAATGAGCCAGGAAATTGAATCCCTCCATGCCAAGGCCAATGCCCAAGCAGCTAAGGATATCTTCCAAGATGTAGAAGAAGTAGCTGGTATCCGTCTGATCGCCCAAGAATTACCTAACCGCAACATGGACGACCTGCGGAAGATTTCTGACGAATGGAAGCAAAGAACAGACTCCGACCTTCTCGTTCTCGCTACTTCAAACAAGGGCAAGGCTAATCTCTTAGTCGCTGTTAAAGCGGACTTGGTCGACAAGGGTCTCAAAGCAGGCGATATTATTAAGCAAATTGCGCCTAAGATTAACGGAGGCGGTGGCGGCCGTCCAGACATGGCCCAAGCCGGCGGTAAGAACCCAGCGGGGATTCCTGATGCCCTAGCTGAGGTGAAGAAGGTGTTAACCCAAGTTTAAGTTTTGATTACATAGGGGCTAGCTTCTTGTACTTCTGTCAGATTTTGGTTAAAATGATGTTAAAAGATTTGGAGGTGCGATAAGGTATGAGTGTCAAAGATGAAACAGTTCTTTTCAAGTTTGATGAGAATAAAGAAAAAAATGTTCGTGAAACACTGGATATCGTATATGATGCACTTGTAGAAAAAGGCTATGATCCAAGTAGTCAGATTGTAGGCTATCTCTTGTCTGGAGACCCAGCTTACATTCCTCGGCATAACCAGGCCCGCAACCTAATTCGTTATCATGAACGTGACGAGATTATTGAAGAATTAATTCGCAGTTATATGGAAAAGAGTGGGCGCGAGGTCTAATGAAGAGGTATTTAGGATTAGATGTTGGTTCAAGAACTGTGGGGGTCGCTGTTAGCGACCCCCTTGGACTGACTGCCCAAGGTTTAGAGATCATCCAGATTAACGAAGACCAAGAGGAATTTGGCTTAGACCGTTTGGGCGAGTTGATTGACAGCTACCAGGCGACCAAGGTCGTGATTGGTCTACCCAAAAATATGAATAATTCAGAAGGCCCCCGTGCGGAAGCTTCACGCGCTTATGGCGATAGGGTGAAGCAACACTTTGACCTAGAAGTTGTTTATTTAGACGAGCGTTTGACGACCATGCAGGCTGAACGGATGTTAATTGAAGCAGGGGATGTGAGCCGTAAGAAGCGTAAGCAGGTGATCGATAAGCTTGCTGCGGTTCTTATCTTACAGACCTACTTAGACCAAGAAAGAGCGTGAGAAATTATGGCCAGTGAAGAAAATAAAGAATTAATTACCATTTATGATGAAGAGGGCAATGAGAGCCTCTATGAAATTCTATTTACCTTCGAATCAGATGATTTTGGTAAATCCTATGTCCTGCTCTATCCAGCAGGTTTAGGGGACAGCGATGATATTGAAATTCAAGCTTTCTCTTACCAAGAGAGTGACGATGAATTGAATGGCAGTCTCTATCCTATCGAAAGCGATGAAGAGTGGAACATGGTAGAGGAAGTTTTAAATACCTTTATATCTGATGAATTGTAATTGACTGCAAGGCTCCTGGACCCCGCTAAGGATTCTGGCAAATAGGGGCAGGTTAACGGATGCAGTTGAAGAAGAGGCTGAGAGATGGCAGCGTCAAGCCAGCCTCTTTTTTTATCATGTGGCAGGCGAGAGTCTGCCCAATAATTTGCCTTGTGGATTGACACACTGACACGAATCGACTAGAGAACAGAGAATAGGAGCGTTCACATGAGAAAAAGAACAAGAAGGCAGCCTAGACAAACAGCCGAACAGGAACACTTAGAAGGCCAAGGGCCCAAGCGGAAGTCGGTGACCAACCGTTTAATCACTTCTTTATTTGTGACCCTGATTGTTATCGTCTTGGCTTTTGCAGCTTATATTGGGGTTATGGCATCAACTGGGGGCCTTAAGCCTTCCAAGGATATTGTCATCGAAGTTCCCCAGGGCGCGACCCAAGCCAGTGTGGCCCAGGAATTAGAGGATAAGCAGGTCATTTTTAATGATGATATTTTCCGCCTCTATCTGCGTTTCAACCCAATTGAAAACCTCCAAGCGGGAACTTATAAAATGCAAACCCATTCTAGCTTCTCCCAAGCAGCTAAAAACTTAGCTGAAGGGGCTAAGGAAATGGAAGCAGGAATCGCTATTCCAGAAGGGACGGATATTGAGTCGATGGCGACCATTATCGAGCAGAATACGCCTTTCTCAGCCCAAGACTTCATGGCCCTTGTGACCAGTCCAGATTATTTCCAAAAGCTCCTGGCCACTTATCCGGAGCTTCTGGCTGATGTGAGCCAAAATAACGATGTCCGTTATAAATTAGAAGGCTATCTCTTCCCGGCAACCTACCAGTTGCGGGAGGGCCAAGACCTCGAAGCTTTTGTGACCCAGATGGTGGATGAAACGAATAAGTTCTACCAAAATAACAAGGCCGCCTTCCAGGCTTCTGACCTATCCGTGAACGAAATCTTCACCCTAGCTTCTCTAGTAGAGGCTGAGGCGTCGACTACGGAGGACCGGGCCATGATCGCAGGGGTCTTCTATAACCGTCTAGCCGACAAGATGCCTATCCAATCGGACATCTCAGTCAATTACGCCTTGGGTGAACACAAGTCTTACGTGACCATCAAGGACACCCAGGTGGATTCCCCTTACAATCTCTACAAGAATCCAGGCTTAGGACCAGGCCCTTATAATAATCCAGGGGCGGAGTCGCTCCAGGCAGTCCTCAATCCCAAAGAAAATGACTACTATTATTTTGTGGCCGACCTGTCAACAGGGGAAGTTTATTATTCCAAGACCTATGAAGACCATCTCAAGCTAGTTGATGAACACGTCAGCGAAGAGGACGCTAAGCTAGCTCAACCTAAGGCCAGTCAATCAACTGGCCAAAGTCAATCACCAGCAACAAGTTCAAGTAATTAAGAGGAGACAACATGACAGAACAAATCGTTATCGGCGTGACCGGGGGAACCGGGAGTGGGAAGACAACCATTACTCAGCGGATTATGGAAGAATTTAAGGATGTATCCATTGTTTACATCCCCCAAGACGCCTATTACAAAGACCAGACCCATCTGACCATGGAAGAGCGTCAGAAGACCAATTATGATCATCCCCTGGCTTTCGATATGGAACTTTTGAAGGAACATATTAGCCAATTGAGCCAGGGCCAAGCTATCGACATGCCAGTCTATGATTTTGCTGAACACAATCGGAGCCAGGAGACGGTCCATGTTGAGCCTAAGAAGATTATTATCCTAGAAGGGATCCTCTCACTCTATGATCCAGAATTAAGAGATCTCATGACGATTAAGGTATTTGTTGATACTGATGCGGATATTCGGATCATCCGTCGCATCAAGCGTGATATGGCCGAACGGGGCCGGTCCCTAGATTCCGTCATTGACCAATACATGTCTGTCGTTAAACCCATGCACGAAGAATTTATCGAGCCCACGAAACGTTTTGCCGACCTGATTATTCCAGAAGGTGGCTCGAACTACGTGGCCATTGACTTATTACAAACTAAGATAAAAGATATCTTAAAATAAGCCATTCTTATATTGCAATAGGGCCATGAAAGTGGTACCCTATTGCTATTGATTTTTAATTTATTTATGAAGGAGTAAGATTCATGGTAGAAGAAAGCTATCCAATGACAATCGAAGGCAAACAGCGCCTTGAAGCTGAATTAGAAGATTTAAAAGTAAATAAACGTCCTGAAGTCGTAAGCCGGATTAAGATCGCACGTTCATATGGGGACCTCTCAGAAAATTCTGAATATGAGGCAGCCAAAGACGAACAAGCCTTCGTGGAAGGGCAGATCGCCAAATTGGAAAAAATGATCCGCTATGCTGAAATCATTAACCCTGACGAACTAGACAGCGACGAAGTTTCAATCGGTCGTAAGGTAACCTTCGTGGAATTGCCAGACGGCGACGAAGAAGCCTATACCATCGTAGGTAAGGCCGAAGCAGACCCACTCTCAGGCAAAATTTCCAACGAATCTCCAATCGCCCAAGCCCTCATCGGCAAAAAAGTCGGCGACCAAGTCAGCTTCGAAACCCCAGGCGGCGAACTTGCCCTAAAAATCACCGCAGTAGAAAACGCTGAGTAAAAAAGGGTGTGAGAGGATGCGGGAGAAAGGAACCTCTGGAGTAAAATGCTAGAGAAGGCTGCAAGCCTTCGATAGCATTTTGCGAAGAGGAGTCCTTTCTGCAGCCTCGAACCCAACTAAAGGGTGTGAGACTTGGCGATCAGGCTCGGATGATTGGAGCAAGTTAGAATAAGAGCGAAGCAGTCGCTCGTTTCTAACTTGTGAAATCACTCCGAGACTGCCAAGCCGAACCCGACTAAAGGGTGTGAGGGCGTGCGGTCAGAAGTGGACCTCTGGAGCAAAAGACTGGAGAAGGCTGGAGGCCTTCGGAAGGATTTTGTGAAGAGGAGCCAGTTCTGCGCGACCGAACCCGACTAAAGGGTGAGAGGGCGTGCGATCAGAAGTGGACCTCTGGAGCAAAAGACTGGAGAAGGCTGGAGGCCTTCGGGAGGATTTTGTGAAGAGGAGCCAGTTCTGCGCGACCGAACCCGACTGTAGGTTTTAATCCTATTTTGCAACAAAACATTGTATAATAATTTATTGAAGCTGGGACTTTTTGTTCCAGCTTTTTTATTCATTAGTCTGAGGATTTGTTATAATAGTAGGAAAGGAGGGATGGTTTTGAAGTTTATTTGCCAATTACTGGCCTTGCTTATTTTAGGCTTCGTTCTTTATGATTTTTCACAAGCGCTAGGGCTCTTCCTAGTCTTTTTCATAGCGATTGGCTTGCTTGGACTGTTCACACTGGCCCCGGCAGGGAAGACCTGGCCAGCCTATATTCGCTTGCCTTTATTCTTTCTGGCAGTGTTAATCCTTTGTCTGAGCCTTTTTCAGCTGCCCCATTTTTGGCTGATCCTATCTCTAGGTGGTGTGATCCTAGCTATCCAGCTTTGGCAAAAAGAGAAAGGAGATACTACTGACTTTCAAGTAGTCCAGGGTGAAGAAGGGCTAGGCCAAGACCGAGGTACTTTCTTTCAATTGGATGACTGGCTTGGATTCAAGACGGTACCGGTCAAGACTTATGACTGGAATAGCTTCCATGATTATTCTCTCCACGCCTACCGTTTTATTGATCTGACTGAGAAGTTGCCAGTTAAGGGCAAGCAGTGGTTGGCGGTTAGCCAGCTCCACGGTCGGATAAAATTAGTCGTTCCCCAAGCCCAGGCCTGCCAACTGAATATCCAGGCCTATCGAACACGCTTGACCTGGCAAGGACAGACCTATTGCCTAAACAACCAGCGCTTGTCGCTTCGTACAGGCGACCACTTGGATGAGGACCGGGAATTGATTATTGACTTGACCCAGTTCTGGGGGGAAGTTGAGGTGGTTTTCCTATGAAATGGCGGCGTTTGTTTTCCATTTTTATGGTCTGCTTAATCTTTAGCTATGCCTTGTTTGCTCTGACCCTGTATTTTTGCTTTGAACTCGGCTGGTTGCCTCCCTTCCAATGGACTTGGCAGGACCTCCCACTCGGCCTGGCCTTTCTCTTATTGCCCAGCTTTTTAGCTTTGGTTTTATCCTTGTGCTTGTATAGTTTAATCTTTCGGGATGAGGAACTCTTGCTTCATTACCTCGACCAGCTCAGCCAAGGCAATATCCACCAGCTGGACCGTTTGAATTTGAAGGAAAATCTCTATCTGAGCCCTAAGCTCTTGGCTAGGCTAGACCATTTAAAGACAAGAATTCAGGCGGGACGCTTGGAAAGGCAAAACTTGCACCTGCAGTTAGACCAGGCCAGTACAGGCAAATCTGAGGCAGATATTATCCAGGCTGAGCGCCAGCGTGTGGCCAGGGAACTCCACGATTCGGTGAGCCAGGAACTCTTCGCAATGACCATGCTCCTGGCCACCTTGGACCAAGTTTCTGACCAACAGACAGGGCCAGAAGCTGACCTCCGACAGAAGATTGCCAATCTAGCTCAAAATGCCCAAAATGAATTGCGGGCCCTCCTACTCCATCTGCGACCCATTGCCTTAGAAAAACGGTCCCTGGCCCAGGGGATCCAGCATCTCTTTGATGAATTAGAAGGCAAGTTGGCCATTCATTTTGTGACCCGCTTCGATGTGGGGGACTTGGATAAAGAAATTGAGAATAATCTCTTCCGCATTGTCCAAGAACTCTTATCCAATAGCTTGCGCCATGCCCAAGCGACGGAGATTGAGTGCCAGCTCTTTACCCGGCAAGACCGGCTCTATTTAGTCTTTAGGGATAATGGGCGAGGCTTTAAGCAAGGAGCAGAACAGCGAGGGGGCTATGGCCTCCAACACATCCGCGAACGGGTAGACCAGCTAGCAGGCGAGCTACAGATGATTAGCCAGGAGGGGCAGGGGACCCAAGTACGGATCCAAATTGCCCTAGACCAGAATAGAAAGAGGACGACTTAGATGATTAAAGTATTAATTGTAGATGACCATGAGATGGTTCGCTTAGGGGTGGCCTCGTATCTGGCTATCCAGGAAGACATTGAGGTCATAGGCGAGGCAGTTAACGGACAGGAAGCCTATGATAAGGCCCTAGACCTCCGACCAGACCTTATCTTAATGGATGTTGTTATGGATGAAATGGATGGCATCGAGGCTACCCAGGCTATCTTAGCTGACTGGCCAGAAGCTCGGATCCTGATGGTAACGAGCTTCTTAGATGATGATAAATTGTATCCCGCCATGGAAGCAGGGGCTAAGGGCTACATTTTGAAGACATCCTCTGCCCAGGAAATTGCTCAAGCCATTCGCCAAGTGATAGCCGGACAGGAAGTCATGACCCAGGCTGTGTCTGAGAAGATGCAAGAAGATAAGCACAAGGCCCAGGAGCGCCACTTACACGATGACCTCACCCGGCGCGAATTGGAAGTCTTAGCTCTAATTGCTGAAGGCAGGTCCAACCAGGAAATTGCTGATCTCTTGTTTATTACATTAAAAACGGTCAAGACCCATGTCTCTAATATTTTGTCTAAATTAGAAGTTTCTGATCGGACTCAAGCTACTATCTATGCCTTTAAACATGGTCTCGTCAAAGAAGAAAAGGAGTAAGCCTTCAGCTGAAGACTTACTCCTTTTTTATGCCTTATGTATAAGATTAAACGCCAGCCCTCACACCCTTTTAGTTGGGTTCGGTCGCGCAGAACTGGCTCCTCTTCACAAAGCGCCGCCGAAGACTTGTAGTCTTCTCTGCCGCTTTGCTCCAGAGGTCCACTTCTAATCGCGCGCCCTCACACCCTTATTTTAAACGGACATGACGACGGACATGATGAGCGGGTTGCGTTTGGTCCGTTTGTATAGGAAGGGTTGGAGTGAGTTTTGTATGCTGTCGCGTAGGATTTTTTCGTTGACTTTGTTGCCTGAATTTAAGTGACCGATAACGGCGGTCTGGATGACACGTTGGGCGTCGCTGATCAGGTCTTCGGATTCACGCATGTAGATGAAGCCGCGGGAGACGATGGCTGGGCCAGCTAGTAATTGGTTGGTTTCGAAGTCGATGCTGACAACCACTAGGACTAGGCCATCTTCTGACAACTTATGGCGGTCTCTGAGGACAATATTGCCGATATCGCCGATGCCCTTGCCGTCAACATAAACATCATTGGCAGGGATATGACCCGCCCGGCGCGCTGAATTTTCAGTCAGAGCGAGGACATCACCGTTGTCCATGATGAAGGTGTTCTCCCGTGGGATACCTAGGCTGACAGCTGTATCAGCTTGGATGGAGAGCATACGGTATTCTCCGTGGACCGGCATGAAGTATTTAGGCTTCAAGAGGCTCAGCATGAGCTTCTGTTCTTCTTGCGAGCCGTGGCCGGAGGTGTGGACATTGTTAATCTTACCGTGGACCACTTCTGCTCCGGCTTCTAACAATTTGTTAATCACGCGGTTAACACTAGTCGTGTTCCCTGGAATCGGGGAGGAAGAGAAGATGACAGTGTCCCCATCTTGGATGGAGATCTGCCGATGGGTGCCGTTCGCAATCCGGCTCAAGGCCGCCATGGGTTCACCCTGAGACCCAGTACACATGATCATGACTTCGTTGCTTGGATACTTGTTAATGTCCTTACCATCGATTAAGACACCTTTTGGTAGGTCGAAGTAGCCAATTTCTTGGGCATTGCGCACGGCATTTTCCATGGACCGGCCGAAGACGGCCACTTTGCGGTTGTTGGCGATGGCAATGTCGATGGCTTCCGAAAGCCGGGAGATATTTGAAGCAAAGCTGGCAAAAATAATCCGGCCTTCGATTTTATCGATGATATCTTTTAAGGCGCTACTAACGACCCGTTCTGACTTGGTGAAGCCAGTAATTTCGGAGTTGGTGGAGTCACCGAGTAAGCAGAGGACCCCTTCATCACCTAGGCGGGCTAACTTGTGCAGGTCTGCCTTCTTACCGGTCGGAGTAAAGTCAAACTTGTAGTCCCCAGTGAAGACAATATTACCGGAAGGTGTCTTGACACAGATGGCCATGGCATCCGGAATAGAGTGGGTTACCCGGGCAAAACTGACCTGGGTTTTGCGGAACTTGATGACACTATCTTCATCCACTTCATGGAGCTCAGCGTCACGGAGCAAGTGGTGTTCTTCCAATTTACCCCGGATCAGAGCCAGGGAAAGGGCCCCGGCATAGATTGGCACATTGACTTGCTTGAGCAAGAAGGGCACCCCACCAATATGGTCTTCGTGGCCATGGGTGATGAAGACGCCCTTGATCTTGTCTTTATTTTCAATCAGATAGGAATAATCTGAAATCACATAGTCAATTCCGAGCAGGTCATCTTCTGGGAACATAACGCCTGCATCGAGGACGATGATTTCATCTTGGAATTGGATACAATACATATTCTTACCGATTTCGCCTAAACCCCCAATGGCGAAAACAGCAGTTTCATGGTTTTTAATTTTCAATTTCATTAATCAGCAAACTCCGTCAATTCGAAACGGTCACTCTTTTGCTCATAGGCTAAGTGAGCGTCATCTAATAATTGAATGTGCTCAACATGGTAAGGGGTTTTTTCATCGAGGATACGGCGTACTTCAGTGACCGATTCAGCATCGATGTAAAGTGACTGCGTATGTTCGCGCGTTGGCACTTCAGTTTTTGTTTCTTGGTAAAAAACTTTATAAATCATAGTCTTCCTTCTTTCAATTGATATTTATGTATCTTTATTTATAATTTGGAGAATCTCTTCTCTACCACTTTAATATTTTAACATATTCTAAGCCAAGAATGCTAAAGAATGGCCCTTTTTTGGAAAAAAGCCCTTAAGTATAAGATAAGATGGCAATGAAGAAGCAGGCGCTGCCGACCATAACGAAGAGATGCCAGGCCACATGGTAGTAGGCGATTTGGTCATCTTTGATGTAGAAGTAGGTGCCCAGAGTGTAGGCAATACCGCCGATAAGGGTCCAGATGAGCCCAGGCAGAGGAAGATGATCGATCAGCGGCTTTAGGGTAAAGATAACCAACCAGCCCATGGCGATATAGGTCCAGGTCTCCCAGCGTTTAAAGCGCTCGCTAGCCTTTAATGAGAGGAAGATGCCGAGGGCTGCAATCAGCCATTCTAGGATAAAGATGGGCCAACCGATCCCAGCTGGGAGGACTAGGAGGCAGTAGGGGGCATAAGAACCAGCAATCAATAAATAGATGGAACAATGGTCAAAGACGCGAAAAAGTGGGGCGACGCGGGTAAATTTTAGACTATGGTAGAGAGTTGAGTTAAAATAAAGCATACACATAGCCAGTGTAAAATTAAGATAGGCCAAGAGGTGGAGGGAGCTGTCTAAGCGCACAGCCTTGATCGACAGGCTGACGCAAGCGATAATGGCCAAAATGAGCCCGATGCCGTGACTAACGGCGCAGAAGACCTCATTCGTGACCTGGTAAGACTTGGATTGCAGAATTTCGGGATCCTTAAAGATATTTTGTTGGCTGGGCACGTTAACACATCCTATCATTTTTAATCATATTATATCATATCTATATAAACATTCTAATGATGACCAAGGAGGATTCTATGAAGAAAGCATCAGCTGTTGACCTCTCTTTGATTGAGGAATTAACCCAGCAGACCCAAGATGAAATCAAAAAAATGAAACCCATCCATATCTTAGTCGTTGGTAAGACAGGAGTGGGAAAATCAACCCTTATTAACCGGGTCTTTCGCGAACGCTTAGTAGAAACAGGGATTGGCGAGCCGATTACTAAGCATTTGCGCCAGATTACCAAGGATAACCTGCCCCTCGTCCTCTATGATACAAGAGGCTTGGAATTGGACGCAGCCATCCAAGACCAAGTGGCACGGGAGATCAATGAATGTTTGGATCAATTGGAGGCCAAGGGCGAGACCATGCACTGCGCCTATTACTGCATTAACGCCTCCTCGTCGCGAATTGAGCCTATGGAGAAGGACTTTATCCAGGGTCTAGCTGAGAAGATGCCGGTTATTCTAGTTTTAACCCAGGCGATCGGTCAACCTGCCCAAGACTTCAAAAAATACTTGGAAAATCTGAACTTAAAGGTTCAAGCGGTGGTCCCGATCATGGCCAAGGATTATCCGGTGAGCCCAGACTACACGGTGGAAGCTTACGGCTTAGACCACTTGATTGAGCAAACCCTGGCTGTCATTCCCCATGATGTTCAGGATGCTTTTAACAATGCCCAACAGGGAGATCTCGACCGCAAAGCACGTCTGGCGCGACGTTGGGCGCGCCGCTATATTATTTCAACATTTGGTGTGGGCTTTACCCCCATTCCTTTCGCAGACGCAGCTTTAATCGTCCCCCTTCAGATCTCCATGCTTGCTCATATTACCGCTATTTTTGGCGTTTCTTTGGAACACCAGACTTTAGTGGGCCTGATTGGGGCAGTGGGGGGCACTACGGGAGCGACTTTCTTGGGCCGGACCCTGGTGGGCAATATCTTTAAGCTCATTCCAGGCTTGGGTAGCCTAGCCGGTGGAGCAATCTCTGGAGCAACGGCCTCTATTGTGACCACTGCCCTAGCTATGTCCTATATTTCTGTTCTTCGCGTTATCGCTGAGCACGATGTCCGCAATGAGAAGCTATCGGCTAAGAGTATCCGCAAGCTGATGCAGTCCGAATTTAGGGCACGCCTTAAACGGGGCAAGAAGGATCCTGACTATCAAGCTATCCGCAATGAACAGGAAAAAGAGAAAAAAGAGCACAAGGACTAGCCTTTTCTTTAGCGCCTAGGTCTAGGCAGACTTTAAATTTTTTGGTATGATGACAGTATTGTAAAATTAGATGAAGATTACGTTGGAAAGTGGGAATTTGGATGGCAGCCTATAGCAAGGAATTTGTTTTGACTGAACTTTTTTGTGATGCCTATGGAGACCTGACCATGAAGGGGATGGTAGACTTGGTTTTCCAATTAGTGGCTAACCAGGAATATGATTGGCCTTCTGACCTGACTCCAGCAGGTTATAATTGGATTGTCTTGAACCATCATTTTGCTTGCCAACATCTCCCCCGCTTGGGCGATAAGGTCCGAGTAGAGACAGGGATTATTGAGGTCAACCGTTTCTTTATCTACCGCTATTACCGCTTCTATGATTCAGACGGTCAGGTCGTAGTCTCGGGCCAGTCCCAGTTTAGCTTGATGGACTTATCCGCGCGTAAGATTGTCCGGATTCCTGACCAACTCCAAGCAGAAAATACTGGTGAAAAGGCTGAACGTCCCTACCGTTTTAAAAAGACATTAAAGCAAGTTGATAGCTTGTCAGAAGCAAGGGTTCACTATAGCGAAATTGATGCCAACCAGCATGTGAATAATTCGGTCTACCTTAGCTGGGTCCTTAACCAAGTTCCGGGGACTTTCATAGCCGATCACCGCGTCCAGACCTTCGATATCAGTTATGACCATGAAATAGGCCTGGGCCAAGACTATCAGCTGGCTAGTCGAATTGAAGAAGAGGGGACACCAGCCCAGAGCTGGCACCAGATTCTCATGGGAGAAAATTCCTGTGCGCGGATCCATGTGAGCTGGCTTTTACGAGATGGAAACTAAAGGAGAATTGTTTTGATTGAAGCAGAAACCTATCATATTATTGACCGCGTCCAGTGGCGAGACTACCGGGAACGAGTTCACCCCTCGATTGAAATTCATTTAACGGAGAAACAATTGAGAAAGATTATCTCCCTCAATGATGAATTATCGGTAACAGATGCCATGGAAGTCTATGAGCCCCTGACCCAATTAATTGCCATTTACCGCGACAATTACAGCCGTTTGCAGCGGCGGCGCAACCACTTCCTAGGAATTGAAGCCGAGATCCCACCCTTTATGATTGCCATTTCAGGTTCGGTAGCGGTCGGCAAGTCAACCACCGCCCGTCTCTTGCGGCTCTTTTTATCCCAGGCCTTCCCTGATTTAAATGTGGACTTAGTCACGACTGATGGTTTTCTTTATCCCAATGAGGAATTGATTAAACGCGGTATTCTTAACCGCAAGGGCTTCCCCGAAAGCTATGACATGCCCAAACTTCTGCAATTTCTGACGGATGTGAAGAACAATAAACGGAACATTGCCTTTCCTGTTTATTCCCATGAGAATTATGATATTGTCGAGGGGGCTAAGCAGATCTTGAAGAATCCCAATATCTTGATAGTTGAAGGCATCAATGTACTCCAATTGGATGATAAGGAGCAAGTCTTTGTGGGCGATTTTGCAGACCTATCGATCTATGTGGATGCGGATACGACCTGTATTGAGCGCTGGTACTATGAGCGTTTCAAGATGCTCATGCATAAGGCAGCAGAGAATCCTGATAACCACCATTACCGTTATAGTCAGATGGCGGAAGACCAGGCCATGGCAGAAGCCAAGCGGATCTGGCAAGAGATTAATCTGGTCAATTTAAATGAATACATCCTACCAACTCGCAACCGGGCGGATATGGTAATCCACAAGCGGGACAACCATTATATCGACCAACTTTGGATGAAAAAGTATTAGAAAAAGCGTGAAATCACGAGCTCATGATTTCACGCTTTTTTGTTAGTTATAAAGTTGTTCGACGCGTTCTTGGGTATCTGGATTATTGAGATAATCTTCGTAGCCCGTGTCGATACGGTCTACCATACCATTGCCGCTGACGTGGATGACACGGTTGGCAATAGTAGAAAGAAATTCCCGGTCGTGGGAGCTGAAGAGAAGGACGCCCTTGAAGCGGATGAGCCCTTCGTTGAGGCTGGTGATGGATTCCAAGTCTAAGTGGTTGGTTGGATCATCCATGACCAGAACATTGGCCTTAGAAAGCATGAGCTTAGAGAGTAGGCAGCGAACCTTTTCCCCACCAGATAAGACATTGACTTGCTTATTGACATCGTCGCCGGAGAAGAGCATCCGGCCGAGGAAGCTGCGCAGGAAAGTATTATCCTGCTCCTCAGGGGTCTTGGCATACTGCCAGAGCCACTCTAAGATAGTGTCTTGACGGCCATCGAACTCGCTAGAACTGTCCCGTGGTAGGTAGGCTTGGGAGGTAGTAACGCCCCATTTATAGCTACCAGAATCAGGCTCCATCTCGCCCATGATAATCTTGAAGAGGGCGGTAACGGAAGCGTCGTTGCGGCTCACGAAGGCGACCTTGTCATCGTTTTTGAGATTGAAGGTGATGTTATCGAGAACCTTGACCCCATCGATCGTTTTAGACAGCCCTTCAACAGTGAGGACGTCGTTACCAATTTCGCGCTCAGGTTCAAAGCCGACAAAAGGATACTTACGGCTAGAAGGACGGATGTCGTCGAGTTCAATCTTATCCAGCATCTTCTTCCGTGAAGTTGCCTGTTTGGACTTGGAGGCGTTGGCAGAGAAGCGGGCAATGAATTCCTTGAGTTCTTTGACTTTTTCTTCTTTTTTAGCATTGGCATCGGCCTGCAATTTAGCGGCTAATTCAGAAGATTGCTTCCAGAAGTCGTAGTTACCGACATAGAGCTGGATCCGTCCAAAGTCCACATCGCAAATATGGGTACAGACCCGGTTGAGGAAGTAGCGGTCGTGGGAAACAACGATCACAGTATTCTCATAGTCGATCAGGTAGTCGGCAAGCCATTCAATGGATGCGGCATCCAAACCATTAGTCGGCTCATCCAAAAGTAAGACATCGGGGTTGCCGAAGAGGGCTTGGGCCAGTAAGACCTTGACCTTATCTTTTTCGTCCAATTCGCTCATTAATTGGTTGTGGACGGCTTCTTCAATACCGAGACCGGTGAGCAATTGGGCCGCTTCAGATTCGGCTTCCCAGCCATTCATTTCAGCGAATTGAGCTTCCAATTCGCCGGCACGGATGCCGTCTGCTTCGGTGAAATCAGCCTTAGCATAGATGGCATCTTTTTCATTTTTGATCTCGTAAAGTTCCTTGTTCCCCATGATCACTGTATCGATCACGGTATAATCTTCAAAGCCAAAGTGGTTCTGGCTGAGGACCGATAGGCGTTCATTAGGGTCTAAGTTGACTTGGCCAGTTGAGGGTTGGATTTCACCGGATAGGATTTTAAGAAAAGTTGATTTACCTGCTCCGTTGGCCCCAATAATGCCGTAGCAGTTACCGGGGGTAAATTTTAAATTCACATTGTCGTAAAGTTTGCGATCTGAGAAATGCAAACTGACATTGCTGACAGTTAACATGGATGCTTTACCTCGCTTTTTAATTTATTGTTTCTCTCGAATATTACATGAAAGAGAGCAGGAAATCAATACTTACTGCTTATTTCCCTATTTTCTAAAGGAGAAGGGTAAGCGCTGGAACCATCTTTTCTTGGCTTGGCTAGGGCCTTGGCTGTTTTTCTTGGCCAGGGCCTTTTTCATGAACTCTTCTTGGGCAGAGACTTCTGCTTTATCGTTTTGGACATAGGCATAGGAAGAGTCGGGGAGCTTGTAGCGAGCCTTGGTATTATCAGCAAAATAGACCTTGAGGATGTTCATGATTTCATTGTGGATGGAAGGATCCAGGATCGGAAATTCAATCTCAACCCGGCGGATCATATTACGGGTCATCATGTCCGCTGAAGACAAGAAGAGCTTCTCTTGGCCGTTATTATGGAAGTAGTAAATCCGGCTGTGCTCGAGGAAGCGCCCAACGACAGAGATGACCCGGATGTTGTCGGAAAGGCCGGGAATGCCTGGGATCAGGCAGCAGATGCCGCGAATGATGAGGTCAACTTGGACACCGGCCTGGCTGGCTTCATAGAGCTTACGGATAATATCCAAGCTAGTGAGTGAATTCATCTTAGCGATGATCTTACCATTCCCATATTTCTTATGCATTTCGATTTCGTCATTTATATCTTCAATATAAGAATCGCGAATATCGAAAGGTGATACATGGAGGTGGTGGTAGTCGGGTTGTTCCGCATAGCCGCTCAGATAGTTGAAGAAGTTGGTGGCATCTTCACCAATTTCAGGATTGGTGGTGAGCACGCCCATATCGGTATAGCCCCGGGCCGTCTTATCATTGTAGTTACCTGTTCCAAGGTGGACATAGCGCTTGAGTTGCTTGCCTTGGCGCTTAACAACGAGGGAAATCTTACTGTGGGTCTTGAGGTGGGACTTCCCATAGATGACATGGCAGCCAGCTTCTTCGAGAACCTTGGCCCATTGGACGTTATTTTCTTCGTCGAAGCGGGCCTTAAGTTCGACTAGGACGGTGACCTGCTTGCCATTCTCGGCAGCTCGTTTGAGTGCCTTGACAATAGGCGAGTCGCTGGATACCCGGTAGAGGGTCATCTTAATAGCGATGGTCGCTGGATCATCAGCTGCCTGGGAGATAAATTCGACAATCGGGTCGAAGGAATCATAGGGGTGGTGGAGGAAGAGGTCTTTTTTTTCAATATAATCGAAGAGACCTTCATGTTCCAGTTCAGGTGGGTAGACGGGGCTGAAGTCTTTGAAGGTCATTTCTGGGAAAGTATCTTCTAAGAGGTCGACCGCTTCGTTGAGACCAGTTAAGTCGAGGGGACCGTTCAAGAAGTAAGCATCGCGGTCCTGGAGTTGGAGCTCATCCATGAGGAAGGCTACATTTTGGTGGAAGCTCTCAGGATCCACTTGGCGTTGGTCGAATTCAATCCGTACAGCGATTCCATTGCGACGCTTCTTAAGATAGTCTTCGATGACGACTAAGAGGTCCTGGGCCCCTTCTTCATGTAATTCCAGGTCAGCGTTCCGGGTCACTCTGAAGTAGAAGCTGTTTAGCACCTGGTAGCCAGGAAAGAGTTCGCCGATAAAATATTGGACGATATCGTGGAGGTCAACCAGGTAGTGCTGGCCCTGCTTTTCAAAATGGTAGTAGCGGTCCAAGAGCTGGGGAATCGGTACGATGGCAATCTCTTCGCCTTGGTCACTATGCAGGTTAACGAACAAGTTGCTGACCTTGTTATTTAAATTGGGAAATGGGCGATAGGCATCGATGCCTAGAGGGGTCAAGCCAGGGAAAATTTGTTCGTTAAAGTATTGCTTGACTTGGTCAATTTCTTTATCTTCTAGACTATCTACCGGACTGAAGTGGATCTGGTTTTTAGCACAAATTTGGGTTAAGCGGTCCAAGAGTTTGTATTGGTAGTCCACATTTTCTCGGTTGGCCTTGGCAATGGCGTCAAGCTGTTGGTCAGGAGTCCAATGTTTCTTCGAGTCCCGGGTGTCGCCCTGCATGTGGGACTGGTCTTGTAAGCCAGCTACCCGAACCATCATAAATTCATCGAGATTGGAGCTGCCGATGGCTAAAAAGCCTAAACGTTCAAGCAGAGGATTTCTTTTGTCCGCTGCTTCTTGAAGGACCCGGTAGTTAAAGGATAGCCAGGAAACTTCCCGGTTGTCATAGTAGTCCGGATTCTTAATATCTTTCGCTTTGTCTTCAGTCATAGTTTACAACCCTTCCTAAGTTTAAAACTTATAGATTATGCGCAGTCGTCGGAATAAAATCGAGCTGGATATCGCGGTCAATAATCCGCTCAATATGTTTCTTCTGATCTTCCGCACGGTACACTTCTGATATTAACGTACCATTGTAAAAAATACGTAAAATTAATGTATCATTTTGAATAATCATATCAACTGAACTTATAATATTGAAGTGTGAGTCATTGAGCGACTCTGAAAACTTGATTAAACCGCCCATTGCTTGGATCCGATCTAATTCGTCTTCTGTGAAGAGGTCTTGGAATTCTTCGCTGTATTGTTTAAAAAGTGTTTTATTTTTATAGGAAGCAATGAGGCTAATAGCCACCCGCTCTTTGTGGTCGAAACCATTCATATTGGAGTTGGATAGCAGGTAAAAGGTGTGTTGGGAGGCGGCCCCTCTTTCGATAAAGCGGCCGCAGAAATAGAGGTAGGCACCATAGATGAGCAGGCGTTTCTCTTGGTCATTCCAGTCCAAGAATTCCTGCTGGCTGAGGCAGGTATAGACTTGGCGGACGATATCCACGCGTTGGGCGTGGTCTGCCATGGAGAAGTGATAGGTGTTGGTTAAGCCCTCAATGGTCTGTCTCTGGATATGGAAGATATCGTAGGGGGCAGGGTAGTGGTCTTCAATATATTCATAGAGGATGCCTTCGCGCAAGCCGTATTGACTAAATTTAAAGCAGGGGGCTTGGACACAGGCCATCAATTCGCTAAAGACCAGGCAAGCTGGGGTGATGATATCTGCTCGGTCGGTTGAGAGTCCGTCCAATTTACGCAGTTCTTTATCGGACAAGGAGAGAAAGAGGTCCAGGGTGTCTTCGAGGTCTTCTTCAGACATCTGATAATTATGGATACCGGCCAGAGGGTAGTCGTTCTGGAGTTGGTGGACCCGGGTGACGTTACGGGCTGACCCCCCCACAGCAATAATGGGGAGCTGGGCTTCTTTAATAAAGTCAAAGTCGGCAAATTGTTTGCGTACAAATTTGCGGGCTTTTTTGATGGCGGACTTATCGTCATGGTCCTTGTCAGCAAAGAATTTTTCCGTTAGGGAGACCGCTCCGAAAGGGAAGGAATGAGAAGCTTGAATTTCTTTGTTTTTGAAATAGGTAATTTCAGTTGACCCCCCGCCGATATCGATGGTTAGCGCATCATGGTCGGACATGGTGTGGATGATGGCGTTGTAGCCGTAGTAGGCTTCCTTGTCACCGGAGACGATATCGATCGTGATGCCTGTGCGCTCTTTGACCGTATCCAAAATTTCCTGGTAGTTTTTGGACTGGCGGATGGCTGCGGTGGCCTTGGGGAGAAGCTTGTTAGCCTTAAGGATTTGGGATTCATGGGCGAAGTTATCGAGGATTTGGCAGAGTAGGTCGATCCCGGCTTGGTCCATGATATTTTCTTCATCTAAGTGATGGTAAAGACGAGCTGGGATCTTAATATTTTGAATTTCATGCAGGCCAAAATGGTCGTCAATATCCACCACAATCAGACGGATGGTATTGGAACCGATGTCGACGAGGCCAATTCTTTCTTTCATGATAGGGTCACTCCGTTTCTAGACTTTTTTCACTGTCTAGTCCTAGTATAACGGAGACTGTGGAAAGTCTGTAGTAAAAAGCAGGGAGGATTTACACATTTTTTACATATTCATGTAAAATTTACGCTGAATTTACATTGAATTAATAATGGATGGTTACAATACAGATAGCTTAAATAAATCTTTGGAGGAAAAAATAAAATGAAACTTAACCAATTATTGAAATCAACCGTGATTTTATCCGGACTCAGCTTGCTTTTAGCCGGTTGCGGTAATTCTGGCGACGCTGGCAGTACAGATTCTGGTCAAGCCAATTCTGCTGACAGCGAAGGCAAGACTGAACTTGTTTTCTGGCACGGCATGGGCGGGGAAACAGGGAAAGCCCTAGATGAGTTAGTGGCAGACTTTAACAATTCCCAAGATGAAGTCTTCGTTAATGCCCAGTACCAAGGGACCTATGATGAAACCTTGACCAAGTTAAGATCTTCTGCTTCTGGTGAAGCGGTAGGGGCAGACCTGGTGCAAGTGTTTGAGCAGGGGACAGCCTTTATGATTGATTCAGGGCTAACGGTTCCTGTTCAAGAATATGTTGACAAGAACAACTTTGACCTAAGTCAATTAGAACCTAACCTTTTAGCTTACTATACCTTGGATGACAAGCTCCATTCCATGCCTTTTAACTCATCCACGCCGATCTTATACTACAACAAGGATGTCCTTGAACAAGCTGGCATGTCCGAAGCACCTTCTAACATGGAAGAAATCTTTGAGAATGCAGATAAACTAACTGAACAAGATGGCGTTACCATGCCTATCTCTGTTGGGGTTTATGGTTGGTATATTGAACAATGGATTAATAAGATGGGCGAAGATATGTTCAACAACGGCAACGGTCGGGAATCCGCACCAACGGAAGTAGTTTTCGATGACAACGGCTCGATGGAACGTGTCCTCGAGATGTGGAATGAAGGCGAAGAGAAGGGCTATATGCCAAATGTAGGCCGCGAAGGTGGCCAACCTGAATTTGTTTCAGGCCAAGCGGCAATGACCGTTGGCTCAACCGCCAACCTCCGTCAAATCTTGACCGAAGTGAATGACCGCTTCGAAGTTGGAACGGCTTATTATCCAGGTTTGACAGAAGAAGATGACCAAGGGGTATCGATCGGTGGGGCTTCCCTCTGGATGATCGACTCTGGAGATGATGCTAAGAAAGATGCGACTTGGAAGTTCATCGAATACCTGGTATCACCTAAAGTCCAAGCTAAGTGGAATGCAGCAACAGGTTACTTCCCTGTTAACTTAAATTCCCACGAAGAAGAAGAGTTCAAGAAGAACTTGGAAGAATTCCCGCAATTTGAAACAGCTATTAACCAATTACACAATTCTGAACCATCCGACCAAGGGGCTATTTCAGGGGTTAACCAAGAAGCTCGTCAAATCTATGAAGCTGAGCTAGAAACTCTGCTCAATGGGTCAGATGCACCAGCTGATGTGGTGAAACGGATGGCTGACCAAACCAATTCTGCCCTTGAAAACTACAACAAGGTTAACAAATAAATCAACAACTCGATGATGCCATAAATAGCTGGGTGCTATCTCTCAGCTATTTATTCTTTTAGAAGGAGAGATCGGATTGGAAGCAAAAATTCCTATGGTTAAAAAAGAAAAGAGCAGCTGGAAGAAGCTGCAAGGTTATACCTACCTCATTCCAGCCATTTTAATCTTAGTGCTCTTTATGTTCTGGCCCTTTATCCAAACCATCGTCCGGAGCGGTTTCTTAACGGACGGGATGGGACGGAGCACAGAATTTATTTTATTTGATAATTACATTGAATTGTTTCAAAGCCCTAGTTTTTGGAACTCTATCATTGTAACCCTTAAATTTGTACTGATTGTGGTAGCGACAGGGGTGGTTATCGGCTTCGCGACCGCCTTGCTCTGTCAAAAAACTTTCCCTGGCTTGAAGTTCTTCTCAACTTCTTATGCCATGCCCATGGCTATTGCTTCGGCAGGGATGGCCATGATCTTCCAGGTCATGTTGAATCCTTCGATTGGGATTATCAACCAGGCCTTTAACATGTCGGTTAACTGGCTGACCGATCCTACACTGGCCCTGATCGCAGTCGGTGTTTTGACCGGCTGGTTGAATAGCGGGATGAACTTCTTATACTTTAGTTCGGGCTTGGCTAGTATTGATGATAGCCTCTACGAATCGGCTTCGATTGATGGGGCCAACTCTTTCCAACAGTTTACCAATATTACCCTTCCGTCCCTGAAACCAACCATGTTTTTCGTTCTGGTCACCAATATTATTAATGCCTTCCAAGGTTTCGGACAAATCAATATCTTGACCAAGGGTGGACCTGGTGAAGCGACTAACGTGATTGTCTATGATATCTACCGCAATGCCTTCATGAACTACCGCTACGGTTTTGCTTCAGCGGAGTCGGTTATCTTATTCCTCATCGTTATGCTACTCACCTTTATCATGTTTAGAGTCAGAAAGGGGCTAGATCATTAATGGAATCCGTACTCAGTCAAGACAAAAGCCTAAAGAAAGAACAAGCTAATCCACCGCGGGGTAAATCCAAGAATCGCTGGTGGCTCTTAATCTTAAATGTGATCATGTGGCTCTTCGTGATGTTTCCCCTGATCTATGCCTTCTTAATGGCTATCAAACCAGCTAGTGAACTCTATAATCCAGAAAGCATCCTCATTCCTCAAGAAATTACTTTCACTAACTTTGTTGATGTTTTCTCCATGGCACCAATTGCCACTTATATCAAAAACTCCCTCATTGTTTCCCTAGCCATCACAGTTTCGCAGATTGTTACCTCATTATTGGCTGGCTTCACCTTCCAATTTATTGAATTTAAGGGCAAGAAGATTATCTATGCCCTCATCCTATCGACCATGATGATTCCAGGTGAGGCAGTGATTATTTCCCAATTCTTGATGGTATCTTCTTGGGGTTGGAATGATACCTTAGTTGTTCTCATCGTCCCTTATATGGTTTCAGCCTTCAATATTTTCTTGTGCTGCCAAGCCTTGGAGAACTTCCCTTATGAAATTTACGAGGCAGCTAAGATCGATGGCTGCTCTGATATCCGTTTCCTGTTCACCATTATGACGCCGTTATTGAAGCCAACAATTGGCGCCATGGCCGTCCAATCTTTCCTATCGGGTTGGAATATGTACATGTGGCCACTCCTAGTGACCAATAATGACCAGGCGCGGACGGTTCAAGTTGGGATTGGCATGCTCAACAGTGTTGATTCCCAGTCCATGGTGCTCATGGTTGCTGGAGTTGTAATTTGTATGCTACCAAGTTTGGCTATCTTTATCTTCGGCCAACGGAATATGGTAAAAGGTTTAACACAAGGTGCAGTAAAGGGGTAGAAAATGGCTAAAGTAGTTTTAAATAAAGTCGGAAAAATTTACAAAGATGGTTATAAGGCCATCCATAATATTGATATGGATATTGCCGACAAGGAATTTATTGTATTAGTAGGGCCTTCCGGTTGCGGGAAGTCGACCACCCTGCGTATGATCGCAGGCTTGGAAGATATCTCGGAAGGTGAGCTCTATATTGGGGATGACCTGGTCAATAATGTGCCGGCCAAGGACCGGGATATCGCTATGGTTTTCCAATCTTATGCCCTCTATCCTCATATGAATGTGCGGGATAATATGGCCTTTGCCATGAAGATGAAGGGCGTTTCCAAGGAAGACCGCTATAAACGAGTAGAAGAAGTCGCTGAAGTTCTGCAGTTAACGCCATTTCTCGACCGTAAGCCGGCTGCTCTATCAGGTGGACAAAGACAGCGGGTTGCTCTGGGCCGGGCCATGGTGAGAAAGCCAAAAGTCTTCTTGCTTGATGAGCCCCTCTCTAACTTAGATGCCAAATTGCGAGTAAGCATGCGTTCAGAAATTGTTCGACTCCACCGCGAGTTAGGGACCACTTTTATCTATGTGACCCACGACCAGACGGAGGCTATGACCATGGGGACGCGGATTGCTGTCCTCAATCAGGGGCGGATTGAACAATTTGATACGCCAGACAATCTTTATCGCAATCCTGTCAACCGTTTTGTGGCTGAGTTTATCGGGAGTCCGCAGATGAACATGATCAATGCTCGTTTGGTTTCTACTGACCAAGGACCAGCTATGCAGAGCGCTAATGAATGCTTCATGTTAACAGACGACTTAAAAGAACGTCTCTTGGTTGAAGCAGATGGCCGGGATATTTTGATTGGTATCCGTCCTGAAAATCTCTATCATGCAGAGAGTCGCGAAGGATCGAATGTTATCCATGTTCACGCCAATAATGTGGAGCAAGTCGGGTCAGACACCTATGTTTACTTTGACTTCCACGAAGCCGACCAAGAATGCACGGCCCGTTTTAACCCGCCCATCCATATTCCATATGATACGGATATCTATGTGGGCTTGGACTTGAGCCAAATTGTCTTATTTGATAAGGAAACAGGCGAATCACTCTTAGCTCCCAAGCGTTTTTAAAAATAATCGAGGAGGTAAATATGCAAATATTAGCGCATAGAGGCTACAGTTCCAAATTCCCAGAAAATACCATACTCGCTTTTAGAGAAGCTCACGCTGCTGGGGCGGATGGTATAGAACTGGACGTCCAGTTAAGCCGGGATGGTCAAGTTGTGGTCTGCCACGATGAGACCATCGACCGAACCTCTAATGGAAGCGGCCGGATCATGGATTACAGTTTGGCTGAGCTCAAAAGCTTTGACTTTTCTTATGGTTTCGCCTCAGTTGGCCCTAGCGAAGACCTGCAGATTCCCACTTTGGAGGAAGTCCTCCAGTGGCTGCAAGGCAATGATATGCTCCTTAACATTGAGCTAAAGACCAACCAATACCCATATCCTGGCCTGGCTCAAAAAGTGGTCGACTTGGTCCAAAAGTATCAGTGTGGGGCCCGTGTGCTTATTTCCTCTTTCAACCATTACAGCATCCAGCAGGTGAGAGACCTAGCACCAGACTTATCTTGCGCCTTCCTTGAAGTCAACAGCATTATTTCGCCCGGCCGCTACTGCCAGGAACATGGGGCTGACTATTACCATCCCCATTTCTTCGCTATTAATGAGGCCATGCTGGAGGATCTCTTGGCTAGGGACATCAAGGTAAATGTTTGGACGGTGGATGACCTCGATTTAACGGAAAGCTTGATGGATAAAGGAATCAATGGCCTCATCACCAATGACCCCATCAGTCTAAAGGCATATCTGAAAGATCGTAAGCTCGAGATTGAGAGTGTGACAAAAGTCGATCAGGCCTTAACCAGCTAACGCATACTATATCTGTAACTCGCTGCGCCTCGAACAGCTATAGCAACTGTCCGCGAACTATGAGAAAACGTTTACTAACGATTTCTCATAGTTCGTGAAGTGGATGTCAGGCCTGACTTTTGGAGCAGGTTTTTGAAAAATGTTCACTATTCAAAAAAAGAGGCTGGACCTTTTGTCCCAGCCTCATGACCTTGGTTAAATTTTTATTCTAATCCAGTAAAAGGGACCCTTAAGGCGTTGATTGCCTTAGGGGTCCCTTTGTTTGGCTATTTAAATTTAATAGATATCAGGGGCTTGGCCTAGTTCAGCGGCTAACATCCAGATACGTTTTTCAAGAGCGTTTTGGTGGCCTTGCAAGAGGTCATTGGTCACGCCGTCGCCTTCTTCATCCGCTTCAATGACAGCTTCACGGTAGAAGCCAACTAGATAACGGTAATTATCGAGGAGTTCAGCGAAACGTTCCTGGGTGGATTGTTCCCAGTTGCCTTTTTCATTGGTCAATTTGCTGTGTTCGATATATTCTTCCATGGTCGCATAGGGTGAACCACCGATAGTGATGAGACGTTCAGACACTTCATCTAATTGTCCATCAATGTCATCCATCCACTCATCGAGGAGAGGGTGGAGGAAAAGGAAATTAGCCCCACGCATGTACCAGTGTGTCTTATGTAGGATCAACTTCATTTGGCTTAAGTCTGCAACTAATTGGTTGAGATTCTTTTTTGATTTTTCAAATGTCATGTCAAATTCCTCCTTGACTCTATTATAAACCCATTAGAGAAAATAAGCTATTTTAAATCTTTGTTGTAGTGGGCTCTTTCCCCGCCAATAGACTTAGGCCGTCTCCGGCAGGTGTTGACCCAAGCTTCACCAATCCGGTGGTGTTGGAGACGGAGCGGGACGCAGACTGGCAGGATGTGCATACCAATCAAAGTGTTGCCGATATCAATACCGGCGTCGGCTTGGATGGCTTCAATAGCAATGGGATCTTCAAAACCCTTGTAGGCCGCGGTCGCAAAAGATCCGCCGGCCTTGGGTTGGGGAACCACATTGACCTCAATAGCTTGGGGAAGGGCTTCCCGCTCCAAGATTAGGGCGCGGTTCAAGTGCTCACAGCATTGGGCCGCTAGGTAAATACCATGGGCTTTGAGTGTTTCGTGAATTGTCTGGAAGACTTCCTGACCAATCTCAGGCGAGGACTGGCTACCAATCCGCTCCCCAATGATTTCGGATGATGAGCAGCCAACCACAACGATTTGACCAGCTTTCAAATTGGCTTCCTGGATCAATTCTTCAACCAGGTCACGACATTCTTTTGCTAGAGATTCCATTACGATAACTTCCTTTCCTTTACGATCGTCTCTGTAATGGCATTGACACCTTCGTAAATGTCATCAAAAGTTGTTAAAAAGTCTTTAGTTATAATTGGATCTAGAACATCGTCATCACTTCCCAAGAATTCATTGAATAAGTAAACGCGGTCATGGTAGGGGCTGGGGATACGTTCTAGGGCATCTTCTTTAACGTCTTGGTCCATGCAGATGATATAGTCGAATTTCTTACCATCCTTTGCGGTCAGTTGGCGGCTTTTCATTTTCCCAGGATCGATATGGAATTGTTCCAGGATTTTAATGGTTTCTGGATGGGGGGGATTTCCCACCCGCCAATCTTCAATGGCTGCTGAATCGACAGAAATTTTGCGTCTTAATTTTTCTTCTTTGACCTTTTGGCGAAGGACAGCTTCAGCCATGGGAGACCGGCAAATGTTGGCCCGGCAGACAAAGAGAACACGAATGCGGTTGAAATTAAACATGGGCTTCCTCCAACTGTAATCATTTATTACTATTAGTATAACACAGTTAGAAGCTGCAGCGCTTGAGACTAGCCTTCTTTTTCTCGGTCAAGAATTTCTTGGATGGCTCCCGCAAGACCAGCTGCATTATTAGACCGAGCTTGGTACTTGGCGGTTTCTTTAACTGCGTCTACGGCATTTTCCATGGCAAAGCTGTGGCCGGCAATTTCTAGCATGGGGATATCGTTATAATTATCGCCAATGGCTAGGACATGGTCGAGGTCGTAGCCGTGCTCTTGACAGTAACGTTTGAGGGCTGCCCCTTTATTGGCGTGGGTCTGGCTGATTTCAATATTATACTTGAAGGAAGAGGTGACATAAATGTCATCGAATTTTTGTAGGAATTCTTTTTTGAGAGGGACTAGGTGGCGGTCAGGGTCTTGGTGGGTGAAGGTAATCTTCACGATCTTTTGTCCTTCTTTATTGATCAGGTCTCTGAGGTCGTCTCGGTAGTCGATATTAGTAACTTCAGTTGATTGGGTGGCTCTTGTTTCCGCTTCCTCCTGGCTCATACCAACATTCATCTGCTGGATCAATCGGGTAATGCCTTGGATACGTTGGGTTCTGGAACTAGAATAGACATTCTTTGAAGTCATGGCTTCCATGTAGTAGCCGAGTTCACGTCCCCGGTCAAGGATAGCCAGGGCTTCTTTATCCGCCAAGGGGATTTCATAATCAACCGTCCCGTCCCGGTCAAAGGCGATTGCCCCATTGAGACCGATAATTGGACAGCGAATGCCTGCTTCATTGAGCACAATCTTAGCTTCTTCAAAGTTACGTCCGGTACAGACAATGAAAGGGATTCCTAGGCTGTAAGTATGCATGATGGCATCAATATTTGCCTGGGGGATTTCCATATTACCATTGAGTAAGGTCCCGTCCATATCTGAAGCAATCAGTTGAATCATCACTAATTTCCTCCTATAATAAGTTTATCTTAAGTCTATGTCTATTCTACCATTTTAAGGCCGAAGAGACTAGAAATCTGCTAGTTAAAAGCAAAAGGAGGCTTTCCATGCATCAAATTATCGAGAACCAGTGGCAGGAGGTTTTGGACCCCGTTTTTGAAGGCCCGACTTACCAAAAGCTACGCGAATTTTTAAAAAAGGAATACCAAGAAGAGGTGGTTTACCCCGATATGTTCCACATCTACGAAGCCTTCAAACGGACGGACTTTAGCCAAGTTAAGGTGGTTATCCTTGGTCAAGATCCCTACCATGGTCCTAAGCAAGCCCATGGCCTTTCCTTTTCTGTGCAAAAGGGGGTAGCAATTCCGCCATCCTTGCGCAATATCTACAAGGAATTAGCAGACGATGTGGGTTTTCAGCCTGTCCAGCACGGGAACTTGACGGAATGGGCGGACCAAGGTGTGCTCTTATTGAACTCGGTTTTAACTGTCCGCCAGGGTCAGGCCAACTCCCACAAGAACCATGGTTGGGAAGAGCTAACAGACTATGCGATCGCCCAACTTAACCAGCGCCAGGAGAAGATCGTCTTTATTCTCTGGGGAAATGCGTCAAAAGCTAAGCGTCCTTTGATCGATGAGACTAAGCACGCTGTCTTGACTTCGGTCCACCCCAGTCCCTTGTCGGCCCACCGCGGCTTCTTTGGTTCCAAACCTTTCTCTAAGTGCAATCAAATCCTTGTAGCGGACGGTCAAGCACCGATCAACTGGCAATTAACTCCCTAGTGCTTGACCTGGCACTGGCATTGACCTGGCAGGCAGGAACAAGTCACAGCTTGCGGCGCCTTCTCATCCAAGGCTTCTTGAATATGGTCAATCATGTCTTGGGAGAGGGGGGTGTCTTCAATACATTGGACGATGAGCTCTCCGGCCTGGCACTGGCAGAGGTTGTCAAAAATCGTCTTGAGTTCCAGACGACTGGCTTCTTCCTGGCTGACCTGAGCTCGGTAGATATAGGACCGACCTTGTTTCTGCTTATCTAGCCAACCCTTGTCCACTAAGCGCCGGATCAGGGTCTTAATGGTGGAATCCTTCCAAGCCATGGCTTCGGCCAGGCAATCAATAATATAGCGACTGCTGGTTTCCTTTTGCGCCCAGACCACCCGCATGATTTGCCATTCTGCTGGGCTAACCGATTTTTCTTGTCCTGATAACATCTAATCATCTCCATTATGGCTACGTTTGTAAACGATTTACGTTTTAAAAAGGACTGCTTAAGCAGTCCTTTTTGGTTCTACCGAACATTCCTTAACTTAATTGGGAGAGGAAGTAAGGAATATCTTTTTATCAACATCTTTTGCTAGTACACTTACAGTATAAGACCTAAATGTGAATATTATATGAATTTTAGAGAATTTCTTTCTCTAACCATGCTCCGATGTAGGCAAAGACCTCCTCTTCCCGGTTATAGAAGAAGAGTTCGTGGCCATGGCCAGCAAAGCGTTTGGTGTTGACCTGGCGGAGGCCTTGCCTTTCCAGTTCAGCCTTGAGCCGCTCCTGCTCATTTTTTCTAAAATGCAGGGGATCTGCTCCCCCGTTGAGGATGAGGATGGGCAGGTTTGGGCGGACTCCCTGGGCCCAATTTCGTTGGCTGGCATGCTGGGCTAAGTCGAGGACGGCTTGGAAACCAGCATTGGTGAAGACAAAGCCGGTCAGAGGCTCTTCTTTGAGGGTCTGGCCTGCCCGCCAAGTGGCCTGGTAGGCAGGGGAGTTCTTGGCTTTGACCGGCTCCTGCCCAAAGATGAGCTGGTGGAGTTTGAGATTGGTCTCTCGCTTACTTCGCAGGGTGAGGACTTGGAGGGCCCGGCGCAGGCCGCCGATGAAGGGGACATGGGCGTGACTAGCGGACAGGATGCAGGCGTCAATTTCCTGGCTGTAGGATTTAAGGAAGAGCCTGGTGACATAGGCCCCCATGCTATTGCCCAGCAGGATATAGGGTAAGCTATCCTTTTTAAAGTCCCGGACGACAGCTAAGGTATCGGCAACGAGAATGTCCTTGGCTTGCTTGGGCGCTCCCAGATAGCCCAGGTTATGGTTTTTACGTGCGAGGGCGCCGTGGCCTAATTGATCATGGGCGATAACCGTCAGTCCCCGCTGGTTAAAATAGTGGGCCAATTTTTCATAGCGGCCGCCATGTTCGGACATGCCGTGGACCACGTGGAGGATGGCCCGGGGCTGGTCAACCTCCCAGGCATGGACAGGGACATAGGGACGTTCTTTTAAGGCTGAGGGGATGTGGGTGTAGACTTGGTAGGTCACGGCGCGGCTCCTTTGCTAAATAAGTTAACTCTTCTTGCATGATAACTTAAGCTTGCTCTCATTTCCAGAGATTTTGATTAAAGTTCGATGATTTAATTTACAAGTCATCTTTAGGGTGCTAAAGTAGTATGAAGGAGAATTATTCTCAGACCATGGACCGTTAAAATTAAGAGATAAAGAGGGTTGCAAATGAATAAAATTGGTTTTGATACAGAAAAATACCTGGCCCACCAGTCCAAACATATCCTGGATTGCGTGTCTGGCAAGGATAAACTTTATATTGAATTTGGCGGTAAATTGATCGGCGATAAGCATGCCAAGCGGGTCCTTCCTGGTTTCGATGAAGACGCAAAGATGAAGCTCTTGGCGACACTCAAGGACCAGGCTGAGATCATTATTTGTATCTATGCTGGCGATATTGAAAATAATAAGATTCGAGGCGACTATGGGATTCCCTATAATGAAGATGTCTTACGTCTGATTGCGGAGTACCAGCGCTATGGGATCCCTGTTAACAGTGTCTTACTGACCCGCTACAATGGCCAACCCAATGCCAAAGCCTTTATGACCAACCTGGAAAACCGCGGCATTAAGGTCTATGCCCATGAAGCTATCAAAGGCTATCCGACTGATATTGAAGCGATTTTTGGCGACCAAGGCTTTGCCAAGAATGCTTATATTGAGACCAGTAAACCTGTTGTGGTGGTTACTGCTCCAGGGGCTGGAAGCGGCAAACTCGCCACTTGCTTGAACCAGCTCTACCATGAGCATACTAGGGGAGTGAATGCTTCTTACGCCAAGTTTGAAACCTTCCCGGTATGGAACCTGCCCTTGAAGCACCCAGTCAATATTGCTTATGAGGCCGCTACGGTGGATCTGAAGGATGTCAATATGATCGATAACTACCACTACGAAGCATACGGCGAAGTGGCTGTTAATTACAACCGGGATATCAATATGTTCCCAGTCATCCGCCGCATTATTGAAAACATTACTGAAGCCCCATCTGTTTATAAATCGCCAACCGACATGGGCGTTAACTGTATTGCTGATGGGATTATTGATGACGAGCTCTGCAAGAAGGCAGCGGAGCAAGAGATTATTCGCCGCTACTTCGCTATTGAAAACGACTTTGTCAAAGGTACCTTGGACGAGGATTGCCGGCGCCGGATGCAAATTATTATGGAAGAAAGTGACCTCCATGCGACGGACCGGGCAGTTGTCCAACCCGCTCGCGACTATGAGGTTGAAGTCCAAGAACGCTTCGGCAAGAATGAAATCCAAGGGGTTGTTGCTTTGGCTCTGGAAGATGGACGGATCGTTACCGGCCGGACTAGCGAGATTATGGATGCTTCGGCGGCTGTAATTGTTAACAGTCTCAAGGCCCTGGCCGGCATTAATGATGAGATCGATTTGATTGCTCCTATGATCCTCAACACCATCCAAGACCTCAAGCGGGAGGCCCTCCACAGCCGGGTGCCTGTCCTGACGACCAATGAACTCTTGATCGCCTTGTCCATGAGTGCGGTAACCAATCCGACTGCCAAGGCGGCTTATGACCAATTAGAGTCCTTGGCGAACTGCCAGGCTCACGCGACTTTTATCCTCAGCCGGGAGAATGAAAAGACCATCAAACGTTTGGGGATTGATATTACCAATGACCCTGTTTATTCAGCTAATAACTTACTGGCTAATTAGGGTACAAGTCGGCAAAAAGATAATAAGCAAACTAAAATCTCGCTTCAACTCCAGGAAAGGAGGGAAGCGAGATTTTTTTTAGTATGCAGTTGCAGGATCACCAGACATTGGTGGGGTTCCAGCATTACCGGTACCTCCACCGGATGGATTAGCTGGTGCGGAAGTTGAAGCTTCAGCTGGCCTTTCTCCTGGCTGACTTGGTCTCGTAGGTGTTTGGTTTTCATAGGAGGATGACTGTCCTCGTTCATAACCTTCTTGCCCATCAACCTGGCTATCCGATACAGACCGGCTAGACCGACCAGAGCTGTCTTCATAGTCTTCGTCGTCGTAGCCAGATTGGTAAGTGGATTCATAGCTTGGTGCCCGGTTGTAACGGCGGGTAGAGTGGCTATAGTAGCTGCCGTTAGGGTCCAAGTTTCCAGGACTTGAAGCAGAGTTTTTGAATTCTTCGTAGAGGTTTTCATTGATCAAGTCGCGGGTGGTTTGACTGTAAGGTGTCGAAGCTGTGGCGAGCCGGACCGGGTTGGATAAGGCGACTAGGTTGGCTTCGTGGACAGTATCGGGTTTCTGCCAGTCCTCATTGTGGGCACCGTTAGAAACGTAGTCCATCATCTGCCGGTAGAGATAGTCCACCGCATGACCGGCGCTTTCTGTGATGTAACCATTAGGTGAGTTTGGATTATCATACCCCATCCAAATGGAGATTGAATAATTAGTGGTGAAACCGGACATCCAGCGGTCTGGTGCGGCTCCGGATGGAATACTGAAGCGGGCAATTTGATCGTCCGTATAATTTGTCGTACCTGACTTACCGGCTTCAATGATGCCGCCATTATGGTAGGGGGCAGATAGGCCTTCGGTGAAAACCGATTTCATCATGTCGGTCAGGATATAGGCGGTGGATTCCCGCATGGCTTGGCGACTTTCGCCTGAGACTTCAACTTTTTCATTGTTAAGGGTAACGAAATAATCCACAGCCTTAGGTTCATTGTATTCCCCATAGTTCCCCACGGCTGCAAAGGCGGCTGATAATTTCAAGGGTGTGATTTCCCCGCCAATCGAATTGGATTCATAGACGCCTTCACCATTATTGAGGTTGATGTCTAAGTTATTGAGGAAGTCATTCACTTTTTCAGCACCTACTGCTTGGAAGACCTTGAGGGCCGGAATATTCCTAGATTCGGCTAAGGCTTGGCGCATGGTGATGAGGCCTTGGTGTTGGCGGTCCCAGTTATTGATCGGGTCGCCGCTGCTATAGCGGTAAGGCTCATCCTTAACTCCTGTCGCAGGGCTGATATTTAAGTGTTCGATGGCAGGACCGTAGTCACTCAGAGGCTTAATAGAAGAACCGACGCTCCGGTTTAACTGGGTGGCCCGGTTTAAGCTCAAGGCTTCAGTCTGGTTACGGCCGCCGAAGAGGGCAATAATATGTCCTGTCTTGGTATCGACAATTGAAGCGGCAGCTTGGACCTCAGAATCTTGGAAATAAGCGCCGTTGGGATCGTTCAAGAGTTCGGTAATATAGTTTTGGGTATTCATATCCAAGTGGGTATAGATCTTCAAGCCGTCTGACCACATGTCGTAACCAGCGGCCTTGACGTCTTCAGCCACTTGTTGGATATAGGAATCCACCACTTGGTTGACGGAATTCTCTTTTTCACGGTTTTCTTCTAAGGGCTGGAGTCCAGCATCGATTGGTGTATTGACCGCAGCTTCATAGTCTGCTTGGCTGATCTTGCCATTTTCCAGCATTTCGGAGAGTACTAAGTCGCGCCGCTCCTTAGCTGCCTCAGGATTCGTATAGGGGTTGTAATTATTCGGCGCTTGCACCATCCCAGCTAGGAGGGCGGTCTGCGGCAAGCCAAGATTATTTAAGCTAGTTCCATAGTATACCTCAGCTGCCGTCCCCATGCCATAGACTCCATTAGCCATGTAAACCTTATTAATATAGAATTCGAAAATTTCTTTTTTGGTATAATTTCGTTCGAGCTGGAGGGCGAGCATCATCTCCTGGACCTTACGCTTATAGGTCTGGTCTTCGGACTTAGTTGAAAAGGCAGACAGCTTGACCAATTGCTGGGTCAGGGTAGACCCCCCTTGGGATATTCCCCCTGCTCTGATATTAGCAATCAGGGAGCCGATAATCCGTTTGGGGTCGATCCCGTTGTGCTTCATGAAGCGCTGGTCTTCGATCGAAGTGACGGCATCAAAGGTTAACTGAGAAATTTCATCTTCTTTGACAATCCGCCGTTCATTCTGACTGGTTTCATAGATCTCCTGCCCTTGGTTGTCGTAAACAATGGAGGCCATGGAGCCCCGCAATTCGTCTTCAGTCAGTTCGGGCGCGCTGAAGGCCCAGTAGGCGAAGACTAGGCCCAAGAGGAGGGCTATGACGGCAAAGAAACCGACGATAGCAAGGATGATTTTTTTCCAAAGTGACTGATTTGATAAGGCCTGGCGCGGTTGTCGCTTCTTATTGTAGCGCTGGTGGCGGCGGTCTTTTTCAGACATATTAAAACCTTCTTCCTATAAATATGAATCAGTGACTAGTGACTTTTGCCATAGTCTGCAATATATTGGTCTATCAAGGGGAGATAATCTAAGTAAGGTTGGTATTTTAGGGCGATGGGATAGGCATAGTCTTCAATCCGCTGGAAGGGGATGGAAGACCGTTCACTATCCTGATAGGCCCGCCAGTCTTCAAGCAAGGCTTCGATAGGATACAGGTAGGCTTCCTGGCGCTTAGAGAACCAAAAGATTACAAAGCTCAAGCCGCCTGCCTGGCTGCAGGCAGTCATATGCTTGACTTGGTGGTCCTTGATATTATTGAGCGGGAAGCTCTGCATGCGGTCAGACTGCTTGGCTTCGAAGTCTACATACCAACCCTTATAGATGCCATTGTAGTCGGTGGTTGATGCCTGCCGGTAATAGGCCTCTGTAATCTTGGCCCGGGCCCGCTTGGGATAGTCCACTTTAACCACCTGGATAGGGGTCGGTTTTTTATGGATCACTGCAAGGCCGCGGTTGAGGTACCACTGGTTGGATTGGTTTAGCATGTTCTCAAGCCGCATCCCCCGCTGGCCGAATTGGACCTTTTTAGTCTTAGGGCCGGGTCGGGACTTGGCCTGATCCCGTTTTCCTTCAAAGTTTTTACCATTTGGGTAATGCATCAGATCGTCTACTCCTCCAATCTATCCCTATAAGTATAGCAATTTTACCGGATAAAAGGAATAAATTGCACAAAAATTAACACAATTATAACACGCTTGCAAGCTTCTTAATACATAGGGCCTTACAAGTTTGTCCAGCCATGACTTGGCATGTCGGCTGACCAAGACCAAGAACTTTATTTGGTTTAAACTAGACATTTTAAGCTTTTTAGTGTAATATGTCAAAATGTGAACGATGATATGCCTATAGAGGCAATTTGCTTGATTAAAAGCTATCAATCGATTAATCTAAAAATGAAATTTTGAAGAGTTAGGGGAATTAATACATGACAGTAAATTTTGAACAGACAAGTACTAATGAAGGCGTTCTACACTTTACCGTAGCCCAAGAAGATGCCCAAAAGGCTTTGAAACAAGCTTACAAACGTGTAAAAAAAGATGTGAGCGTACCTGGCTTCCGTAAAGGGAAAGTGAACTACCAAGTCTTTGTTAAGATGTTTGGGGAAGCTGCTTTGTACGAAGATGCCATTAACCTGGTTCTCCCTCAAGCCTATGCTCAAGCCGTTGAAGAATCTGGTTTGGATATTGTCGGCCAACCTCAATTCGATATCGAAAAGATTGAAAAAGGTCAAGACTGGGAATTCAAGGCTGAAGTTGCTACTAAACCAGCTGTTAAATTAGGCGACTACAAAGACCTTAAAGTTGCTAAACAAGACCGTGAAGTCAGCGAAGAGGAAGTTAACCAACGCCTAGAAGCTGCTCAAAATAACTTGGCTGAACTCAGCCTTAAAGAAGGCCCTGCCGAAGAAGGCGATACCGTAGTGATCGACTTTGAAGGCTTTAAAGATGGCGAAGCCTTTGAAGGTGGTAAGGATGAGAACTACTCCTTAGAGCTCGGTTCTAATAGCTTTATCTCTGGCTTTGAAGACCAATTAGTTGGAGCTGAAGAAGGCGACGAAAAAGATGTGAAGGTAACCTTCCCTGAAGAGTACCATGCCGAAGACTTAGCTGGTCAAGAAGCAACCTTCAAAGTGAAAGTTCATGAAGTGAAAACTAAAGAAGTTCCAGAACTTGATGATGAATTCGCTAAGGATGTTAACGAAGAAGTTGACAGCTTAGATGAACTCAAAGACCTCTACAAGAAAGAAATCGAAGAAGCTAAAGTTCGCCAAGCTGACGATGCCCGTGATGAAGAAGCTATCCGCCAAGCGGTTGACAATGCTGAAATCGAAGACCTACCACAAGCTATGGTTGACGAAGAAGTGAACCATCAGTTAGAACACTACTTAAATGAAATGCAACGCCAAGGCATCAGCCCTGACTTGTATTATCAATTAACTGGCACTTCAGAAGAAGACCTCCGTCAACAATTTGCTGAAGATGCTGAGTTACGCGTGAAGACAAACTTAATCCTTGAACAAATCGTTGCTGATGAAAATATCGAAGCTAGCGACGAAGATGTTGAAGAAGAAATCAAGTCCTTAGCAGAAACCTACAACATGCCTGAAGAACAAGTTCGTCAAGTTGTTACTTCAGATATGCTGAAACGTGACATTGCCCTTAAGAAAGCCATGAGCTTGATCACAGATTCTGCGATTGAAGAATAAGCTTTTTATTGAGAAAGAGAGGTTGGAGTTGGAACAGTTGACTTCAACCTCTTTTTTTGACAAAATTAGTTGATGTGTAAGAAGGGAGAGAGGCAATAAATGTTTAATGATGATACGGGTCAAGTACACTGCTCATTTTGCGGCAAGTCCCAAGACCAAGTGAACAAGATTATTGCTGGGCCGGATGTCTATATTTGTAATGAATGTGTCAGCCTGTGCCAAGAAATAATTGATGACGAAGCGCAAATGGAAATCTCGGATGAGCTGGTCATGGTAGACCCACCTAAACCAGCGGAAATCCATGAAGTCTTGGACCAATATGTGATTGGCCAAGAGGATGCTAAAAAAGCCTTATCTGTTGCCGTTTATAACCACTATAAGCGGGTCAATAGTAACCTTCAAACAGATAAGGACAAAGAAATTGAAGGGGTCGAACTGCAAAAGTCTAATATCTGCCTGATCGGGCCAACTGGTTCTGGGAAGACTTACCTTGCCCAAACCCTAGCCCGCTTGCTGAAGGTGCCTTTTGCTATTGCCGACGCAACCTCGCTGACGGAAGCGGGTTATGTTGGGGAAGACGTAGAGAACATCTTGCTTAAACTCCTTCAAGCTGCCGATAATGACCCTGAACGGGCCCAGTACGGGATCATTTATGTGGATGAAATCGATAAAATCGCCCGTAAATCTGAGAATGTCTCTATTACCCGGGATGTCAGTGGAGAAGGGGTCCAACAAGCCTTGCTGAAGATCTTGGAAGGGACTACCGCTAATGTTCCCCCACAAGGCGGCCGTAAGCACCCCCAACAAGAGTTTATTGAATTAGATACGACTAATATCTTATTTATCGTTGGCGGCGCCTTCGACGGAATTGAAAATATTGTTAAAGAACGTTTGGGTGAACGGGTGATTGGCTTTGGTCAAACAGCGGAAAAGGAAAGTCCTGAAGAGAAGAAACAGATCCTTAACCATATTATTCCACAAGACCTCCAGTCCTACGGTTTAATCCCAGAGTTTATTGGCCGTTTGCCAATTATTACTGTGCTCGATAAATTGACTGAGGACGACCTGGTGCGAATTCTTTCCGAACCAAAGAATGCTTTAATCAAGCAATACAAACAATTGCTGGCCTTGGATGATGTGGAATTGGAATTCACTGATGAAGCCCTCCAAGCCATTGCTAAGAAGGCCATTGAACGTAAGACCGGTGCTCGAGGCTTGCGCGCTATTATTGAAGAGAGCATGATTGATATTATGTATGATATCCCTAGTCATGATCGGGCAGCCAAGGTTATCGTCACAGAAGATGTGATCAACCAAGAGGCCCAGCCTGAGATTTATGATGCTGAGGGCAAGGCTATTGAAGGCTAAGCAAGGATAGTAACGCAAGAGGTTGGGAAAAGTCCCAGCCCCTTTCGTTTTTATTGATAGGAGGGTAGGACAATGCAAGTTCACCAAGTGGAATTCTTAATTAGTGCGGTGCGCCCCGAACAATACCCGGAAGCCGATCGCCCAGAGATCGCCCTAGCTGGCCGGTCAAATGTAGGCAAGAGTTCCTTTATCAACACCATGGTCCGACGGAAAAATATTGCACGGACCTCAAGTAAACCAGGAAAGACCCAACAATTAAACTATTATGACGTTGAAGATAGTCTCTATTTTGTCGATGTGCCGGGCTATGGCTTTGCCCGGGTGAGCAAGAGCGAAAAGAAAAAGTGGCAGGAGATGCTTGAGCGTTACTTCAGGACCCGGACCAATTTAGTGTTAGCCCTCCTTTTGGTGGACTTCCGCCATGCACCAAGTAAGGAGGATATCCAAATGAAGGAATTCTTCGAAGCCTATGAGATTCCTTATTTTGTGATCGCTACTAAATCTGATAAGGTCAAACGGTCCCAGTGGAATAAGCACCTGGCTCAGATCAAAGAGAGCCTAGACCTGGTAACGGAAGACCAGATCTTACCTTTTTCTTCGAAGACTGCAGAGGCCAAGGATGAAGCCTGGGAGATTATCGAAGATGTCATTGCAGGAGCCTATGAGGACTAAGCCTTTTCTTGCAATTGGCTAGAACTTGAAGTATACTATACAATGCACAATCCTATGTCATTAAGAGGGTGACCCAGTGGCAAAAGTAATACCAAATGAAGTGGTCCAATCCATCAGAGAACAAGTTGACATCCTGGATATTGTCGGGGAATATGTGGACTTGCAGAAACGCGGGAAGAACTACTTTGGAAAGTGTCCTTTCCATGATGAACGGACGCCATCTTTTTCTGTTGAAGCAGACCAGCAATTTTTCAAGTGCTTTTCCTGTGGTCGGGGTGGCAATGTCTTTTCTTTTATGATGGATATTGAAGGCTGTTCTTTCCAGGAAGCGGTGGCTTTGGTTGCGCAGAAGGGCCACGCCAGTGTCGACTTTGACTTTGAAAGTACCACTAACCGTCAGCGAAGGCGATGGTCTGCTGATGAAGAGAACTTAATTGCCATACATGAAGCGGCTAAGGATTTCTACCATTATCTTTTGACGGTAACCCAGTATGGGCAGGAGGCCATGGCCTATTTAAAGGGCCGAGGTTTTAGCCGAGAAACCATTGACCGCTATCAGATTGGCCTTGCCCCTAAGGATGGTCAGCTTTCTTACCAGCATTTGCGGACCAAGGAATTTTCGGATGAGGCCCTAATCGCTTCAGGAATCTTTATCCGGAGCGACTATGACCAAGAAATTCGCGACCGTTTTGCCGGTCGACTCATCTTTCCCCTCCGCGGTCCAGAAGGGGAGACCCTGGCTTTTTCTGGACGGATCTTGCCTGATGATTCGGGAGAAACAAGTAAGCAGGCCAAGTACCTGAACAGTCCGGAAACAGCTCTCTTCCAAAAGAGCCGCTTTCTCTTTAACCTGGACCTGGCTCGGCCAGAAATTCGGAGGGTCAAGGAAGTCATTCTTTTTGAAGGTTTCATGGATGTGATTAAGGCTAGTGAAGCAGGAATCAAGAATGGCCTGGCCTCAATGGGGACCAGCTTGACGTCCGCCCATATCCAAGTGATCCGCCGGCAGACGAAAGAGGTCTTACTGGCCTATGATGGGGATAAACCCGGGATTGAAGCGGCCTACCGTGCGCTTGACCACTTTGCTGAAGAAGCATCGGATGTCAAAGTTCAAGTTTGTGTCTTTCCCGATCAAATGGACCCGGATGAATATATCGAACACTATGGCAGTGAACAGTTTGGGCACTTTATTGTCAACCAGCGCCTGTCCATTATGCATTTCTACCGGTATTACTACCGCATGCACTATGATTTGGCGACTGACTCGGGTAAACTTCAATATATTGAAGCCATTATTCAACGGATTGCCCGCCTGGATACAGCCGTGGAGCAGGAGCTCTACCTCAAGGAGCTCAGCCAAGAGACCCAGCTAGCTGTAGATAGTCTCAAAGAGCAACTTCTCCAAGTTCATCGTGACCTGCCTCAGCAAGGAGCTTCTCGGCCGGACAATTCACCTCTTAGAGAAGGGGCAGATACTTCTTGGCAAAGCCTGTCTCGCCAGCCGGCCCAAGAGGCTTATAGTCCCTTAGAGATTAATGAAATGCACTTATTCAATCGTTTATTGAAGCAAGAGGATGCCTGGGTCATGCTCAAGGTAAAGTATCCAGATTTTCAGTTCCAGTCGGTTAAAATGCAGACGCTGTTCACTTTGTTGGAAGCCTACCGCCAGGACCAGGGAGAGAATTATTCCCCTCAGGCCTTCTACAACCGCTTATTAGACCAGGCAGACCAGGCTTTACTGGTAGATATTTATTGTTTGGATACACCAGAAGAAGTGACAGATATGGAAATTGAGGACTTGGTCTTTAATATCACGACTAAGACGGACTTGAAGTCCCAGTTAGCAGCGCTCAAAGATGAAATGGAGCAGGCTAAACTGACCAATGACCAAGCGCGGATTGGCGACTTAAACCTTAGACGGATTCAAATATTGAGACAGATGAAAAGATAGTAAATGGGGGAGATTTATTTGGCTAAAGCAGACGATAAAAAACCGAGTTTAAAGCAAGCAAGCAAGGCTTTAATTAATGAAAAACGCATCTTTGGTTCCATTCGCTATGATGAATTAAGCGACACCATTGCCCAACCCTACGGCCTAGATGACAAGCAAATCGATGATCTGATTGAACAATTCGAAGAAGCCGGGGTAGCCGTAGTGGATAACGACGGTGGCCCGACTAACCGCCAACTCCAGCGGACCGCTGAAAAATCAGACGAGATCAAAGAAGAAGAAATTGATGACGAGACCATCGACGAAATTGTTGATAAGGATAAGAAGACCAATAAGAAAGCGGACAGCAAGAACGCTAAGGACAAAAAAGCTAAGGATAAGGAAGAAGAGGACGAAACCAGTATTCCAGCTAATGTCAAGATGAATGACCCTGTCCGCATGTACCTCAAGGAAATAGGTCGTGTTTCCCTTCTAACAGCTGATGAAGAAGTGGCCTTGGCCAAACGGATTGAAGAAGGAGATCCGATTGCCAAGCAAGAACTGGCCGAAGCCAACTTGCGTTTGGTGGTCTCTATTGCCAAGCGCTATGTAGGCCGGGGCATGTCTTTCCTTGACTTGATCCAAGAAGGAAATATGGGATTGATGAAGGCAGTTGAAAAGTTTGACTATACCAAGGGCTTCAAGTTCTCAACTTACGCGACTTGGTGGATCCGTCAAGCCATTACCCGGTCCATCGCTGACCAGGCCCGGACCATCCGGATCCCTGTCCACATGGTAGAAACCATTAACAAACTGGTCCGTATCCAACGGCAACTCCTCCAAGACTTGGGGCGCGAACCCACGCCAGAGGAAATTGGTGCCGAAATGGACCTGCCAACGGAAAAAGTCCGCAATATCATGAAGATTTCTCAAGAGACTGTTTCGCTTGAAACTCCAATTGGGGAAGAAGATGACTCCCACTTGGGCGACTTCATCGAAGATAATGAAGCGATGAGCCCAGAGGAATTTACTTCCCAAGAAATGCTGAAAGAACAGCTCAATGAAGTTTTAGATACCCTAACCGACCGGGAAGAAAATGTCCTTCGTTTACGCTTCGGTCTAGAAGATGGTCAATCCAAAACTTTAGAGCAAGTTGGTAAGCAGTTCGGTGTGACCCGGGAACGGATCCGTCAGATCGAAGCTAAGGCTCTGCGGAAGTTGCGCCATCCTTCCCGTTCTAAGCAATTGAAAGACTTCATGGAAGAATAAAGATTTCTTTGTTAATTATATTTGTGAGCATCCGTTTCGCTTTTAAATTTTGCCCTTGAACGTTTAGAGGATCAACAACGGCTGAAGCCGTCTTGTACTTTATCCGTAAGTCGCTTTGCTCCAACGGCTAAAGCATGGTACCGGTTCGGGCCAAGGTCCCTCAGCTAGCGAGACTCCAACGGTCCGTACGGCTAAGGCCCAACTTCAACGCTTCAGTCCTGCTCAAAAATAAATGGTATAGATGATTTGATGCCTAGCAATTAATATTAAAAAATAGATAGCTACTATTATAAGAGAGGTCTGGCCTTGGCCGACCTCTCTTTTTAGCGGATAAGGTCTTGGATGCGGGGGTTGAGGGCCTGGCTGATGTAGGTGTGGCCAGCAGGGCTGAAGTGGATGTGGTCGCTCACAAAGTAAGTGTGGGGAGCTTGTTCAAAGACTTCAGCAAAGCTTACCAGTTCAGCTTGGGCCTGGACATTTTGTCTAGAAACTTGTCGAAAGTCGCGTAGACGTTCTTGTAAGCGGGGGTCCTCGAAGCCGGCGCTCACATCTAAACAGAGCATAAATTGGGGATTAAAGTGCTTGGTTAAGTGGTCACATAAGCGGTAAAAAATCTCCGGCCAATTTTCGAGATAAGCCTGCCAGCCGGCCTGATTTAATTGCCGGTGGAAATAAACGTCATTAATACCAGCCCCCAGGACTAGTCCATCGACACTTCCAATTTGCTCTAAATTTCGACTGAGGTCAGTCCATACATCTTTGATCTGGGCCCCCTTGTAGGCTTTGTTAATGGCCTGAAGGGGGAGCTGTTGGCTTTGCCAGACTTGGTCAAGTTGGGCGACAAAGCCTGAACCGAGGTCTTTTGAGCTTTTGGCTTGGTTGCGGCCCCCAGCCACTTGACTGTCACCGATAAATAGAATCTTATGCATATGATGCACCTCCATAGCTTTATTTTACCCTAAAATGCTCGCTTGGCAATTTTAGTATTTATTTTGAGCGGAATAAAAAATTGTATTTATAAAAAACGTATGTTAAAATTAAAAGGAATGACAGTTTCCGATGAGAAAGGGGAGAAAGTACATGTCAAAGATCGCAATTCTCTGCGATAGTTTAGCCTACCTGGATCCGGCTTTTAAAGAAGAACATGATATTTTTGTGGTTCCACTGTCTGTAACGTTTTCGGATGGGACTTACCGCGATATGGTAGATATTGATGATAAAAGCTTCTATGCGAAGGTGGAAGCTAGCGGGGAATTTCCGAAGTCATCCCAACCGAGTCCCGGCGCTTTTATGGAAGCCTTTGATGAGATCCAAGCCAAGGGGTATGACCAGGTGCTCGCTATTATGGTGACTCCTCGTGCGTCAGGAACTTTTGAAACTCTGAAGATGGCAGCTGCCCAAGAGGAAGATTTGGAGGTTTATCCTTTTAACTCTCAAATCGGACTTCAAGCTCAGGGCTATTATATTGAAGCAGCCGTTAAGGAGCGCGACCAAGGCCGGTCAGTTGAAGAAATTATCGCTAATCTCGATAAATTGCCCCCTTATAGTAAGCTCTATGTGATCTTAGACGATGTACGTTATGTGCTCAAGGGGGGACGTTTGGGCTCAGCGGCGACAGCCCTAGTGAACTTCCTCAAGATTAAACCGATTGTCAAGGTCGGCCAGGATCGTTTGGAACTATCTGCTCGTACCCGGAGTCTGAAGAAGGCTATCCAGCGGGTTGTTGAGAGCTTAGAAGAGGATGCAGCTAAGGGCTTGCCCCTGCGTGCGACGATTTCAGGACGCAAGGACTTTGAACCTTACCAGTCACTCAAGGCTATCGTTCAAGAGAAATTCCCCGACATGCGTTTAGATGAGGGCATTATTGGCCCCACGGTCGGTGTCCACAGCGGCCCCAATGCTTTTGCTTTGATGTGGAGCATTGATACCGATAAATTATCTTTAGATGACTTATAAAAGGCTTGAGGCTTGGTCGTTATGAGCCGGGCCTTTTTTGTTGAATGAATAAATGAGGAGAGGTGACATATGACGCAAGGTGTTGTAGTAACAGGCATGGCTGCCATCAGCCCCTTAGGAGAGAGCGTGGAAGAGAATTGGCAGCGGGTACGAGCGGGACAGCATGGGCTGAAGACACTGGAAGCAGCTGGTATGACTTGCCCAGATTTAGGTGTCAAGGTCTGTGCCCCCCTTCCAGATCGCAGTCTCTATGCATCAACCAGTGGCGAGGAAGCCTATGCGATTTTGGCCCGGGCTGCGGCTAAGGCCTGCTACCAGATGAGTGGCTTGCAGGTGGAAGACTTTGATCCTTACCGGGCCGGTTGTTACTTGGGCAATGGACTCGGTGGCTTGACTGCCATTGAAGGGGCCCTCAAAGGTCAAAGCAAAAGCCAAGTCTTTCTTCAGAATCTGGCTGGACAGACCGCTATGAAATTAGCCCAAGACCTGTCCTTTAGGGGGCCAGCCCTAGCTATTGCAACGGCCTTTGCCTCCTCGAATTCAGCGGTCGGTGAAGCCTTCCGCGCCATCAAAAATGGCCACTTAGACTTAGCGATGGCAGGAGGAAGTGAGGCCTGCTTGAACCCTGCTGGTCTGACTTTCTTTGATAATTTAACGGCTCTTAGCCATCGATCAGATCCTAATCGGGCATCGATACCCTTTGACCGGGACCGGGACGGCTTTGTGATGGGGGAAGGGGCGGCTTTCCTGCTCTTAGAATCCTTAGAATCAGCCCAAACCCGCCAAGCTCCTATCTATGGTGAAATTGTGGGCTATGGGGCGACCAGTGATGCCTATCACTTGACGGCTCCCGCTCCTCATGCCCAAGGACTCGGCCAGGCCATGGCCCAAGCTTTAGCTGAGGCACAAATCGATCCCACAGCGATTGATTATATTAACGCCCATGGGACCTCAACCCCAGCCAATGACGCGAGTGAAAGTGAAGCGATTAAGCAAGTATTTGGGAACCATGCCCAAGAACTGGCCGTTTCCTCTACTAAGTCCTTTACCGGTCATTTGTTGGGGGCAGCGGGTGCCATCGAGGCGATTTTTACCTTGTGCGCCTTATCTGACCGCTTCCTACCTCCTACCCTAGGCTTGGAAAATCCAGACCAAGGACTAGACCTCGACTATGTGCCTAAGCAGGGACGGCCTGCTAACTTGCGCTATGCTTTAAGTAATAGTGCTGGCTTTGGGGGCCACAATGCGGTCCTCTGCTTTAAGAGAAATTAAGCTTAAAAAAGGGAAGAATCTTTTGCTTCTTTTGAAAATAAATGCTATAATAGAATTTGTCCTGGGAGCGGATGGGTTCTGGTGTTCCCTCTGGTCTTCAAAACCAGTATAAGGAGTTAGAAGCTTCTTGGGTGAGTTCGATTCTCACACGTTCCCGCCAAAGACTATTAACCCAGCTTAGTCCAACGCTGATGCGTCTTTTCTAAGCTGGTTTTCTTTTTACAGGACCGTACCGGAGACTTGGCTAGGATGTCACTTGACAGCTATCCCTAGGACGCGGTACAATATATCTTGTGAGTTCTCGGGGTAGCTCAGCTGGATAGAGCACCGGTCTTCTAAACCGTAGGTCGCGAGTTCGAATCTCGCTCTCGAGGTACTATAAAAGCAGCAATTGTAGGCTTTAGGCCGCAATTGCTGCTTTTTCTTTTTGCTTTTATTTTGCTGATTATTATGAAAAGTAAGCAAAATTGTACACAAGATTTAAGGGATCCTGTATTTAGTAAATTTGTCTACTCTTTCTTAATCTTAGCTATTCCTAGATTGTTGACTAGCTCTCTTGCATTTTTTAATAACCTTCCCGGTAGTAGTCACTATCTTGACCGTGGAGGGAAAAGATCGATTCCCGGCCGGCCAATTGCAGGGGCATTTGGGGATCGGAGAAGAGGGTGACCAGGGCGGGTGGTAGTTTAGAGATTTTCACTTGTTCGGGTGAAATTTTCGTTACGATATCCTGACCGCGGCCTTCCATAATTTTCTTGCCAAATTGAGGGTCGATCAGGGTGCCGCGTCCGACAGCCGCTAGGTCAGCATAGTTGAGGGCATCAGCCGCTTTTTCTTCATTAGTAATACCGCCAACGACAATCAACTTGACTTCTTCGGGAAGGACTTGGCGGTAGAGCTGGGCATAGGTCAGGTCTTGACCTTCAGGCTTGTGCTTATAGTCCAGGTGAGAGACGTGGATATAGTCGAAGTCATAAGCTTTGCCTAGGTCTGCGACGAGGCGGGTAGAATCTTCATAGGTGTAGCCTACATTATCACCGTGGATTTCTTCTGGACTGATCCGGTAGCCAACAATGAAGTCTTTAGGAGCTTCCTGACGAACGACCTCGAAGACCTTGTCATTGACCGCACGGATAAAGCGCGTTCGATTCTCATAAGAGCCACCCCATTGGTCTGTCCGCTGGTTGGACCACTTGGAGAAGAATTGCTGGTGGAGGTAGTGGTTGGCCCCGTGGATTTCTACGCCGTCGAAGCCAGCTTGGATGGCCCGGCGTGTGGCGTCTCCAAAGGCCTCGATGACTTGGTAGATTTCTTCTTCAGTAATTTCTTCTACGGGGTAATCTAAGAAGGAGAAGTCGATAGCGCTAGGGGCGAGAGCACGTCCGCCATGGCGGGCAGGGAAGTTGGACTCCCGGCCAGAGTGGTTAATTTGGACCATGGCCTTGTTGCCCTTGGCCTTCAAAGCTTTGGCGATTTGGCTTAAACCTTCAATGTGAGCATCAGTTTGGATGCCGAGCTGTTCTTTGTTGGCGGCCCAGGTGTGGGAAGGTCCACCGTCTTTGATGACATAGCAATATTCGACGATGACAAGGCTAGCGGATTCTGAGCGAGCTTGGTAGTAGTCGAGGGTGTCTTGGCTAACGAAGCCCTGGCTGAGGCCACTATTAGTGAGCATAGGGGGTTGGACAATCCGTCCTTTAATTTCAGCACCGTGGCGGAATTTGACGGTATCAGTAAGTTTTTTAGTCAAGCTGATCATCCTTTCATTTGGCTTGCAAGGACTAGTCTACCATTAATTAAAGTTTTTGAGGATAGAAATAAATAATAATAGCTATCCCTGCTAACTATTGCAGAGACTGATCGGATGAAGCTTCCATCATCTATCAATAAATCCTATAGATAGATCTTTGCTATTCCTTAAGAATCTTTATATAATGATAAGAGCTTATCCTGCCTCTTTTAGCATGGTCAGGATGAATAAAATAACAAGGAGTGGCAGATGATGCAAAAGAAATTGTTTTTATTGGTGGCGGTCTTCACCTTATTTCTAACGGCATGCGGGAGTTCTTCTAAGGAAACAACCCATGTTAAGTTAGGGGTAGTGGGCGATAAGAACGACCAATGGGAATATATCCAAAAGGAACTGAAGGACAAGGAAAATATCGATTTAGAATTGGTGAAATTTACCGATTATCGGGGCCCTATTGTAGCCTTAGAAGATGGCTCGATTGACCTGCACGCGGCCTTGACGGAAATTTTTATGGAAGAGGTCAATAAAGAAGGGGGCTACAGCAATACCACGATTGCTTATACGACCCTCAATCCCATGGGTGTCTTCTCAGAAAAGATTGATTCCCTTGATGACTTGCGAGATGGGGCAGTTGTTGCCCTGCCAAATGATGTGTCCAATGAAAGTCGGGCCCTCTTGCTCTTGCAGACAGCGGGTTTAATTAAGTTGGATCCGGACAAGAGGCTGCTCCCTTCTATTAGTGATATTACCGAAAACCCAAAAAATCTAAACTTTAAATCTATGGCAGCCAATCAAACAGCTCGCTCACTGGGTGATGCAGACATTGCGCTAATCAATAACGATATGGCCTCGGATGCGGGCTTCGTGCCAACCCAAGACAGTATCTACTTAGAACCTGTAGCGGAGTCTTCCAAGCCCTATTACAATGTGATTGCAGCCCGTCAAGATGAGAAGGATAAGGACATCTACCAAACCATTGTGAAATATTATCAAACAGATGAGGTAGCCAAGATCATCGACGAGATGACTAATGGGTCTAGTATTCCGGTCTGGGACAAGGAACAATAGCCCCAGCTAATCTATTAAACTTCGCTTAAGAAAGCTCTGAAAAGGCTTTTTAAAGCGGAGTTTTGTGCTAAAATATAGGCAGAAAAAAATTAGATGGGACGGTAAAATCAGATGTGGAAAAAATTTGTGACTAGCTTAGGCCTCTTCAGTCTGACTTTCTTCTTATTTGCTTGTGGACGCTCCGACCAGTCACTGACCTTCTCTGGTGACCAGGCCAAGACCTCCTCGCAAACAGTCCAGGCCAGTCAGCAAACCTCCAATAAGCAGGCGGCTGACCAAGAAGAATCAGCGACCAGTGTTGAAGAGGGGGGAGAGCGCGCAGATCAGAGCTCAGCAGGAGATAAGCCGCAAGTGGCCAGTGCTAAGGACAAGGCGGCAGCGACTAGCCAGGACCAAGGCCTAGCTTCGAATACAGAATCAAACTTGGATTCGTCCAAGGACCTCCTGCCCAAGGTCTCAAGCCTGATCCATCAAGCCTCAGGGAATATCTATAACAATGAAGACTATTACTTCATGCCTAGCCTCTTAGAGGATGGGACTTTCCAAGTGGAAGTTCGCCGGCAGGCTCCTGAGAATATGCAGCAGTCTAACCTGGTGACTATCTACCGTTACCAACCTGATACAGGCCAGTTATTGCAACAAGATATTTTAAATAACACTTGGAATGATGTTACCCCATAAGTGTGTTAAAATATAACTTGCACACGGAGTCCTGCACTTCTTCGATAGGTGCAGGATTTTTTATATGATTAATGAAAAGGGAGGCAAGCTGATGTTTGCAAAGTTCCAGCAGAAGTATTTGTCAGTCATTCAACGCAGCGTACAAGATGCTTATGTAGGAGGAAGTGCTGCAGAAATGTCCTACTATACCTTACTCGCCTTAATCCCTTTGCTCATCTTACTAGCAAATGTGATTCCGATTATTCCCATGGATACTGGTCAGGTGATCCAACTGATTACGGATTTCTTGCCTGACCAGGTGGCGCCTTTTATTATTCCGGTCCTCAAGCAATACCTGGGCAATGTAAATATGGGTGTAATTTCTCTGTCATCGATTGCCATTATTTGGTCGGGATCGACAGGTTTTACGAGTTTGCAGCGGGTGCTTAAACGGGTCTATGGGATCGGCCACAAAAATAATATGATCTTTACCCGACTGATTTCCTTCTTTCTGGCTTTTGCCTTGGTCTTAGTGGTGGCTGTCTTTAGCCTCCTCTATATGTTTGGCGAAGCTTTCTTCCAACTCCTGGAGGCCCATATCAGCCTACCTGAGCAATTAGTCCAGATCATTAGTGGCTTGCTCTCGGTCCAGGATCTCTGGTTGGTGCTGGCCCTCTTCTTATTCAATAGCTACCTCTACCAAGTGGTCCCTATGCCCGGCTGGCATATTAAGTATTCGTTGATTGGGGCCTCGGTATCGACTTTGATGATGTATTTGATCAGTACTTTATTTAGCTATTATGTGGATTATTTTGTCGGCCAATCCTTGACCTCCTCGACCATTGGCGTTTTTGTGGTTTTGATGATCTATATCTACCTCTTCTGTATATCGATTGTATCAGGGGCTCTGATCAATGTTCTCTACTACCGCTTTGACCACCTCTCCGATTATTTAAGAGAGCAGCCAGCCTATATTAATCGCCGGTCAAGCACTTGGGAGGCGGCCGAAGAGAAAGAGATCGCATATGGCAACCTCAAACGAATGGACGCGCCGATTCGTTTCGAAGATAATTATTTTAGTGAAGTTGGTGATGAATAATGGATATGAAACGAAGCAAGTACCAGCGAGTCAAAAATCTAACCCAGACCCGCTATGATTTTCCTTTGCTTTTAACTCTTTTGGCCCTCATGCTTTATTCTATGATTACGGTCTTTTCGACGACCTACCTCCAGTATGAGGAGGCCTCCCTCCTACCGACCCTGATGCATGGGGCTTGGTTCTTGGTCGGTTTGGTCTTGGTTTACCTGATGATGCAATTGGACCGGAAGACCCTCTTCCGTTTAGCGCCCCTGGCTTATTTCTTTGGCCTCTTCCTCCTTATCTTGGTCTTGATCTTCTATGACCGCGGGCTGGCCCAGGCGAGTGGGGCCAGATCTTGGTTTTCAATTGGGGGATTGACCTTCCAGCCTTCCGAATTGATGAAACTCTTCTACATTATAATGATGGGACGCTTGGTGGATGATTACACCCGGGATTGTAACCGGATCGGCTATGATGAGATGGCAGTCCGGGACCAGGTAGGCTTAGACTGGCGCTTTCTTTTAAAACTCTTTGCTTGGTCCCTGCCGCCTATGCTCTTAGTGGTCTTGCAGAATGACTTCGGGACCATGCTCGTCTTTATGATGATTTTAGTTGGAATTATTTTTGTATCCGGGATTTCTTGGCACATTATCTTGCCAACTTTCCTGGTGATTACGCTTCTCTTCTTGATCTTACTCTTTTTAGTGGTTTACGATAGGGACCTGCTCTTGAATTTAGGCTTCCAGGATTACCAATTCTCCCGGATTGATTCCTGGCTCGCGCCCTTTGAGAATACGGCATCTGAATCCTACCAGCTCAGTCAGTCGATCAAGGCTGTGGGATCAGGGAAGATGTTCGGTAAGGGCCTAGGTAATTTTGAAGTCTATGTACCGGTACGAGAATCTGATATGATCTTTTCTTCTATTGCTGAGAACTTTGGCTTTATTGGTAGTTCACTCTTAATCCTGCTCTACTTTATCTTGATCTATTGCATGATCTCCGCTGCCTTTAAGACCAATGATAGCTTTTATGTGGCCATGGTAGCAGGGATTGTCACCCTCTTCGCCTTCCACATTATCGAAAATATCGGGATGACGATAGGGCTCTTACCGCTGACGGGGATTCCCTTACCCTTCATATCCCAGGGGGGATCGGCCCTGATTACCAATATGATGTGTGTGGGCCTAGTTGCCTCGATTCGCTACAATGAACGTCAAACAGAGAAAGACCACCAGCAGAATCTTGTTATTCGGCTGGCACGCAAATTAACAAAGGAGGCTAATCTTGAACGTTTTAGATTTATACGGACTGAAGAAGTGTAGCACCTGCCAAAAAGTCAGCAAGCAATTAGAAGCAGCTGGCTACGATATTAATTGGATCGATATCCGCCAGACGCCACCCCAAGCCGAACTCATCCGAGCGGCGGTCGACCAAGTCTGGCCCGATGTCAAAAAACTCTTTAACAGCTCGGGCCAAGCCTACCGCCAGTCGGGGCTTAAAGATAAGATTCCTGATATGTCTAAGGAAGATATCGTGATGACCCTGGCCAAAGATGGGATGTTAATCAAGCGCCCCTTCTTAACTGACGGGGACCATGTTTCAGCGGGTAGCCGCGAGCAAGCTCTCGCTCAATGGTTGGACCAGTAAATAAAATGATAGAACCAGGAAAGAAAAGCCTCCCAGTCAAGTTTGATGTGTGAACTGACTGGGAGGCTTTTTGTTGTTGTTTGTCTAGTCTTGGCAAAGCTGCTGGCGGGCTGTTTGAGCTTCTTCTATGATTTGGTCGATAATTTCTTGAACGGGGCGGATATCATGGATGGCGCCAGCACTTTCCCCAGCCATGGGACTGGCCTGGTCGAATTCATCGTCACTTAGCGCCTTCTGATAGGATTGCTTGAGGGCTGCTTGGATGTTGGCGGGGTCTTGGCCCTTGAATTCTGCCGCTAGGATATCTTCTAGGAAGGGCGTTTTGAGGCTGCGGACAGCTTGTGCCCAGCTTTGCCCCGTGACAATCGTGCCCTGGTCGTCAGCCGCTAGAATAGCAGCCTTATAAGCATCTGGTATGGGACATTCCACAGAGGCTAGGAAGCGCGTCCCCATTTGGATGCCGCATGCACCCAGGGCCTGGGCCGCAAGAAGGCTGGCCCCAGTCGCAAAGCCTCCCGCTGCGATGAGAGGGACTTGGGTCACTTGGCGGACCGCTTGAAGCAAGGGCAGAGTCGAGCTCTGTCCGATATGACCACCGGCTTCTCGGCCTTCAACGATGAGAGCATCGACGCCCAGCTTGCCCATTTTTTGAGCATGCTTAACCGAGGCAATGACGGGAACAATCCGGGTCCCTGAAGCGCGCAAGTCTTTCGCAAAGGCCTTGGGTGTCCCTGCTCCTGTTGTGACGACCGCAATATCCTCTTGGTAGAGGATGGGAAGGAGGTCCGAAATATTATCCTGCTGGAGCATGAGATTGACACCGAAGGGCCGGTTGGTCTGCTGGCGGATTTCATCCAAGGAAGCCTTTAGCTCATCTGCCGATAGACCGTAACTGGATAAGATACCGAGGCCACCCGCTTGGCTCACGGCTGCCACTAATTGAGGCTTGGAAATGCGCGCCATAGCCCCTTGAACAATCGGATATTGGACACCTATTTCTTGAAAAAATGTCATGCAATCACCTTCCTAATATAAAGATTCAAAGAGAGCCGCAGCTCCCATGCCTCCGCCGATACACATGGAGACAAGGCCGTAGCGGGATTCAGGCTGTCTCGCCATTTCGTTTAATAATTTACAGCTGAGAACGGCCCCTGTTGCTCCGTTGGCGTGCCCCAGGGCGATAGCCCCGCCATTGGGGTTAACCTTATCGATATCTAAATCGAGGGCCTTGATCACGGCCAGGGTTTGGGCTGCAAAGGCTTCGTTGAGTTCGATGAGGTCGACTTGGTCCAAGCTAATCTGTTGGCGGGTGAGTAATTTTTGGATGGCTGGGACGGGGCCGATGCCCATGACAGCGGGGTCAACGCCAGCTACCTGGTAGCCCTTAAAGATCGCCAGGGGTTTGAGCTGGAGCTGGTCTAGCATTGATTTTGAAACAAGGGCTAAAAAGCTGGCGCCATCGGAAATCTGGGAGGAGGAGGCAGCGGTGACGGTCCCCCCTCGTTTGAAAATTGGCTTGAGCCGGCTGACCTGGTCCAGATTGGTATCGGGACGGATGCCATCGTCAGCTTGAACTAGCTGACTCTGACGGGCCTGGGCAGTATGGGCTTTGACGGGAATGATTTCTGCGTCAAATTTGCCAGCAGCTTGGGCACGGTGGGCCTTGTGGTGGCTGTCGACAGAGAATTGGTCTTGGTCCTCACGGCTAATCTGATAGTCCTCTGCGACACGTTCAGCTGTCAAACCCATCCAATCGCTCAGATGGCAGCCTTGACTTTCTAGGGCATAGTTATTGTGGGCTTCTAGACTCGCGTAGGGGGTGGTGGATTGGAATTCTAGACCCCCCGCGATAATCAAGTCTGCCTGGCCGGCCTGGATAGCTTGGCTGGCATGGGCCAGAGCCTGCAGGGAAGAGGCGCAGAAGCGGTTAATAGTTTCGGCGGGAACTTCATAGGGAAGGCCCGCGCCTAGGCCAAGCTTACGGGCAATGTTTCCCCCTTGGCGGTTTTCTGGCATGGAGCAGCCAACGATCAGGTCATCGATTAGCTGGGGATCGAAGTGGGGGCCTAATTTCTGGATCAAGCCTTGGAGCACCTGGGCAGCGATGTCCTCTGCCGGATCATAGGCAAATTGACCAGTGGGCTTGCCCTTGACCACAGCTGACCGGGCAAAGGCGACAATATAAGCTTCAGACATAGTTTCCTCCTTCTAATTACGCAAGATGGTCTTGTGCTTGACAAAGTGTTGGATGCGGTCCTGGGTCTTTTGGCTAGTTAAAAGCTGGCTAAAGACGGTCTTTTCGACTTCTAATAAGTCCTCGCGGGAGACTTGGATCCCCATAGCAAGCTCTCCACCAGCTAAGACCTGACCAATGGCATCGGCTAGGTACTTGTCATGGTCACTAATAAAGAGACCTTGGCGCCAATTCTGGGTGGTCCCCATGACCAGGGCCATGAATTCCTTGCCCAAAACAGGATAAGATTGTGGAAATTGAGGGCGGAAGCTCTGGTAGCGGCCCTGGTAAGTGAGCCAGTCGATAGCGGCTTCGAGGAGATAGTCTTCGTTGGGCACAATAACGTCTTCCTCAGTGAGATAGCCCAGCTCTTGGGCTTCTTTAGCGTGAGCCGAAATCTTTCCATAGGCGACCGTTTCGAAACAAGCGAGCAGGCGGTTTTTGCGCTCCATCCGGGTCATAGCTGCTGTATAAATGCGTTCCGCCAGCTCGACCAGGCCTCCTGCTCCAGGAATGAGGCCTAAGTTGGCTTCAGGCAGGCCCATCTTAACTTGGGGGCTGGCAAAAATCCGGCTGGCGTGGAGGGCAAGCTCGGCTCCCCCACCCAGGCAGTAGCCCCGGCAGGCTACAGCGATCGGCTTCTGATTATATTTCATCCGCTGTATAATGCGATGGCCGAGATCAAAAGAAATCTGGCAATCTTCAACCACACGGTCTTGGGCAATACTGGCTTCAAAGGCCTTGATATCATAGCCTCGAGAAAAATGCTCCTGGGGACTGTAAATAACCAGCCCAATAGCCGGTGAGTCTTCCAGGCGGTCCAGGGCTTGGTCCAAGCCCCTTAACAAATCTAAATTAATGACGCTGTTCTTGGCTTCGAGGCTAAAGACCAAAGTCTGATTGGGCCCCGGGTAGAGCCTATAATCCGCCCCCTGGTCGAGGATCAGGTCTTTATCATAAGCTGCCAAGGACTGGTGGCGGGCCAGGCAGTGGCTATCGGGATAGAAGGGGCCTTGGAAGTTTTCCAGCCAGCCCGGTAGGCTGACCTGGCGCTTGGCTAGGAGGTCCTTCACCTGGTCGAAGCCGATCAAGTCCCAGATCTGGAAGGGGCCGTATGTCCATTGGTAACCCCAAACCATGGCCCGGTCAATATCCCGGTAGTCCTGGCAGGCGATACCTACATTTTGAGCGGCAAAGGCGAGCAGGTTGACCAGGCTCTGGGCCATAAATTGGCCATAGGGGTCTTCAGCATCTAGGATAGCTTGGAAACGATCCCTAGTGTCTAGCTGGTCTAAGTTATCCATAATGTCAAAGCGGGGGAAGCTGGTCGCTTCGTAGGCTTGCTTTTGGAAGTTATAGTGATAGCGTTTGCCCTGGTCTTTTTTGTAGTAGCCTTGGCCGACCTTGTCCCCATAGTAGCTAGCTTCTAGGAGGGGAAGATGGGCTGAGCGGGAAGGGAAGTAGTCCTGGCAGGTCGGATCCTCCTGGTAGTTGGCCAGGGCCTGTTCGAAGAGGTCCAAGCCTGTATAGTCGACGAGCCGGTAGGGCCCCATCTTGGTCCGACCCAGGTACTTGCCGGACAGGGCGTCGGTCTGACTAGGCAGCCAGTTTTCAGCTTCCGCCCGGTACATGATGTCATAGTTGCTGTAATAGGCGATCCGGTTGGCAACAAAACCGGTGACATCCTGGGCGATAATATATTTTTTGCCCACCCGATTGCTGAGCCACTGGCAGAGCTTTTGCAGCCTGTCTTCGGGAAAAACGGGATGGGGAACGACTTCCACTAGGGGATTGCTGGTCACCGGGGCGAAGAAATGGAGGCCGAGAAAGCGCTCTTGGGCACTGGTATCCAAGTCATTTGCTAAGGCCTGGATGGATAGACTGGAGGTATTGCTAGCTAAGATCACTTGAGGCCCTAAAATTTGACTTAGGTCTGCGAATAGGTCCTTTTTTGCTCCTAGGTCTTCAATAATGGATTCGATCACTAGGCCGCTGACTTGTCCTTCTTGGCGGTAGTCTTGATAGCTGATGACGCTGAGAGCTCCGCTAGCTTTCTTATGATGGATTAATTTTTGGCAGGCGGTCTGGATCTGGGCCATGTCTTCATCGCTAGCCCTGCCATACTTGACCAGGCAGACTGCTAGGCCGGCATTAGCGAAGGCAGCAGCAATTTGCTTACCCATAAAGCCGCTACCGATAATAGTGATTTTATTCTTCATTTTCTCTACTCCTTATCCATGATTTGAGGGAGGCTTTTTTAACTTTGCCCCCGATCGATTCGTCTAAGTGGGGCTTAAAATATATGCGTTTAGGGCATTCGAAGCCGGCCAGCTGGTCGTGGCAAAAGCTAATCAAGCGCTTCTCATCGGCTGGGCTGAGTGTGTCGGAAGCAACCACCGCCGTGACGGCTTCACCCCAATGCGAATCAGGCATTCCCAGCACGGCAGCTTGTTTGATCTCAGGATGGCGGAGGAGGATGGTCTCTACTCGGGCAGAGGAGACGTTTTCGCCGCCCGTCTTAATTACATCCTTCTTCCGGTCGACCATGATGGCTCGGTCAGCTGCTTCTAGCTTTAGCAGGTCACCGGAACGGAACCAGTCATCCTGGATAGCTTCTTCTGTATCTTTGGGATTGCGATAGTATCCTGAAAAGGCGGCTGGTGACCGGTAGGCGACTTCGCCAGTCATCGTTTGGTCTGGGCTGACAAGTTTTTGTTGGAGGCGGGCATCGGCCGTCCCGATCACATTCTCGCCTGGATGGTCGGCTAAGAGGGCTTCATTGCCTGCATGGTAGAGCCTAAAGCCGGCAAGAACTTCGGTCTGGGAGAAAGAATTGATGACTTGGACTCGTGGCGAGCAGTGGGCTTGGATCTTTTGATAAAGTTCGGGCTCTAAGTGAGAATAGGCGTAGAGCAGACAGCTAAGGCTGGTCAGGTCTAGGTCTTCTCGGTCAGCTGCTGCAAAGACTGCTTCCATGATATCAATCCGCCCCGTCCAGAGCGCCGTGGCCTGGCTCTGAGCCAGGACTTGGGCCATTTCCTGAGCGTTTTGCCGACGTCCGAAAATTAAAGTGCCGCCATAGAGCATGGCGGAAATAGCCAGGGTGAGATCGGCACAGTGGTAGATGAGTGGGAGAAAGGAAGCCACGCGGTAGTGGTGGATTTGGTCCACGCCCCGGCTCATGTGCATGCCGTAGATAGAGGCCGCATGGTAGCTGTAATGGTGGCTGATCATGACGCCCTTGGGCCAGGAGGTCGTTCCCGAAGTAAAGAGGATCTCCCAAATGTCATCGCCATGGAGGGGATAGCGGTCCGGTTGCTGGCTGGGCTGGTCGGCTAAATAAGCATTAAAGTCCTGGTAGGAAGCGGCGACTTGTCCACCAATTGGAATGGCGAGCTTAACTTGGAAGCTGTGGCCCGCTAATAGGCTGTCGAATTTGGGGATAAATTCGGCATCGATGACGAGGACAGAAGGCTGGGTCAGGTCAATCACATGGGCCATGACATCCTCTGAGAAATTGGGATTAGCGGGTACCGAGACCATGCCAGCTTTGGCTGTTCCAAACTTAGCAATTAGGGCCTCAGTTGAATTTTCGCAGATAAAGAGGATACGACTGGCTCGTTCGAGGGCAAGCTGGTCGAGCCTCTGGGCAAATTGGTTAGCCTTGCTATTATAAGTCCCATAGTTCAAGACTTGGTGGTCGGGTAGACTGTAAGCGCCTGGTCCGCCGACGAGGGCGGTGTCATCAGGACGGTTATGGCCGAGATTTTCTAAGAGGTCGCCAACAAGTGTCCGATTGAAGGGGCTATCGTTACGGCGGTTATATAGAGATTCAACATCAATAGGCATTTCGCTTTTCCTTTCTATCAATCACTACTAGTCATTATAACTAAAAACTGGGGAAGTTAAAACGCTTTCCACTTCGTCAATTGATCTCTGAAGGCTAGAATTAATTTAGAATGGTTCAAGTCAATGACGAGTCAGAGAGTCTTTTGGTTCACATATTTGAAAAGTATTATCAAATAGACTAGAATAAGAAGAGACTAACGATTGTTTTATAAGGAGGGCATTATGTCGACATTAGAAATTAAAGACTTACATGTTTCAGTAGAAGAGAATGAAATTTTAAAAGGGGTTAACTTAACCATCAATACGGGGGAAGTCCATGCCATCATGGGGCCTAACGGGACAGGGAAATCTACCCTATCTGCTGCCATCATGGGCCACCCAGCCTTTGAAGTGACCTCAGGTGAAATCTTATTAGACGGCGAAAATATCCTGGAAATGGAAACGGACGAGCGGGCTCTAGCTGGTTTATTCTTAGCCATGCAATATCCTTCTGAAATTCCTGGGATTACCAATGCGGAATTTATGCGCGCAGCGATCAATGCCAGACGGCCAGAAGACGATAAAATTTCCGTCATGGACTTTATTAAAAAGCTTGATGACAAGATGGAAGTTTTAGAAATGCCTGAAGAAATGGCAGAACGTTACCTCAATGAAGGCTTCTCAGGCGGGGAAAAGAAACGTAATGAAATCTTACAGATGCTGATGATTGAACCAACCTTTGCTATCTTAGATGAGATTGATTCTGGACTAGATATTGATGCCTTACAGGTTGTCGCCAATGGGGTGAACTCCATGCGTGGTGATAAGTTTGGCTCGCTCATCATTACCCACTACCAACGTCTCTTAGACTATATCGTGCCTGACTATGTCCACGTGATGATGGACGGCCGGGTAGTCAAATCTGGTGATGCTGAGCTGGCTAAAAAACTAGAAGCTGAAGGCTACAAGGGCCTTGCACAAGAGCTTAACATCGAATTGGATGAAGACTAGCTGATAAGGGAGGATTCTATGTCAGAACAAATGAGCCAGAAAGACTGGCAAGCCATACAAGCCTTCTCCCAAGCTAAAAAGGAACCTGCATTTTTACTTGCCTTGAGAGAGAAAGCTTTTCAAAATATTGATCACTTAGACTTACCCGATACCCCTAAGATGGATGTCAAACGCTGGCCTCTATATGGAGCCAAGATCCAGGGGGAAGGGACCACAGACTTTGAATTGGATGAGCGCTACCAACACAAGGGACAAGAAGCCCTCATGAACCAATTCGGCGACCAGACCCTGAGCTTGGACCTGAGCCAGAACTTGAAGGACCAAGGGGTTATCTTGATGGATATCTTCGAAGCCATGCAAGCTTACCCAGACTTCTTCAAGGACTACTATATGACCAAGGCCGCTAAACCAGGCGACAACAAGATTACCGCCTACCATACGGCCTATATGAATAGTGGGATTTTCCTCTATGTCCCTGAAAATGTGCAGGTCGAAGAACCGATTGTTGTCAACGCCTTCCAAGATGCCAGCCAAGACTTGGCCTATAACCACCATGTCTTGATTGTGGCAGAAGCCCATGCCAAGTTCAGCTTTGTGGAACGCTTCCAAACGCATGGCGACCAAGCCAATTCTGCTAATATCTTAACCGAAATCATTGCAGCTGACCATGCAGAAGTCCACTATGCTGCCTTGGACGAACTCGGCGAAAATACGACGGGCTTTATTACCCGCCGCGGTCACTGTGGCCCTGAAGCGCGGATTGATTGGGCCGTCGGTATGCTTAACGATGGCAATGTGGTCGCTGACTACAATGCTGAATTGATCGGAGATGGCTCGGTCAGCTATGTGAATGTGGTCGGCATCTCGGATGGCAAGCAAACGCAAGGGGTCAACTCCCGAGTTTCCAACTATGGCCGTCACAGTGTCGGTCATATCTACCAAAAAGGGGTCATCCTCGACCGCTCACGCTTGGCCTTTAATGGGATTGGCCACATCTACCGTGGGGCAGTAGGCGCTGATGCCCAACAAGAAGAACGGATCCTGATGTTCTCTGACCGGGCGCGGGGCGATGTCAACCCTATCCTATTGATCGACGAAAATGATGTGACGGCAGGCCACGCCGCTTCCATGGGCCGGGTCGACCAGGAAGAACTCTACTATCTGATGAGTCGGGGAATTTCCGGCAAAGAAGCCCAACGCTTAGTAATTCGTGGCTTCTTAGGTAGTGTGATTGTAGCGATTCCTTTACAAGAAATGCGTGAAGAATTAATTGAAATTATAGATAAGAAGTTGATGGCTATTGACAATGACTAATATTTACCGGGATTTCCCCATTCTCAAGCAAAAAGTGAATGATGAAGACCTGGTCTACTTGGATAATGCAGCAACCACTCAGAAACCTCAGGCAGTAATTGATGCCCTAGAAGCTTATTATCTCCACGACAATGCCAATATCCACCGCGGAGTCCATAGCCTAGCCAACCGGGCAACCGAGGCCTATGAAAGAACCCGCGACAAGGTGCAAGCCTTTATCAATGCCGGCCAAAGAGAAGAAATCATCTTCACCAAGGGCACGACCCAGGGCATCAACTGGATTGCCCGCAGCTTTGCGGATGCCGTGCTTGAGCCTGGCGATGAAATCTTAATATCACCGATAGAGCACCATTCCAACCTCATCCCTTGGCAAGAGGCAGCTAAGCGTAACCAGGCTAAGTTACGCTATCTGGAGATGAACCAGGAGGGGATCTGGACAGCCGAAGATCTGAAGGAAGCGATAAGCGATCGAACTAAGATCCTGGCTATCTCCCACGTCTCCAATGTGCTCGGTTCTGCCCAAGATATCCAAGCCCTGGCTCAAGTCATCCATGATAACCAAGGCTATATCGTAGTGGACGGGGCCCAGGGAGCGGCCCACTTACCCGTTGATGTCCAGGCCCTGGACTGCGACTTCTATTGCTTCAGTGCCCACAAAGTCTATGGGCCGACCGGGGTGGGTATCCTCTATGGCAAGCGCGAGCTTCTCGAAGACATGGAACCCTTGGAGTACGGGGGCGAGATGATTACCCTGGTCCAACGTGAATCAAGCAGCTGGGCAGAGCTGCCTTATAAATTCGAAGGCGGGACGCAAAATATAGCTGGTGTAGTTGCCTTTTCGGCGGCTCTCGATTGGATTGAGAGCGTCGGTGGGATGGCGGCCATTGCCGACCATGAAAAAGAACTTACCCGCTATGCCATGGCTGCCCTAGCTGACTATGAGGCGGTGGCTATATACGGCTCTGCTAATCCAGACCACCACCACGGTGTGATTAGCTTCAACCTGGCAGGGGTCCACCCCCATGATCTGGCAACTGGTCTTGACCAACTAGGCGTTGCTGTCCGGGCCGGACACCACTGCGCCCAGGTCTTGATGCGGGAACTCTGCCAAGGGGCAACTGCCCGGGCGAGTTTCGCTTACTATAATACGAAAGCTGATGTTGACCGCTTAGTCAGCGCCTTAAAAGAAGTGGAGGAATTTTTCACCGATGGCTTTATCTAAAATGGAAAATCTATACCGCGCTGTCATCGTGGACCACTACCAAAATCCCCACCACCATGGGGCTTTGGACCAGGCCACTCAGACGATTGAAATGCTCAATCCAACTTGCGGTGATGTCATTTTCTTAGACTTGAAGATCGAAGATGACAAGATCACAGACCTCGCCTTCCATGGCCAAGGTTGTGCTATCTCTACGGCAAGTACTAGTATGATGACGGACTTAATTAAGGGCAAGACTGTGGAAGAAGCCCTTAGCTTAGCTCATAATTTTAATGAAATGATTACCTTGCCTGAATTGGATGAGGATACTGACTACCATGACCAACTCGGCGAAGCTTCCCTCCTATCTGGAGTCCGCAAGTTTCCGGCCCGGGTCAAGTGTGCCAGTTTAGGTTGGCAGGCCCTCCAAGAAGGTATTCATAGTGACGAAGAAACAGTTGAAGAAGATGTAGAAGAGGGGGAAGACGAATAAATGAGTGAACTTCCAGTAATTGATGATTATAAATATGGTTTTCACGACGATGTGGATTCCAAAGTTGAAATTGGGATTGATACCGGCCTAACTGAGGAAGTCATCCGTGAAATATCCGCCCAAAAAGAGGAACCTGAGTGGATGTTAGACTTCCGACTCAAGAGCCTTAAACGCTTTCAAAACAGTCACATTCCGGACTGGAACCCAGATATCTCCGACTTAAATTTAAATGACATTACCCTGTATAAGAAGAAGTCAGATACGAATTCCAGAACTTGGGATGATGTCCCTGATAAGATTAAAGAAACTTTTGAACGGATTGGGATCCCCCAAGCTGAACGGGATAGCTTAGCCGGTGTCGTGGCCCAGTATGAATCTGAAGCCGTTTACCACAACACCAAGGCAATTTATGAAGACCAAGGGGTTATTTTCACCGATACCGATACGGCCTTGAAAGAATATCCCGAACTCTTCAAAAAATACTTCGCTACTTTAGTGCCACCATCGGATAACTTCCAAGCGGCCCTCAACTCCAGTGTCTGGTCAGGGGGGACCTTTATCTATGTGCCTAAGGGTGTTAAGGTCGACATCCCGCTCCAGACCTACTTCCGGATGAATGACGAAAGCATGGGGCAGTTTGAACGGACTCTGATCATTGTCGACGAAGGGGCCTCAGTGGAATACATCGAAGGTTGTACGGCCCCAACTTATTCGGCCAACAGCCTGCACGCTGCGATTGTTGAGATCTTCGTTGAAGAGGGGGGTTACTGCCGCTACTCCACCATCCAAAACTGGTCGGACAATGTTTACAACCTGGTTACCAAACGGTCCAAGGTTGGTAAAAATGCGACCATGGAATGGGTAGACGGCAACCTCGGCGCCAAGCTTACCCAAAAATATCCATCCTGCTACTTGGATGGCGAAGGGGCCCGGGGAACCATGTTGTCTGTCGCCTTTGCGAATTCAGGCCAGCACCAACATACTGGGGCCAAGATGATCCACAATGCCCCTCATACCTCATCTTCTATTATCTCCAAGTCGATCGCCAAGGGGTCAGGAATCACCGACTACCTAGGGGATGTGAAATTTGGTAAAAATTCAAAGGGCTCTAAGTCCCACATTGAATGCGATACTATCCTGATCGACAAGGACTCCAAGTCAGATACTATTCCGATGAACGAGATCCATAACTCCCAAGTTGACTTGGAACACGAGGCCAAGGTCTCCAAGATTTCAGAAGAACAGCTCTATTATCTCATGAGCCGGGGCCTCACCGAAGGCCAAGCGACTGAGATGATTATCATGGGCTTTGTAGAACCCTTCTCCAAGGAACTCCCACTGGAATATGCGGTTGAATTGAACCGTCTGATTTCTTATGAAATGGAAGGGTCTGTAGGCTAGAAGATGATAGGAGGTTGATGGCCAGGCCTTTCTTAGCTCTGTCATCGTTAATCTCTTCAAATCTTGCCCCTAGGAAAAATTTGTGTGGTAATTTTTATAAAATAGCTAGAGACGTCCAGTGTCGTCGTGGTGGTCCATCCATCAGATGACGCTGGGCGTCTTTTTATTTAGCTGGAAATTTATAGAGTGCTTGGAGATACAAAAGAGAGTATGACAAAAGTCGATCAGGCCTGAAGCACTGGAGCAAACTAAGAGAAAACGTTTACTAACGATTTCTCATAGTTCGTGAAGTGGATGTCAGGCCTGACTTTTGGAGTAGTTTTTTGAAAAATGTTTGTTATTTAAAAGGAGGCTGGAACTTTTGTCCCAGCCTCTAGAAGTAGAGATTTAGTCTGTGGATAGAATATCCATTGCCTATCGTCTCCTTTGCTACAATAACTATAAAGGGAAGTAAGTTTAGCCCCCTTAGTCACAAGGTGAAAAAAGTTTGATTAACTAACTATGGAAAGATATGTAAATAATCTGAAACAGATACTTTTTCATAAGCTACTGTATACTAAATGAATCAAGCATACTAGAAAAAGCTCTGCATGTATGATAGCCAATATCTTCCCGAAAGGCTCTTATTTCTTTCTTATTCTACTTTCCTAGCCATGACCATGCTCGGATTTTAAACTTGTACACTTGAAATCCCTACCAACATTTATATTTCAATTGCCTAAAACTTTTTAACTGGGATATAGCTTGTTAGGTCTTGGCAGGGTGTGGTAGAATGAAGATATAAAATTAAAAAATGATTATAAGGGGGAGATCAGGTGAAATTTTTCCTAGATACAGCCAATGTGGGTGAAATCAAACGCATCGCCGCTTTGGGCTTGGTAGATGGGGTAACAACTAATCCTAGCATCATCGCGCGTGAGGGACGGCCTTTTGAAGAAGTGATTAAGGAAATCTGCTCCGTTGTTGATGGGCCCGTCAGCGCGGAAGTGGTCAGCTTAGATACAGAAGGCATGGTCAAAGAAGCACGTGAACTGGCTAAGTGGTCAGCCAATGTAGTCGTTAAAATCCCCATGACCGAAGCTGGGCTGGCTGCAGTCCACCAATTAGCAGGAGAAGGCATCAAGACCAATGTAACCCTGGTCTTTACCCTCAGCCAAGCAGTCATGGCTGCCAAGGCTGGAGCTAGCTATGTGAGTCCTTTTGTCGGCCGTTTAGAAGATATTGGGACAGACGCTTATGCCCTGATCTCTGATATTCGGGACATGTTGGATTTCTACGGCTATGATACGGAAATTATTGCAGCTAGCATCCGGACCCTGCCTCACTTTGAAGAAGTCGTTCGACGAGGCGCTCACATCGCTACCATCCCAGGCAAATTATTCCCTAAATTATGGAAACACCCCTTAACCGACTCCGGAATCGAGGGCTTCCTCAAAGACTGGGAAAACTTCTCTAATAAATAAGGGTGTGAGGGAGCGCGGGTAGAAGTGGACCTCTGGAGCAAAAGGGATAAGAACGGCTGCAAGCCGAACGTTCCCTTTTGTGAAGAGGAGCCACTTCTGTGCGACCGAACCCGACTACATAGGGTGTGAGGGAGCGCGGGTAGAAGTGGACCTCTGGAGCAAAAGGGATAAGAACGGCTGCAAGCCGAACGTTCCCTTTTGTGAAGAAGACCTATTTCTGCCAGCATGAACCCGACTATAAGGGGGTGTGAGACTTGGCGGTTAGCTTTTGTTCGCTGGAGCCAGTTAGCAGTCCATCCTGAAAGGCTTATTGCAGCCCTAGTAAAATTGAACAAAATAAAAGAGAATCTACACGTCACTAGTTGCTAGTGGGTAGATTCTCTTTTTTATTCCTTTAGGTCTTGAGCATAGTGAAGCAGCTGAGCCTGTTTATCGGTATCTAGGGATTCATAAATTTCAATGAGTTGGTCGCTAGGACTCTGGTATTTTTCTCGCAAATCTTCTTTTAAGAGTTCGTCGATGCCGACATGGTATATGGCGGCTAGCTCTTCGACGACATCCAGGGAAGGGGCGTACTTACCGTTTTCCCAGTCAGAAATTGTTGAATTTGTTTTGCGGTTGAGCTTTTTGGCGATGTCCTTTTGGTAATAATTATTTTTTTCGCGTAAAAATTTTAAATTTTCTGCCAACATAGGCAAGCCTCCTTAGTATTTATATTAATCATAGCATGTTCATATAAATAATGAAACTAAATTCATGAAATTAATTTCGTTTCTATTTATTAGAATTACAGTTCGCTATTTTAGAAATCCAGGCGTATAAATTTGACTTACATATACCCTAACTATATAATTCATATGAGGAGGCTTGCTATGAAAAGAAAATATTTAGGAGATTGGCGCAAGAGTAGGGGAATGACCCAGGAACAATTGGCTCAGGCTGTCCACATTACGACCAGGACCATTGCCAATTATGAGAAAGACCCCAAGAATCTCTACCATGCCTCTTATGCTAATGTATTAAAAATAGCAGAGGTTTTAAATATTCATCCGGACCAATTAGAAATCAAATAAAAAGCAGCAAAGTTTAGCAGATACTTTGCTGCTTTTTGCTTAATTAAAGTTGGGAAGGATGGCTTCATAGACGTCTGAATTTTCCTTTAATTTGAGGGGATAATTGGTTCGGTAGAGTGAGCCTTCTTGGTTCTGCTCCATGTACATGACGAAGTCTCGGGTCTCGTTAATCGGATAGATGGTTAACAATTTAGTGAAGACATCATCCTGGTCAATAATGACATTGCGGATTAAATAATCCTCAGTAAAGGAATAATCAAATTGAAAATATTGGCCGGGCTGGACCCGGTACTCGTACTCTAAGAAAGTGATCAGTTCTTTGGACATGTAAATTTCCTCCTAGCTCTACAGTGACTTTCCTTTATTAATTGTACCTATAAATGTATGCGTTTACAAGTTTTTGTAAATAAATTCACAGTTTGAGTGGATAATATTTTATTATGGGCACTTGTTACTAGCTGGCAAAAGTGAGTTAAAACTACTTTTTAGTAAACTTTAAAAGGTCAGGGGCCGATACCGTATGTTAAAATAGAGGGTACAGACTATATGGAGAGGGAGAGCGATAATGACTATCGATTACGATTCGATTAAAGATGACCTTTACCTAGCAGTTAACGGAGACTGGCTAGCCCAAGCGGAGATTCCTGCTGATAAGCCAGCTACAGGCGGATTTACCAGTTTAAGAGACCAGATGGAAGACCTCTTATTAGAAGAAACCCAAGCCATGCGCGAGGGCAAATTAGCCTTGGACCAGCCAGAATTGGAAGAATTCGTGGCCTATTACAATAAGGCCCTCGACTTCGAGGGGCGCGAAGCCCAAGGGAGTCAGCCCTTAGAAGAAGAAATTGACCAAGTCAAAGCCTTGGAGAGCTTAGCTGACCTGCAAGCCTTTGCAAAAGACTGGTCCCTTAAGAATAATGACTTGCCCTTTGCGATCAGCGTGGAAGCGGATATGAAGGATACCGACCACTATACCCTCTACCTGGATACCCCAGGCTTGGTCTTGCCAGACACGACCTATTATGAAGAAGGAAACGAAGCGGGCCAAAGCTTACTAGCTGTCTATGCCAAGCAGTCCGAGGAATTATTGAGCTATTGTGGGATTGATCAAGCGGAACAAGTCACCGCTCATGCCTTGGCCTTTGACCGGTCCTTGGTCCAGTATATGAAGAGCAATGAAGAATTAGCGGACTATCCCAAGCTCTATAACCCACGGTCGATGGACCAGGTGCAAGCTTACTCGGCTAGCTTTGATTTTAAAGCTTACTTTGAAGCCCTCTTAGGTCAAGTGCCGGACCAGGTGATTGTGACCCAGCCGGTTTTCTTTGAGCATTTTGATGAGCTTGTTAATGCCGATTCCTTCGACCAAATGAAAGCTTGGCTCCTCGTCCAAGTGGTCAATGCAGCGTCGAATTGCCTCAGTGAAGAAATGCGCCAGATCGGCAGCCAGTATAGCCTGGCCCTGTCCGGTAATCCTGAGACCCTATCTAAGGAGAAACAAGCCTTCTACGCTAGCACAGCCATGTTTGACCAAGTCATCGGGCTCTATTACGGCAAGAAACACTTTGGCCCCCAAGCCCGTGAAGATGTCCGCCAGATGGTTGTGGAAATGATTGAAGTTTACAAGAAACGCTTAGAAGCTAACGATTGGTTGAGTCCAGAAACCATTGACAAGGCCATTGTCAAGCTCGACGCCATCGATATCTTGGTCGGCTATCCGGATACCTATCCTGACATCTACAGCAAATTCAAGGTAGACCCTGAGCTCAGCTTCTACGGCAACCTCCAAGCTTTCAGCCGGATAAAGATTGCTGACCGTTTGGGGCGTTATGGCCAAAAGGTTGACCGGACGGAATGGGGGATGTCACCAGCGACGGTCAATGCCTACTATAACCCAAGTTTCAACCATATCTGTTTCCCTGCGGCCATCTTACAGGCGCCTTTCTATGCCATTGACCAGAGCCGGAGCCAGAACTACGGGGGGATTGGAGCCGTGATTGCTCATGAAATTTCCCACGCCTTCGACAACAATGGGGCCCAGTTCGATGAGAAGGGGAATATGACCAATTGGTGGCAAGCAAAAGATTATGAGGTCTTTTCTGCTAAAGCAGAAGAGATGGTCGACCAATTTGACGGCCTGCCTTTTGCTGGGGGCCAAGTGAATGGACGGATGACGGTTTCTGAAAATATTGCCGATGCCGGCGGTCTCCAAGCGGCTCTTGAGGCCTGCCAGCACGAGGAAGATTATGACCTAGAAGCTTTCTTCATTAATTGGGCAAGGATCTGGTGCCAAAAAGCTCGGGACCAATACAAGCAATTGCTGCTCAATATGGACGTCCATGCCCCAAGTCCACTGAGAGCTAATGTTCAAGTCAAGAATATCGATGCCTTCCATACTTGCTTTGGCATCCAGGAGGGCGATCCCATGTACCTAGCCAAAGAAAATCGTGTGGTGATTTGGTAGGTGCTATAAGTATAGAAGATTCTATGCTAAAATAGTTAAGATGAAAGAGGTGCTCAAATCCGCACCCAAAAAGACAAGGAGTTGTGTTATGGATTTAAAACATCATGTTGCCGAAGTGATTTATGAGTCAGTTTCTGACCACTTGGATGTGGATCAGATTGAAGCTGCCCTCGAAACTCCTAAGCATAGTGACCACGGCGATATTGCCTTTCCCTGCTTCCTCTTAGCCAAGGCCTTGCGCAAGGCACCCCAAGCCATTGCTCAAGAACTCGCTGCTGAGATAAATGACCCTGCTTTAGACAAGGTTGAAGCAGTGGGCCCTTACTTGAATTTCTTCCTCAAGCCGGACCAAGTGTCTAAGCAAGTCTTAAAAGAAATTCTCAGCCAGGGTTCAGATTACGGCCAACAGGACTTAGGCCATGGGGGCAATGTCACCATCGATATGTCCAGCCCGAATATTGCAAAACCTATGTCCATGGGCCACCTGCGTTCTACGGTGATTGGGAATGCGATTGGGAATATTTTGGCCAAGGTCGGCTTTAACCCCATTCGGATCAACCACCTGGGTGACTGGGGGACACAGTTCGGGAAATTAATTGTGGCCTATCGCTTATGGGGAACGGAAGAAGAGGTCCGGGCGAATCCGATCCAGGAACTCTTACGCCTCTACGTGAAGTTCCACGAAGAAGCCGAGGAAGATGAGAGCTTAAATGACAAGGGCCGCCAAGCTTTTAAGGCCTTGGAAGAAGGTTCGGAAGAAGAATTGACCCTCTGGCGTTGGTTTAGAAGCGAGTCCCTCAAAGAATTCAACCGCATCTATGCGATGTTAGGCATTGAATTCGATTCTGACAAGGGTGAAGCCTTCTACAATGACAAGATGGACCGAGTGATCGAGCTCCTGGAAGAAAAGGACCTGCTCAAGGTCGATAATGGGGCGACGATTGTTGACTTAGACAAGTATGATTTGATTCCTGCCTTAGTCAAAAAGTCAGATGGAGCGACCCTTTATATGACCCGCGACCTGGCCGCTGCCCTCTATCGTAAGGACCACTATGACTTTGCTCAGTCCCTCTATGTGGTGGGCAATGAGCAGAGTATCCACTTCAAGCAATTGAAGGCGGTCCTCAAAGAAATGGGTTACGACTGGTACGATGACATCCACCATATTCCGTTCGGTCTGGTGACCAAGGATGGGAAGAAGCTATCTACCCGTAAAGGTAAGGTGGTCCTTCTCGAAGAGGTTCTCAATGAAGCTATCCGCCTGGCTGAAGCACAAATCGAAGAAAAGAACCCAGATTTAGCCAATAAAGACCAGGTCGCCCACCAAGTTGGGGTCGGAGCTGTCATCTTCCACGACCTGAAGAATGACCGGATGAATAACTTTGACTTCAAACTCAGTGAAATTGTCCAGTTTGAAGGGGAGACTGGGCCCTATGTCCAATACGCCAATGCTCGGGCGCATTCCATCCTGCGCAAATCAGGTCGCGACCTTGACCTGGCGGCTGACTATACCTTAGAAGATTCAGAAGCCTATACTATTGTTAAGGCCTTGAATGACTTCCCAGAAACCATTGAAAAGGCCTACCGCCACTATGAGCCAAGCGTGATTGCTAAGTATGCGATCAACCTCGCTCAGAACTTTAACCGCTACTATGCTCACAACCGTATCCTTGAAGAGGATGAAGGCTTAGAGTCACGTTTAGCCCTCGTTAAAGCAACGACAATTGTTCTAGAAGCAGCTTTGAACCTGCTCGGTGTCGCTGCACCACATGAAATGTAGGGAAGGGCTAAAAACTTGAGCAATCAATTATCATATTAAAAGAAGCCTTGACCAATCAGTTGGACTGAAAGGGTCAAGGCTTCTTTTTATTTTTCGGGATAGAGTCCGGCTTCGGCTTCTTGGATCATATTTTTAATCGGTAGGACGATGATAAGGAAGAGGAAGCTGGTCTGGATCCAAAAGATCGTCAGGTCTAGGAGACCGTGGAGGAGGACAATGGAAATAAAGGAGCAGATCAGGGCCAAACGAAGACGGAGAGCAGGATGCTTTCTCATGGTATTAATCAAGCTAGCAAAGCGGTAGAAAGGGAGAAAGAGGATGCTGCAGCCGACTATCCCATAGCTGAGCAGGGGATCCAGGTAGATGCTGTGGGAATGGATGGTTGATTTTCCCCCAGGGTACTCGTTCCAGACCTGCAAGTAGGTCAAGGGGCCCTGGCCAAAGAGATAGTTATGGCGGAGCGCTCGCAAGGCTGTCTGCCAGATATGGATCCGGTCCCCCAAGGCCCAAGATAGGGAGTCCATGCGGGGGAAGAGGTCGGTCACCATTAAACCAAGAACGCCAAGCACCATCAGCCCTAAGCTGACCAAGGCCTGTTTGTGGTAGCCGTAAACATAGTAGAAGACGACGATTGATCCGACAACCACCATAAAGCTGGTCCTAGCTCCAGTAAAGAATATAGCGGACAGATTACAGAGGGTAATGAAGGCGAAGGCTAATTTCTTTCGCAATTTCTTGGTTCGCGTCAACTTGTAGAGGCCAATAATGATGAAGAATTCAAGCATCATAGCATAGTAATTCGGATTAAAAAAAGTCGCTTCGACCCGGTCCGCATGCTGCTTGCCCATAGCTTCGGAAATAAAGGTGTAGTCCCATTCCTGGATGAACTGAAAGTGCTCGAGCAGGGCAAAAATAAAAAGAATAAAACTGGCGATAAGGCTGACATTGATCAAGTCTTCCACAAAATAAGGCTTGATGGCATCAAAATAATACTTGAAAAAAATTAAGTAGATAGCAAAGCCAAAAGATATGAGGACACCCAACCAGTTTTGATAGACGAGGGAAATGCTAATATTGTAAGCGATAAATATCCAAAAGGCTGCCATGACCCCACTATTATCCGTAAAGCTGGGGCGGAAAAGCCCGCAGCCCCCTAAAATAATAAAAATAACCGTCATCACGGTGACCGTAATATAGAAGGGGAAGAAGTTGCTAATTAATAAGATCATCAAGAGCAAGGCTTGCAGGTCCCAGGGTAAACGATCGCTTGAGAGGGTCTTCATGCGAATCACCTCCTCCTTTATAACTTATCATTAGTTACTATGATACCACGTTATAGCTAGAGAAGTACAAAGAATTTCTAAAATCAAGACCAGCTTTGCTCGGCCGATCCTCATCCTCTGACAAAGGCAAGTAAGAATGGTAGAATAGGGATATGATATTCGCGATATGGAGGGAAATGAATGGTTGAACAATGGCAGGGTCTGCCAGCAGACCGCTTTGCAAAATATAGAAGTTGGATTAACCGCGAGGAGCCTGGAATTTGTGGGTCCTATGTCACTGCTGCCTTAGTCCATGACCGTGTTCTGGCTGATACAGGACGGGCCTTGGACCCGGGCCGCTTACTCGGGGCCAGCCAAGAGTTAGTCGATGACAAGCACTTACACAAGGGTACCTTTATTTGGAACATTTATTCGGGCTTAGACAGTCTCTTGGGACCCCAAGGCTACCGGGTCAAGGTCGGTCTCTTTTCAGAAGTTAAAGTCCCTGACTTAATGGCTGCAGGCTACGGGCCCTTTGTCGTGGGAACAGCAGGTCTCCTAGGGTCTCCCTATGGTAATCACTGGCTTCTGGCCTACGCCTATCGCTATAATGACCAGGGGGACTTGGAATTTCGCTGCTACGACAACCACGGTCAGTCCCAAGCCGTCCTCCCAGCTAAGTATTGTTTCTCCTACGCTTATTTAGAAAAGCTGCCAGAGACAGCAGATGACCAGTCTGCGAAAGAAGAGAGAAGTCATAAAGATGAAACTATCCGCTTCCATAGCAATGGCTACCGCCAAGAGGCCCTTGAGCAGGCCGAAGCAGAGGAAGGGAAGACCATTTTTGGAAAGTCTCTAAGCGATATTTTGGATCTTTTTATTTAATTTTTTTCGACAACACAAAAACAGAGCTTCCCGTCTTTTGGACAGGAGGCTCTGTTTTTTACTTAAGCCGAGTTAAGAGACTTGGCTTCTTATTTGTGATCTTCTGATTTGGCTGCATAGCCGGATTGACGTAGGAAGAATTTGATAATCTCTACGTAAGGGATGATAGACAGAGCAGCAACAATGATAACTGTCCACATTTGACCGGCATTTGGATCATTAACCAAGTGGATGGTACCGAAGGCATCGTTTAAGCCTGGAACAAAGACGGTAATGATCAGCATGGCAGCAGAAACTAGGATGGCCAAGTTGAAGGCCTTGTTGTTAAATGGATTACTTGAGAAGAGTGACCGGTATACGGACTTACAGTTGAAGGCGTGGGCCAATTGGATAAAGGCCAGGGTTAAGAAGGCCATGGCTTCCGCGTCAACGTGTTCGACCTGCATCCGGTTAATGGCATACCAGTAAACGAAGAGGGTAATCCCACCTTCATAAATCCCTTGGTAGATAATGCCTTCCAAGACCCCACCAGATAAGAGGTTGGTCCGGCGACCGCGTGGGGTGTGTTCCATCACGTCAGGTTCCGCTTCTTCTAGACCTAGGGCGATGGCTGGGAAGGTATCGGTAACCAGGTTAATCCAGAGAATATGGATAGGTTCTAAGATCGTCCAGTTGGCAAAGGTGGCAATGAAGAGGGTCATGACTTCACCTAGGTTAGCTGATAAGAGGTATTGAACCGCTTTTTGGATATTAGCGAAGACTTTACGTCCTTCTTCGACCGCATGGACAATGGTGGCGAAGTTGTCGTCAGCCAGCACCATGTCGGAAGCACCCTTGGAAACTTCTGTACCAGTGATCCCCATACCAATCCCGATGTCGGCTTGTTTGAGGGATGGTGCATCGTTGACCCCGTCACCGGTCATAGCAACAACCTTGTTGTGGGTCTTGGATTGCCAAGCACGAACAATTCTTACCTTATGTTCAGGGGCAACCCGAGCATAAACAGAGTATTGTTCGACTTCTTGTTCTAATTGCTGATCGTCGATGGTATCGAGGTAAGCCCCAGTGGTTACCGCAGATTCATCATGTTCTTCGGTAATGATACCTAAACGTTCTGCAATGGCAGCAGCTGTTGTTTGGTGGTCACCCGTGATCATAACAGTCCGGATACCAGCTGCCTTAGCGGTAGCGATCGCGTCCTTAGCTTCTGGACGTTCAGGGTCGATTTCACCGACCATACCAGCATATACCAAATGACGTTCATGTTCTTCACTGGTATACTCGTCAGCTTCTTCATCGATATACTTGAAAGCCATAGCGAGGACACGCAGGGCTTCAACAGCCATATCGTGGTTAGCTGTTAAGAGTTTGTCACGGTAGGCTTCGGTCATTTCATGGATCTGACCATTTTCATAGTAATAGTCACAGTTGTCAATAATAACGTCAGGCGCACCCTTCGTCATCACAACGAATTGACCTTGAGCCTTGTCTGAGCTTGGATGAACAGTGGTTGACATCTTACGTTCAGAATCGAAAGGAATTTCACCAATCCGAGGTTGGGCTTGGAGAGCTTCATCGAGTTTGAAACCCTTGTCGATCCCGAATTGAACCATGGCGGTCTCGGTTGGGTCCCCAGCCAGGCTCTTGTCGGATGAAACCGTGGTGTCATTCGCCATATTCATGATCTTGAAGACAGGTTCTTCGAAGTCAATGTCTTCACTAGCATCATGGATTTGGCCATTGTAGTAGACCTTTTCGATGGTCATCTTATTTTGGGTCAGGGTACCTGTCTTATCGGAACAAATCACTTCAGTTCCACCCAGGGTTTCAACAGCTGGCAACTTACGCACAAGGGCATTGCGGTCGGCCATCTTTTGTGTCCCCAGGGCGAGGATAATGGTTGAGATGGCTGGCAGCCCTTCAGGAAGGGCAGCAACAGCGATTGAAATCGCGGTTAAGAGCATATCGACCCAGTAGCGGCCTTGAACTAAACCAACCACAAAGATAATAACAGCGATAACAATGATTGCCACGGTAAGGAATTTAGACAACTTATCTTGGTCTTCCTGGAGTGGCGTCTTCTTAGTTTCGGCATTATCCAGCATGGTCGCGATATGGCCGACTTCTGTATTCATTCCAGTCCCAGTAACGATCCCGGCACCGCGTCCATAAGTGACGTTAGTGGAGGAGAAGGCCATATTTTTACGGTCCCCGATAGCTGCTGTGTCGTCCGCCAATTCTAAGTTCTTGGTAACAGGTACAGATTCCCCGGTAAGGGCCGCTTCTTCAATCTGCAAAGAATTGCTTTCGATCAAGCGCATATCGGCTGGCACAACATTCCCAGCTTCTAGTAAAACAACGTCGCCAGGCACAATTTCGCGTGAATCAATGGCACGAATCTCACCGTCACGGCGGACATTGGCTTGGGGCGAAGACATTTCTTTCAATGAATTAATGGCGTCTTCAGCCTTGTTCTCTTGGATAACCCCAAGAATGGCATTAATAATAACAACGGCAAGAATAATGATCGCGTCGACCATCCCCTCATAGCCTTCCAGGATAACGGAAAGCACAGCTGCAATAAGCAGGATAATGATCATGAGGTCCTTGAACTGATCAATAAACTTTTGGAAAGTAGACTTACTTTCACCTTCTTGGATCTCGTTGGGGCCGTATTGGTCCAGGCGTTCTTTGGCTTGGGCATTGGTCAAGCCTGTCGTTGACGTTTGGAATTCATCTTCAACGGCAGGAACATCCATGGTGAAATACTTCTTCCCTGACTCTTGTTGGTCCAATTATAAACACTCCTTCTTCGCTCAACTGAGCAGTTTATTATATAATAGTGTAAAAAAAGACTCATACTACTGTCGTCCCCCAGTAGCATAAGTCTCACCAAATTAAGGTAATACCAGCAATACAATTGACTGCGCCTGTTGATATTACCGCAGACATGCTGCAGGTTACTCCCTTATGATTTGTACACTAATATGTATAGTTAGTATAGAGGATAAAAGACGAAAATGCAATTTATAACTCGAATTCTTGTTAATTATTTTAAGGTGTGCAAGCGAGAGAAGAATGCTATAATGGAGCAGCATAGAGAAGGTTGAATTAGACGGGGCGTAAGCCCTGTCTTTATTTAGGAAGGTAAGCAGTATGATAATTAATACTAAAGAAATTGAATATCTTTTATTCGATAGTGATTTTTCAATTTATGAGATTTGTGTAGAGTGCGAAATACCATCACGTTCTTCTCTTAATAATGCACGAAATAGAAAGAGAATTGATAATCTAACGCTAGCTAAGTTGACAAAGCTTCAAAATTTTTATAATAAGAATGTAACTCGATAAAATATCTATCAATTTTACTATATCTAGAATCAGTAGGATAGAGAATAAAAGCATTGCATTAATAGCGTGCAAGTAAAATTAGATTTACTTATATTTCGCGTGTTATAATAAAAAATTATAAGGGAATTTTTAAAGGAAGTTAGGTGTCAAATATTCATGAATGAAGATTATTTGAAGTTAGTGCATCAAGAGATGCCGACTTATTCGAAGAAACAAATCCAAAGTGTCCTCAGCTTGTTGGAGGAGGGCAATACGGTTCCTTTTATCGCCCGCTACCGGAAGGAACAGACGGGATCCCTCGATGAAGTGGAAATTCGTAAGATCCAAAAAACTTATGATTATATTGAAAATCTGGAGAAACGCCGGGAAACGATTCTCGACACCATTGAAGCTGCAGGTAAGCTGGAACCCAAGCTAAAAAAAGAAATCCTAAAGGCAGATAAGCTCCAAGAATTAGAAGACCTCTATGAACCCTACAAACCCAAGCGCCGGACCAAGGCAACGATTGCCAAAGACCAGGGCTTGGAAGGCTTGGCTGAATGGCTCTATGCCAGTCCTAAAACGGGAGATCCTAAAGAGGAAGCGGCCAAGTATGTCACTGAAGAAGTCCCTAGTCTAGAAGAAGCCTTAGCTGGAGCCCATGAAATCCTCTGTGAATGGATCAGCGAAACGGCTCGCTACCGGCAATGGCTGCGCCGCTATGTCAAAGAAGAGGGGCGCCTAGTGAGTGAGAAGGCCAAGGGAGCGGAAGATAATAAGCAGGTCTACAAGGTCTACTATGACTTCTCCCAAGCTCTCGGTAAGCTCAAACCCTACCAAGTTCTGGCCTTGAACCGCGGCGAGAAAGAAAAAATCCTGCGCTTGAACTTTGAGTTTGATGAATTTCCAGTCTTAGAGTACTTAGTTAACCAGGTGATCGATGGGCACCCTGTCAGCTTGAAGGAGCTCCAGGCAGCGATCCAGGACGCCATGCAGCGCTTCCTCCTGCCGGCAGTGGAAAGGGAAATCCGCTCCGAATTGACCGAGGAGGCTGAAGCCCACGCCATTGAAACCTTCTCTGATAACCTCTACCACTTGCTCATGCAGGCTCCGCTCAAGGGCCGGGTTGTTTTAGGCCTCGATCCCGCCTTCCGGACCGGCTGTAAGTTAGCAGTCGTGGATGAAACGGGGAAATTCCTCGATAAGGCAATTATCTATCCAACCCACCCAGTCAATAAAGTCGAAGAAGCTGCTAAAATTTTCGGCCAACTGGTTGAAAAATATGGGGTAGAAATGGTGGCCATTGGGAATGGGACTGCGAGTCGAGAATCGGAGCAATTCGTGGCCGACCAAATCCAAAATCGTTTCCCAAATCTCAAATATATGATTGTTAATGAGAGCGGGGCTTCGGTCTATTCCGCCAGTAAAGTGGCCCGGGCGGAGTTCCCAGACTTTAATGTCGAAGAACGGTCTGCCGTCAGCATTGCCCGCCGCCTCCAAGACCCGCTGGCAGAATTGGTGAAGATTGACCCGAAATCCATTGGGGTCGGCCAATACCAACACGACGTCTCCCAAAAAGAACTCTCCGACTCTCTTGACTTTACCGTCGAAACCGTGGTGAACCGGGTAGGGGTGAACTTGAATACGGCGAGTCCTTCCTTGCTGGTCCATGTGTCAGGCGTCAACAAGTCGGTGGCCAAGAATATTGTGGCCTATCGCAATGACAATGGGCTCTTTAAGAACCGTAAAGAACTCAAGGATGTTTCCCGCTTAGGTCCTAAAGCCTTCGAACAATGTGCCGGCTTCTTGCGTATCCTCAACGGGGAAGAAGTCCTCGATGCGACGGCTATCCACCCGGAAAGTTACAAACTCACTAATAAAATTCTAGCTGACCAGGGCATTGGCCTGGCCGACATCCATGAAGATGCTGTCCGCCAGCAGATTAAACACTGGAATATTTCACGTCTTGCGGCTGATTACCAGATAGGGGAAGAGAGCCTCACGGACATCCAAGATTCCCTCCTGGCACCTGGTCGCGACCCGCGGGATGACTTGGATGCGCCAATCTTGCGCTCAGATGTCTTGAAACTGAGTGACCTCAAAGAAGGCATGGCCTTACAAGGAACCGTCCGCAATGTGGTCGATTTTGGGGCCTTTGTCGACGTTGGGGTCAAGCAGGACGGCCTGGTCCATATCTCCAAGCTCAGCAAGAAATTTGTGAAACACCCAAGTGATGTCGTGGCTGTGGGTGAAATTGTCAATGTTTGGGTGGAATCGGTGGATACCCAAACAGGCCGGATTGGACTGACGATGATTGAAAACTAAAAAGACTTATTCAGATGCTGCCTTACAGGCTCTAGTGGAGAAGGTGTCTCTTGAAGACTTCGGACGCCCTTTTTGCCACCAGGCGGTATGGAACCGGCGCTTGCGGACAACCGGCGGGCGCTTCCATTCCCCGTCCTGTAAGTTAGATTTTAATCCTAGAATTCTTGACCGTTATGACCAAGACCTGCTCGTTAAAGTGATCCGCCATGAGCTTTGCCACTACCACCTTTACCGACAAGGAAGTGGTTACCGGCATGGCAACTCGCAATTCAAGGAGCTTTTAGAAGCAGTTGGGGGGATTGACTATGTGCCCGACTTGCTTGATCCCTCCGAGCGAAAGCTCTATTACTACCGCTGTCAATGCTGCCATGAACTTTATGAGCGCGAGCGCCGCATCAACCCTCGCGCCATGTGTGGCGACTGCTTAGGGGTCTTAGTACAAGTCGAGGGGCCTGAAGATGGCCTTGGTGACAGTTAAGGGCTAGCCTTTTCTCACACCCTTACATTAAAATGAAAGGAGTCTGCCGTGATTAAAAGATGTCAAAATTGTGACTGCCAGCTTGCAGAGGATGACCTAGTTTGTCCTAAGTGTGGACAGGTTATCCAGACTGAGCAAGATTTCTACCTGCAAGAAGCGGACAGTAAGACTGAAGAAGAAACAGATAAGAAGGCCAAAAAAATGAGCCGGAAAAGACGGGCTGACCAGGAGAAGTGGACCGCCTATGCCAAAGACTTCTCCCGTTGCTTCTTGGCCTTTTTGAAGAATCCGATTAAGAATATCCAAAATCCTAGTTATATCAATTCCTACTATGGGGTGGCTATGCTGGTGATCCTCACCCTGACCAATACGGTGACCCTAACAGCCATGGCGAATTTTGCTTTCTCTAATTATGCCTGGCTATCCAGCATCTCGATCTTACCCAACATTGATTATTACTTTAATCCTTGGTTGTTCTTTATCCAGGCCTTGGTGTACTTCTTTGTGATGTTCTGGTTAATCGCCGCGATTAGTCAGGCCACCATGCGCTTGATTTTTAAGCTGGACCAGAGCAACTTGGAATGGGTGACGCGCTTTATGGGCATGAATAGTCTGACCGTGGTCCTTGCCATTTTGGCCATGCTCTGTAGTTTAATCGCGCCCTTGCTCTTCTCCATCCTGGTTCTCTTCTTAATGCTCTTGGAGTTCATCGTCTTCCTGATTTCGATCCCGCTCCTCTATTACCTCTATGAGTCGCGGGTATCCTGGATCAACCGCTACTATGCAGCATTAATCGCTATTGCTTGCTTTGTCTTGCTTAATATTTTCTTAGTGAACATTATTTTCTAAAAAAATTAGGAAAAACGGTTGACAGCTTAACCGATATGCGGTAAGATATATCTTGTGTTAAGCAACGCGGGTATGGCGGAATAGGCAGACGCGCTACCTTGAGGGGGTAGTGGGAGTAACTCCCGTGCAGGTTCAAGTCCTGTTACCCGCATTCATAAAAAGCTCAAGAAGCTTACTGAATGTGAGAAAAGGCTAGAAAGTATTGTAGAAGTAATGCTTTCTAGCCTTTTTCTATTTTTAAAAAAATTTGAGCTTTCAGGAGAAGTGCAAAGAATTAAAAATATTTTTGCATGCATTTTGCACCCGAAATCGTTTGCGCTTGCCCGAAATGCTTGCCACAAAGGAGGGCCTTTTTAACAATCAAGCAGGCAAATATCCTCACTTCATGATAGAATGAACTTATGACCTGTCATGAAAGGAGGGGCTGGCTGTCTGGGCCTGATGATGTTAACAAGGAATCTGATCTTAGCCAGTTTGTGGCTGCTATTGTTTACTTTGAGAAAAGTTTTGAGTCGGTTTTTAGGGAAGAAAGCTTGCTAGGATAAGTTTTTCATTCTGAAAAAGAGAAAGCTATCAGTGTGCTGGGCTATGTGCTTTAAAGAATTTCTTTGATAAACTTATCATTTTTTTATCATATTTCTTTAAAAAAGGATGAAAGTTAGGTAGAATAGACATAAGGAAAGGTGATGATTGAATGCCAGTAGTGGATCATACATGTGTACGCGTTAAAAATTTAGAAGCGTCCATTACGTTTTACCAAGATGCCTTTGGTTTTGAAGAGGTGGAGCGTCGGGATTTCCCAGATAATGAATTTACGCTTTGCTATCTTTCTTTACCAGGCCAAGACTATAAATTAGAGTTAACTTATAACTATGACCATGAAGCCTATGATTTAGGGAATGGTTATGGGCATATTGCGATTGTAACCGCAGATGCCGAAGGACTCCACCAAGCTCATAAGGAAGCGGGTTATCCTGTAACAGACTATGTCGGCTTACCTGGGACAGAGCCATTCTACTACTTTGTGACTGACCCAGATGGCTACAAGATTGAAGTTATTGACGAAGAGGCTTGGAAATAACTTGCCTTTTTAGTGGAAACTGTGCTATACTTATCTCGCGATGAGCTGAGTACACTTAACTGTGTATTGAGAATATAGAGAGCACACGTTGCTTAGCAACACTACAGGAAGTAGGTGCTCGGATAAAGTTGCTGTGAACAGCTTTATCCCTTGTCTAGGAGAAAGCGAGAACAATTAACTTTGTTCTCGCTTTTTTTTAGAAATAAATGCAAGCGTTTTTATAAAAAGGGAGGAGGGGGAATATGCCGCAATTGACCAAAGACCAACTGTCAACAGAAATGTATTATTTCAATTTAGGCAATCATTTTTCCGCTTATCATTTTCTAGGTGCCAAGCCTTGCCGCGATGAATCCGGCCAAGAGGGTTATCGTTTTACAGTCTGGGCTCCCCGGGCTAAGACCGTTGCAATTATTGGAAGCTTTAACCAGTGGCAGGAAGAGGCCCTTGAAGCAGTGGGGGAGACTGGGGCTTGGACCATCTTTAAGGCTGGGGCTAAGGAATGGGACCTCTATAAATTTGTGATCACGGACCAAGCAGGGCGTAAAAAGGAAAAGCAAGACCCCTTCGCCTTTGCCAGTGAGGTCCCACCCAAGACAGCTTCGGTGATCCAGAACTTGCCCCAGTATGACTGGCAGGATGCCGAGTGGCTGGCCGAGCGTCGGAAAGCTAAGCGCTATGACCGGCCATTAAACATCTACGAGGTCCATATGTCCTCCTGGCGCCGTCATCCGGATGGGTCGGCTTATAGCTTCGATGACTTGAGGAAGGAACTTATTCCTTATGTCAAAGAAATGGGCTATACCCATATCGAATTCATGCCTTTGATGGAGCACCCTTTGGAGGCTTCATGGGGCTATCAGATTTCGGGCTATTTTTCGATCGCAGGTCGCTTCGGCCACGACTTTGAACCCCTAATGCGTTTTGTGGATGCCTGCCACCAGGCGGGGATTGGGGTCTTGGTGGATTGGGTGCCCGGCCACTTTGTCCGCAATGATGATGCTCTGGCCTATTACGACGGGACCCCGTGCTTTGAATTTCAAGATTCCCAGCGTGCGGTTAATAACCGCTGGGGGACCTATAATTTTGACCTAGGCAAGAGCCAAGTCCACAGCTTCTTGATTTCGAATGCTGTTTTTTGGCTGGAGGAATTCCATGTCGATGGCTTGAGGGTGGATGCCGTTTCTAATATGCTCTACTTGGACTATGATATTGGGGACTGGCAGCCTAACCGCTATGGCAATAATGTTAACTTGGAGGGGGTAGACTTCCTCCGCCGTTTGAACCAGGAGATCTTCTTGCGGGATGACTCCTATCTCATGATTGCGGAAGAATCCACGGCTTGGGATGGGGTGACCCGCCCCACTTCCGAGGGGGGCTTGGGCTTTAACTTCAAATGGAACATGGGTTGGATGAATGATACCTTGAATTTCTTTAGCTTGGACCCCATCTATCGGTCTCACAACTATAGGTTAGTGAACTTTACCTTCATGTATATGTTCCATGAGAACTTCATCTTGCCCTTCTCCCACGACGAAGTGGTCCACGGCAAGGAGTCCCTCTTAGGGCGGATGCCGGGGCAAACGCGTTATGATGAGTTCTCAAACTTGCGAACACTAGAGGGTTACCGGATGTGCTATCCAGGTAAGAAATTATCCTTCATGGGCAATGAAATTGGCCAATTCTTAGAGTGGCGCTTCTACAGCCAGCTGGAATGGGAGGACCTGGACCGGCCCTATAACCGGGAATACCAGCACTACATCCAGTTCTTGAACCAGCTCTACCAAGACCAAGCAGCCCTCCACCAATTGGACCTGAGCCCAGAAGGTATCCGTTTCCTGGAAGCGGATGATGACCAAGAAACTACGGCGGCCTTTATCCGAAAGAGCCAAGATCCAGAAGATTTTATTGTGTGTGCTTATAACTTTACCCCCGTGGAACGTCAGAATTACCGCTTGGGGGTACCGTATCCAGGAACTTATCGTGTCCTCTTGAACAGTGAAATGCAGGAATTTGGAGGCAATTGGGAATACCAGCAGGAAACTTATACGGCAGAGCAAGTGCCCCACCAAGGCTTTGATTATTCGCTATCTGTCGTATTGCCCTCCCTGTCGACCTTCCTATTGAAGCCCGATCAGCTTTTGACGGAGAGGCCAGAACCATTAAAGAAAGAAGATTTAGTTTAAGGAGGGGAAAGAGAGTAATCTCGATCATTATGAAAAAACAACTATTAGCTATGATACTTGCTGGGGGTAAGGGGACCCGCCTCGGTAAATTAACCAAAGAAATTGCCAAACCAGCTGTTCCTTTTGGAGGCAAATACCGTATTATTGATTTTCCTTTGAGTAACTGTGCCAATTCTGGCATCAAAAAAGTGGGGGTCATGACCCAGTATGAACCCTTAGTCCTCAATGACCATATTGGGGTGGGAGTGCCTTGGGACTTAGATTCTAACGAAGGTGGCGCCTATGTCCTCCAACCTTACTCTTCTACGGAAGATGGGGAAAAATGGTTTAGAGGGACAGCCAATGCTATCTACCAAAACATTAGCTTTATCGATAGCCAGAAGCCGGAATATGTCTTAGTCCTGTCGGGGGACCATATCTATAAGATGGACTATGAACGCATGCTAGAAGACCATGTGGCCAACGGGGCAGACTGTACCGTTGCGGTCATTCCGGTGCCCATGGAAGAGGCATCACGCTTTGGGATTATGAATACCGATGACGATGATAAGATTATTGAGTTTGAAGAGAAACCTGAGCATCCCAAGTCGAACCTAGCTTCCATGGGGATCTATATCTTTACTTGGGACAAGCTGCGGGACTATCTCACTTCAGACCCTGAAAAAATGGAAGACTTCGGGAAAGACGTGATTCCAGCCTATCTGGACAATGATGAAGCCCTCTATGCTTACTCTTTTGATGGCTATTGGAAGGATGTGGGGACCATCGAAAGTCTCTGGGAAGCCAATATGGAATTCCTGGACCCTGACCACCCCCTCAATATTCGCTCAAATGACTGGCCTATTTATAGTAAAAATATCGTGTCACCTCCTCAATTATTAACGGAAGAGGCGGAGGTGACGGAATCCATGGTCTGTGATGGAGCCTTCATCCGTGGCCGGGTCAACCGCTCAGTTATTTCACAAGACGTGAAGATTGGCAAAGACAGCCAAGTGGAGAAGTCAATCCTGATGACTGGAGCGCGCGTGGGACAAAATGCCGTGATTAAGTATGCTATTCTCGGGGAAGGCGCCCAAATTGCGGACAATGCCCAAGTGATTGGGACCCCAGAAGAAATTAAAGTCGTCGGCTATGAAGAAGTAGTGGGAGGTAGCGACAATGAAGAAGAATAAATTAAGTGCCATTATTAATATGACTGAAGATGATAACAAGCTAGCTCCGCTGACGGATAGTCGGCCAATTGGCGCCCTGCCTTTTGCCTGCCGCTATCGCCTTCTAGATTTTACCCTGTCGAGCTTGTCACACGCCGATGTGCGCTCAGCAGCTATCTTCATTAATGAAACGGGCCGGTCCGTCTATGACCACATCCGCAGCGGCCAGGCTTGGGACCTGGATACGAATTCAGGCGGGATCTTCACTTATTCGCAGATGAAGCATAAGAAGGCTCTCTATGAAGCGGCCAGCCGGATTGGTGACTTCTATGAAGACCACAAGATCTTTATCGAACGGGCCAATAGCGAGTATGTCTTTATTTCGGGGTCTAAGATCCTATCTAGCGTCAACTTAGTGGACATGCTGGATACTTTTGAAGCGGGCAGCGCCGAAGTGATGCGGATGTATGCTAAGAAGGAAAAGACTTTCGTCGAATATCATCCTGATGAGAATTTATTGACCATCGATGACAAGGGCTATGTGACTGACCTGGCTAAGGAAGGCGTTACGCCAATTGAAGGCGAAACAGTTAACTTCGATATGAACATGACCATCATGCCTGCCAATATCTTGCTTGAAATTATTGACAAGGCCAATGCGGAGAACCTCAATGATAATCTCGACCAAATTATTGAGAAATATCTCCTGGATTATACCGTCCAAGCTTATGAACACAAGGGCTTTGTGGCCAATATTGATTCCGTTAAGGCCTATTATGATACCAGTCTCTCCATGCTGGAAGGGGAAGCCTTCACTAGCCTTTTCCACACTGAGTTGCCGATTATTACCCGGACCCATAATGGGGCTCCAACTTATTACGGCAAAAAGGCTGAGGTTCACAATGCACAGATCGCGACCCATACCGATATCCGAGGTAAGATTTCCCACTCGCAAATTTCACGCAAGGTTGAGGTTCACGAGGGGGCAGAAGTCGAGAATTCTATCCTCTTCCAAGGCTGTGTCATTGAAGAGGGCGCCCGGGTCAAGCATGCCATCCTGGATAAGCGGGTCTATGTTGAGGCCGGGGCTGTGGTCGAAGGAACGCCCGAAGAGCCCCTAGTGGTTGCTAAGAATACACGGATTAAAGCCTAATGCAATAGTTTAAAGGAGACAAAAATGAAAATTTTATTTGCTTCAGCTGAAGCAGCCCCCTTTTTTAAAACAGGGGGCTTGGGCGATGTGTCCTATGCCCTGCCTAAGGCCCTAAAAGCCCAGGGCATTGATGTTCGGGTAGTCTTTCCTTATTACACTCTCATGCCTGAAGAGTATAAGGAGGCTTGTGAAGACCTTTTGAACTTCCAAGTGGAGATGGGCTACCAACGTCAAGCTTATGTAGGGATCAAACGCCTGATTTTAGACGATTTAACCTATTACTTTGTGGATAATTTGGATTATTTCAATCGACCTTCCTTGTATGGTTATGAGGATGACTGTGAACGCTTTGCCTTCTTTGACTTAGCTGTGATTGAAATGATGCAGAAAGTAGACTTTATTCCAAACATTATCCATGTCAATGACTGGCAGACGGCCATGATTCCTGCCCTCCTAGTGGACAAGTACCATTGGCTGGAAGATTACCGCGATATCCGTAAGGTCCTGACCATCCACAATATTCAATTCCAGGGTTGGACGGACAAGGAAGCCCTTTACTCTTATTTCAATACGACGGACGCTACCTTCCACGACAAGGGTTGTGAGCACCATGGCGCGGTTAACTATCTCAAAGGGGGCATTAACTTCTCCGATATTGTGACAACAGTGAGTCCCCGCTATGCTGGTGAGATCCAGACGCCAGAATTCGGTGAGGGATTAGATGCCTGCTTGCGTGACAACCACTTTAAGATTCGAGGGATTATTAACGGTATTGACTATGACTTAAATAATCCGAAAACAGACCCGAATTTAGCGGTGAATTATGACGCTCAGACTGTCCAGTCCGCTAAGCTTAAGAATAAGATCAAGCTCCAGGAGCGAGTTGGACTAGCTAAAGACCCAGACGCAGCTCTATTGGGCCTGGTGTCACGGCTGACACCGCAGAAGGGCATGCAGTTGATCCAAGAGAAGGCGGAAGAGCTCTTGAATACGCGCCGGGTCCAAGTCTTAGTTTTGGGAACGGGGGACGATGAATTTGAACACTCCTTCCGTTACTTTGAACACAAGTATCCAGGCCGCTTTTGTGCCTATATTGACTTTGACATCCACCTGGCCCAACAGATCTATGCGGGTTCTGACCTCTTCTTGATGCCGAGTGCCTTTGAACCCTGTGGCCTGTCCCAGATGATTGCTATGCGCTACGGAACCCTGCCCCTAGTCCATGAGGTGGGGGGCTTGGCCGATACAGTTGAACCCTACAACCACTTTACAGGCGAGGGAACTGGCTTTAGCTTCAACCAATTCAATGGCCGCGACTTCTTGAAGATTCTTAACTATGCGGTTGATGTTTATGAGCATGATAAGAAGGCCTGGCAAGCTTTGATTCAAGAGGCTATGAGCCGCGATTTCAGCTGGCAAGGACCGGCTGAAGATTATATCCAAGTCTACCAATCCTTATTGGAAGCCTAAAATAAAAGGCCCTGCCCCCAGTCAAGTTCTGGGGCAGGGCCTTTGTGTTGGATGATTAACAGCGGTTGATCTGGTAGAGGGTAGAGAGGAAGGCTTTGGCGCCTGCTTTAAGACAGGCTTCGTCGAAGTCGAAGGCATCGTTGTGGTTGCCGGCAGCTAGGGGGCAGGCGAGGACGGCGTAGGTTGCCTGGCCGCCCTGGTCTTGAACGGCTTGCATCATATAGGCGAAGTCATCGGTCGCTCCGCGGTTGGCATATTGGCGGTAGGAATGGTCGAAGTCGGGGACTGCCTTGCTAGCCTGGTAGACCTTTTCGGCGAATTCGCGGCTGGCCTGGGCATTGATGGAGCCGCCGACGATTTCTAGCTCATACTGGCAGTCATAGATCTCACAGGCTGCTCGAATGGAGGTCACCGCCTTGTCATAGAGGTGCTGGTTGACTTCCCGGCTGGGCCCCCGGGTCTCGGCTTCAAAGTAACAGAAGTCGGGAATGACATTGCGTCCGGTTCCACCGTTAATGGTCCCGATATTGAGTCGGCCATTGCCATGGGAATCCTGGAAAAACATGTTCATATTGGCAATGGCTGAGGTGGCTGCGAGAATGGCATTGTGACCAGACTCTGGGGCCAGGCCAGCATGGGCGGACCGACCGTGGATGCTGACATTGAATTTACTGGTGGCGTAGAGGCCGGACCAGTCGCTATAGAATGCCAGCTCATTATCGGGGCTCTTCAGGATATGGCAGGCTAGGAGATAGTCAACATCTTCTAAGACGCCTGCCTCGACCATGGCCCGGGCCCCGCGTGCCCCTTCTTCGGCGATTTGGAAGATAAAGCTAATTTTCCCGCAGAAATCTTCTTGGTAATGGTGGACCAGTTTGGCGAGCACGAGGCCGATTGCTGTATGGCCGTCATGACCGCAGCCGTGCATGGCAGCCGGATTCTTTGACCGGAAGCCGGCTTGGTTAGGGAAGTGGTCGGCTTTCAGAGTTTCATGGAGGTCATTGGCATCGATATCGAAGCGGAAGGCCAGATGGGGTCCCGGTCGACCTGTATCAATTTGGGCGATTGCTCCAGGAAAGCCAGCCATCTGCCGGATAATCTGAGGATCAGCCCCTTGGTCGATGGCGCGGTCCCTGGCTGCTTGGCGACTGGCATAGTCAGGGCGCCCCCAGGCAAAATCGGGATTGACCAGGTCAGGACCGAAGTGGACTGGAATCCCGGCTTCTTCTAGGTAAGTGATGATTTGTGAAGTCGTTCGAAATTCCAACCAGGCTGTCTCCGGATACTGGTGGAAGTCCCGCCTCAGCTGGATCAAGTCCTCCTCCATGTCATCAACTGCCGTAAATAAAGCCTCTAAGTCCCCATTCATTGTTATTCTCCCTTTCTCCTAGCGTTCAAAATATAATACCTCTACCATAGCCTAAAGGCCGTCGAAAAACAATACTTTCCTGAAAAAGCCAATGAAAGATTCTTGTCTAGCAGGAACAGGTATGATATATTATAGAGAAATGAGAAAATTAAACATGAATGAGGTTATGCTGATGAAAGTGATTAAATTTGGTGGAAGCTCGGTGGCTAGTGCTGAGCAGATTAAAAAAATTAAAGATATCATTGTAAGTGACGCTGACCGACGTATCGTGGTCGTTTCGGCTCCTGGTAAGCGTTTTCCAGAAGATACCAAGGTGACCGACCTCTTAATCGACTTAGCTTCTCAGGTGCTTAATGGGAATAAGGGGGTCTCTCATGTCTTTAATCAAATTGTCAACCGTTACAAAGAAATTGCGACGGACCTGGCCATTGATGAGGATATTGTGAGTGAAATTTCCCACAGCCTGCAAGAGCTGATTGAAGGGGACACGACGGAAGAATCTTATTTCATGGACGCTTTGAAAGCCAGCGGGGAAGATAATAGTGCCAAACTCATTGCCGCCTACCTGCGCTCAGAAGGCATTCCTGCCCGCTATATTAGCCCGAAGGAAGCGGGCCTCTACTTATCCGACGAGCCGGGCAATGCCCAAATCTTGCCCGAATCCTATCAAAATCTCTTTGCCTTGAGAGACTATGACGAGATTATTATCTTCCCAGGTTTTTTTGGCTTTACCAAGACTGGCAAGCTGGTGACCTTCTCACGCGGGGGGAGCGATGTGACCGGGGCTATCCTGGCTAATGGGGTCAAGGCGACCTTGTATGAAAACTTTACCGATGTGGATTGTATCTATTCAGCCAGCCCAAGTATTATCGAGAAGCCAGTGCCGATTGAAGACTTAACCTATACCGAAATGCGAGAACTCTCTTACTCTGGCTTCTCTGTTGTCCACGATGAAGCCCTCTATCCTGCTTTTGCGGAAGGGATTCCCGTTGTGGTCAAGAACACGAATAATCCAACAGCGCCAGGGACTAAGATCACCCGGACGCGGTCTGAATCTGAATACCCCCTCGCTGGCGTTGCTAGCAAGTCTGGTTTTGCTTCCATCTACATCAGCAAGTACATGATGAACCGGGAAGTTGGCTTCATCAACCGGGTCCTGGATGTCTTGGAAGATTATAATATCAGTTTGGAACACATTGTTTCGGGGATCGACGACATTGATATTGTCTTCAAGGAAGAAATGATTACTGCTAAACAGTTCCAAGACCTCTTAGTGGAGATCAAGGTCAAGACAGCGGCCGACGTGGTGGAAAAACGGGACAATCTTTGCTTAGTTATGCTGGTGGGGCAAAATATGCGACATAAGATTGGACTGATGGCTCGGGCAACCAAGGCCTTAGGTGAAGCTCAGGTTAATATCGACATGATCAACCAAGGTTCATCCGAGAATTCCATTATGTTTGGTATCAACGAAAATGAAGAAGAACGCGCCGTTGCCGCTATCTATAAGGAATTTTTCGAATCTGATAATAAATAAAGAATTAATTTAACTAGGGAAGCTGAGTCTTCCCTTTTTTAATTTAAACTAAATAGTACATATGAGCATCCGTTGCGCTTTTGAATTTGATCGTTATAGAGCCATGGCACCGGCTCGAGCCAAGGTCTCTCGCCTAGCGAGCTTCAAACGTCTAGTACGGCTAACGCCTACTATACGTAATTCACATCGCTTGCTTGTTCATGGCTAACGATCAAATTCAAAGCTCCCCTACTGCTCATAATTAATTAAAGCTCCTTATCCAATACTAAAAAGGATGGTAGCTTGTATTATTTAAATTCATTGAAATCCATAAAAATATCCCTTTAGAGTAGATTCTGCTTGTAGCATATTTACTCTAAAGGGAAAATTTAATTTCAATCGTTCAATGATAGTTGCTGTGGGCTAATTGAGCCTTATTAAGCTTCAGGTATATTATGCATCGACTCAATCGAATGAAAATAACTTTGCTTATGTTTTAGGAAAACTAAACTCTGCTTAACGAATCCAAGCGAAGTAGATGATAACGACTAATCCCAGGACAATCCGGTACCATCCGAAAGGCTTGAAGTCGTTGCTTTGGATGTAGCGGAGGAGGAGCTTGATAGTGATAACGGAGACCAGGAAGGCAACGACCATGCCCACTGCCAGATAACCGAGCTCTAAGCCGGTGAAGCGGAAGCCTTCAAGGAAGCCTTTGACCAGTTTTAGGAAGCTGGCGCCGAACATGATGGGGATACTCATAAAGAAAGAGAAGTCAGCGGCAACGGGACGGGAAGTGCCCATGATGGTGGCCCCGAGGATTGAAGACCCGGAACGGGAGGTGCCGGGCACTAGGGACAGGCACTGGAAGAGGCCGATTTCAAAGGCCCGTCGGTAGGAGAGTTCGCGCATGCTGTTGACTTGGCTGGTCCGGGTCTTGTTGTAATTTTCTACCAGGATAAAGGCGATACCGTAGATAATTAGAGCCAGGGCCACGACCAACCAGTTCATCAGGTGGGCTTCCATCCAGTCATCGATCAAGAGACCGAGGACGGCGGCAGGGATACAGCCAACCGCTACTTTAAACCAGGTCTCCCAGGTTTCTCGTTTTTCTTCCTTAGTTTTTTGCGGGGAGAAGGGGTTGAGTCGGTTAAAGTAAATCCAAATGACTGCCAAGATAGCGCCGAGCTGGATGACAACGATAAAGATGTCCCAGAATTCGGGGCGGACTTGGAGTTGGACGAATTCCTCCACGAGGATCATATGGCCGGTACTCGAGATGGGCAGCCATTCGGTGATGCCCTCAATCAGGCCAATTAAGATAATTTTTAAGAGTTCAAGCATAGACAGCTTTTCCTTTCTGTGAGTTACTTCTTAGCGCTTAAATAAGCAGCTTCCAATATAACAAAGTTTCGCCTCTACCACGGGCTTCTGACCTAAATTTGAAGAAAATTTAAGAAATACTTTGGACACAGACGACCTGGTCGAGCTGGTAGTCGAAGTCTTTAGCTGTTAGAAGGCCAGTTTCGGGATCGCGGTCGAAGAGGCGCAAGTGGCCATCGTTTTGGTGGGCCACCAGGAGATAGGATTCATCGGGAGATAGGTTGAAGTCCCGAGGAAAGTCGCCCTGGCTGGCAATGACTTGGATGCGGTCCAGGCTTCGACCATCTCTACTCAGGGCAAAGACTGTCAAAGTGTTTTCTCCTCGGTTGGAGCAGTAGAGGAAGCGACCGTCGGAAGAAATCCGGATAGCAGCGCTGGAGTTGAAGGCTTGGGGGGCTTGATCCAGGGTCTGGTAGCGGCCGAGAGCTGTTAGCTGGCTGGTCGTCTCATCGATCTGGACCACATCTACCGTATAAGAGAGTTCGCTCAGGACATAGACATAGGGGAGCGTGGGATGGGCGACCAGGTGGCGGGGGCCTGAGCCGGCTGGGATAGCGAGAGTATCGACCAGCTGGAGCTTGTCTTCCTGGATGCGGTAGCTAAGGACTTCATCCGTCCCTAGGTCGCAGGCTAGGAAGTAGGGGCTGTCCCGGTACTGTTTGAAGTAATGGCAGTGGGGTCGGTCCTGGTTGGGATGGGGCCCTGAGCCGGTGCGCTGGACAATATCCGTTAGCTCGAGTTTGCCATTTGCCTGGACTTTGATTAAGATAAGACTAGCTTGTCGGTAGGAGGCGCAGAGGACATAGTGCTCATCTGTGCTCAGGCTCACATAGCAGGCTGGCTCTTCGAGAAAAGCTAAGCGGTCTGCGAGCTGGTAGCCTTCACCCGTCCAACGGTAGTAGCTAACACCCGGCTCTGACCCTGCATTGGACAGAGTGAAGAGCGACTTCTGGTCGGCTGACAGACAGAAGTAGCAGGGGTCGGCCTCTTCTATGAGGCGATCGACTTTAAGCGGCTGGTCTAAGTTAGGGTCCACGCTCAGGCTGTGGATGCCCGTATTGGAGCCATCGGTATAGGCCCCAAGATAAAATTGGTCCATGTTAATCCACCTTTCATATTAATTTTACTATAAGTTCAGGACCTGGGTTAGGCCAAAAACAAAATATATTGTATACTTAAGCAATAAAAGTAAATTATTCCTAGAGGGGGAGTTCGATGACTGATAAGCGAAACCCAAATGATAAAATGAACCAGTACTGGCAAGAACGAAGCGACCAACTGCAGAAGATTAACTACCATTCCTTCCGGTCTTTCTTGAGCAATCGCTGGCTTCAATTGCTGCTTGTACTCATCTTAATTGCCTTATTCCTATTGATCTTTAGTCGGATTGCCCACTTATTCCATCCCGTCTTAGATTTCGTGAGCGTGATTGCCTTGCCCATTATCTTAGCAGCCATCCTCTATTACCTGACCGTGCCTATCGTCAACCGCTTGGAAAAGCGGGGCGTCAAGCGGCAGTGGGGGGCTATCCTGGTCCTCGTCTTGATGGGGATAGCAGTCTTGATCCTGACCTATCTGACGCCTGTCTTCTTTGCCCAGTCCCAGTCTCTAGTATCCAACTGGGATGAGCTGATCTCAAGCTATGACCAGCCCTTGCAGCGATTCTACCACAATCCCTTGTTTGAAGAAGGGGTCAATCTCTTGAACGACTGGGGGCTCAACTTCATCCAGGGCAATTCCATTAATTGGTCGACGATTTTTAATTCGGCCATTGATTCTATCGGGTCTATTGTGGGCGTCCTGTCCAACTTCATCCTGGCCATTGTAACGGCGCCCTTTATCCTCTTCTACATGTTAAAGGACGGGCCCAAGTTGAAACAAAACCTGGCCTTGGTGGTGCCTAATCCGATTCGCTCGTCGACCATGCAGCTGCTCTTTGAGATGAACCAACAAGTCTCAGCCTATGTGCGTGGGCAGATTATGGTCGGCATCTCGGTAGCCATTATGTTTATGCTGGGCTATTCGATTATTGGCCTTCAGTACGGGATTATTCTCGGTGTCTTGGCGGGCTTCCTAAACTTGATCCCTTACCTGGGTTCTTTCTTAGCCATGATCCCAGCGGTTATTATCGCTCTTGTCCAAGGGCCTATCATGGTGGTCAAAGTCCTCGTCGTCTTCATGATCGAGCAGACCATCGAAGGCCGGGTGATTTCGCCCCACATCCTGGGTTCCAACTTGGACATCCATCCCGTTACCATTATGTTGCTCTTGATCGCTGGGGGGAAACTTTTCGGCATTATCGGGATTATTATTATCATTCCAAGCTACGCCATCCTCAAACTGATCTTTACCTACTTCTTCAAGTGGTACCGCAAAGTTTCAGGGCTCTATGAGGAAGACCTGCTGGCTGAATGGGATTCGGATGAATAAAATCCTCTAAAAAAACTTGTTCTAATTTGAATTGTGCTGGTGAGCATCCGTTTTGCTTTTGAATTTTGGATTTAAATATAAAGGAGGCTGGACAAGTATCCAGCCTCTTTTTAGTGGAAAAAATATTATTGTTTTTTAAAGTCCAGTGGGTAAAGAGATTTTTTATAGGCTTTTATTTTTAGTCCACTTTCCGGGCGAGGTCGATGATGATCTCTGCCAGCTTGGGATTGCGGACGAGGAGGGGGCCGTGGAAGTAGGAGCAGAAGGTGTTCTTGTAGAGGCAGCCTTCTGTTTGGTCCTGGCCGTTATTGCCGAAACCGTTTTTGACTTGGCCCAGGGCTTGGACGCCAGGACCCAGATAGGTGCGGCCGGCGTGATTTTCATAGCCTTTAAGGGTCAGGTCAAAGCGTTCATTGTAGATCTCGATGTCTCCAATCAGACGGTTGGCTTCGGTTTCGGTATAGTAGTCAATCGCTCCTAAGCCTTCCAAACGCTCGTGTTGGGCATTGATATAGTAGTGGCCCAGAAGCTGGAAGCCGCCACAGATGCCCACAAGGACGCCGCCTGATTCAATGTATTGGGTCAGGGGCGCTTTTTTTGTTTGGATATCCTTAGCTACCAAAGATTGTTCATAGTCCTGGCCGCCGCCGAAGAAGACCAGGTCATAGGCTTCGGGATCGAAAGGATCATTGAGGGAGACGAGGTCGGTTTTAACTGCTTCTCCCTTCTCCTTGGCCATATATTGGAGCATGAGGAGGTTGCCATTGTCGCCGTAGGTATTCATCAAGTTGCCGTAGAGATGGCAGATTCTGAGGGTCATGCTTGCATCCGCTCCTTCACATAGCCCTCCGCAGCCAGGGCCCGTCTGAGTTCGAGCATGGCGGTATAGGTGGCTAAGATATAAACTTTCTGTGACTGTGATTCTTTAATGTATTTAATGAGACTGACCGCGTCTTCAACCGGGTCTAGCTGGTCCTTGTCAAAGCCAGCTACTACCAGGCGCTGTTTCAAGTCAGTGGCCCGCATGCCGGCATAGGCGGTGTCTTGAACCTTGTCGAGTTGGGCTAGGTCCTCGAAGTTGCCGTCCCAGATCCAAGAAATGTCTTGGCCATCAGCCGGCTGGTCGTTGAGGATGGAGATGAGGTCAAAATCATCTTTTTCGAGCTTGATCAGTTCAATGATTTGGTTGAGGCCAACGGGGTTCTTGATCAGGTTGATCCGGACCTCTTTGTCTTCAATCTGGATCGTTTCTTGCCGACCGAAGATCCGTTGGGCAGAGGCTAGGCCGCGCTTAATGGTCAAGTGGTCGAGGCCAAAGTGCTTGGCCACGGAATAGGCGGCTAGGGCATTGTAGACATTGTAGAGTCCGGCCACGGGAATGGTGTAGTCCTCGCCGTCAATCGCGAAGCTAGCCTGGTCTGGGGTCAGGTCGTGGATAGCCGTCACCGCATGCTGGAGCTCGGGGCGTTGGAAGCCGCAATTCGGGCAGTAGAAGTCACCCAGATTGGAATAAGTAATCATATGATAGTGGAGGATCTGTTCACATTTAGGGCAGATCACCCCATCGGTATTGTAGTGGGCTAGGAAGTCTTCTTCCTTATTTCCATTAGCGAAGCCGAAGTAGGCTCGTTCATTAGCTGTCTCTTTAGAAGAAAAAATAGGGGCGTCCCCGTTCAAGAGCAGGCGGGCTTGAGGCGTCTTAGCGGCCCCTTCTAAGATCAAGTCGTAAGTGGTATAGATCTCGCCGTAACGGTCCATCTGGTCGCGGAAAATATTGGTCGCAACAATTAATTCAGGTGTCACTTGGGCGGTGACATGGCGCAGGCTGGCCTCATCCACTTCGAGAATAGCAATTTTGTCTTGGCCTGACTTGGTCGAAGCCTGGCTCACGAAGGTCGACGTAATGCCCTGGATCATATTGGACCCAGTAGGATTGGTCAAGACATGGGGGTAGACTTGCTTGAGGATATTGACCGCTAAAGCAGTCGTCACCGTCTTGCCATTGGTTCCTGTAATCAGCACAATGCGGTAGTCCTTAGCTAGCTCCTGTAAGACATCCGGATCGACTTTCTTGGCAATCTTACCAGGCAAACTCGATCCCCCTTTAGTAAAGGTATGGAGCCCCCAGTAAGAAGCCCGGCCAGCCAAAGCCGCCAATTGAGTTTTCAAACGCATGGATAAATTCCTTTCTAATTTAAAGGGTGTGAGAGGATGCGGGAGAAAGGGACCTCTGGAGTAAAAAACCAGAGAAGGCTGAAAGCCTTCGACGGGCTTTTGCGAAGAGGAGCCCTTTATGCATCCTCGAACCCGACTGTAAAGGGTATGAAGGCTGGCGTTTTAGCTTTCCTTCACTGGAACAAGTCAGCAGAGCAGTCTAACAGACTGCGGCGGAGACTTATGAAGTGACAGGAAAGCTGCCAGACCGAACCCAACTAGGGTGTGAACCAGAGCGCTTTGTTCTTACTCCACTTCATCGGGTTTTGGACCCTGTCTGCTCCCTATGATACCATAATTTGAAGGGCCTAAATGTATAAATTTATGCAAACATGTTATAATTTAAGCGTTCGAACTTCCCATCTTCTGCCAAGAACTTGGGGGCAAATATTGACTAAGTGCCGACTGCCAAGTATGATTAATAAGGTATTTATCTGACTAAGTGAATAGTCGGGAAGGAATAGGTGGTATTTTGGCACAATTATATTTTCGCTATGGAGCAATGAACAGTGGGAAATCGATTGAAATTCTCAAGGTGGCCCACAATTATGAAGAACAGGCTAAGCGGGTGATCGTGATGACGAGCGCCGTGGATACCCGGTCCGGCCAGGGCGTGATTGCCAGCCGGGTGGGTCATGAGCGGCCTGCTGTGGCGATTGATGGAACCTTAAATATTTATGACTATGTTGCTCGGGAAAACCAGGCAGAGCGTGTTTTCTGTGTCCTTATCGATGAGAGCCAGTTCTTGAGCGCTGACCATATCGACCAGTGCGCCCAGATCGTCGACGACTTGAATATCCCGGTCATGGCTTTTGGCTTGAAGAATGATTTTCAATACCATCTCTTCACCGGTTCAGAACGGCTCTTGCTAGTGGCGGATAAGATTGAAGAAGTGAAGACCATCTGCTGGTTCTGCGAGAAGAAGGCGATCATGAATATGCGGGTCCATAATGAGGTGCCTTGCTATGATGGCGACCAGGTGCAAATTGGGGGAAATGAATCCTACTATCCCGTTTGCCGTAAACACTACAAGCAACCGCCCATGCAGGACGGTAAGATTGCTAAGCGAGTATAAAAGGAAAAGAGAGTGAAGATTGCATGCTATTAGATCAAATTGATACTTTTATCAACCGTTACCAGGAATTGGCCGAGTTATTGAGCGACCCCGATGTCATCAATGATGCCAAGCGCTTCCGCGACCTATCCAAGGAAGAAGCTGACCTCCGACCTAAAGTTGAGGCCTTCAGACATTATAAGGATGTCGTGGACCAAATTGAAGGGGCCGAAGAAATCCTGGCTGATGAATCAGATGAAGAACTCTTAGAAATGGCCAAGGAAGAACTGAAAGAGCTCAAGGAAGAGCGCGACCAATTAGAAGAAGAAATCCGTGTCCTCATGCTGCCGAGCGATCCTAATGATGACAAGAACATTATCATGGAAATCCGCGGGGCAGCAGGTGGGGATGAGGCCCAGCTCTTTGCGGCTGACCTCTATGAAATGTACTCTCGCTATGCGGAGAGCCAGGGCTGGCGGATCTCCGTGGTCGAAGCCCATAGCAATGACATCGGCGGCTACAAGGAAATTATCCTCCAAATTACTGGCGACAAGGTCTATTCCAAGCTCAAATACGAGAGTGGGGCCCACCGTGTCCAACGGGTACCCAAGACCGAATCCCAGGGCCGGGTCCATACCTCAACAGCGACAGTCGGCGTGATGCCAGAATTGGAAGACCTAGACTTCGAAATCGATGCCAACGATATCCGGACCGACATCTACCATGCCTCAGGGGCTGGGGGCCAGCACGTCAACAAGACGGCTTCCGCTGTCCGTCTGACCCACATTCCAACTGGGATTGTAGTGGCCATGCAAGATCAACGGTCCCAGCAACAGAACCGGGAGAAAGCTATGCTGATCTTACGGTCCCGGGTCTATGAACATGTCCAAGCGGAACAACAGAGTGAATACGACAGCAAGCGGAAGAACCTGGTAGGGACAGGGGACCGGTCGGAACGGATCCGGACCTATAACTACCCCCAAAACCGGGTCACCGACCACCGGATCAACCTGACCATCCAAAAATTGGACCGGATCATGCAAGGTGAACTGGAAGAAATTATCAATGCCCTCATCTTGGCTGACCAGGCTCAGAAATTAGAGGAACTCAATGAACAAAGTATTTAACGGCTCCTACCGAGAAGCTCTCTTAGGGGCTTCTTCTTTTTTAAGCGACCGGGGCTGTGAGGAGGCCATTGCCTACCACTATCTCCTAGGGCTGATGGATTGGGAGCCCAACGACTGGTACCGATACCAATTCCAAAGCATGTCAGTGGAAGACTACGCAGCTTATGAAGCGGGCATCCAGCGTATTGCCAAGGACCATTATCCCTACCAGTATCTTCTGGGGGAGGCCTACTTCTACCGCTACAAGTTTAAGGTGACGCCGGCCACCCTGATTCCCCGCCAGGAGACTGAACTCTTGGTGGACCGGGTGAAAGACTTGCTTGCTAAGGGAGAGCTTCCCCGTCAGGCCCAGGTCGTCGATATTGGAACAGGGACGGGAGCCATTGCCCTGACTCTGAAGAAGGAATGCCCCGACCTGCAAATCACAGCGACTGACCTGTCAGAAGAGGCTTTGGCCGTGGCCAGGGACAATGCCCAAGCCCTTCAAGCAGATATCCAATTGGCCCAGGGCGACCTCTACCAGGCCATCCAGGGGCAGACTTTTGACCTGATCGTGTCCAATCCGCCCTATATTGGTCGCCAGGAGATAGATGAAGTAGCGGAAGATGTCCAGCGCTATGAACCCGACCTAGCGCTCTTTGCTGAAGAAGAGGGCTATGCTATCTACTACCGACTTATCGATGACCTGGATGCCTATCTCAGACCAGGCGGCAGTTTCATCGCAGAAATCGGCTACCGCCAAGGCGACCAGCTCCTAGCTTACTGCCAGACTCACTTGCCGCATAATTACCACTACCGTATTGAAGAAGATTTTGCCGGGCACGACCGCTTTCTGGTGGTGTCCAAGGAAGGAGAGCGAGAAGATGACGGAAATTTATCAGAGTGACCGTATTGACGAAGCGGCCCAGCAATTACGGGATGGCCAACTGGTGGCTTTTCCCACAGAGACGGTCTTTGGTCTCGGCGCCATCGCCAATAACGACCAAGCCGTCCAATCCGTCTACCAAGTCAAAGGACGGCCGAGCGATAATCCCCTGATTGTCCACCTGGCCCACAAGGAAGACCTCTTCGCCTATGTGAGAGACCTGACCCCTGACCAAGTAAGCTGGGTGAAAAAACTCCAGGAGGCTTTCTGGCCAGGTCCTTTGACTCTAATCCTGCCCGTCAAGGAAGGGGTCTTCGCCCCTACAGTGACGGGTGGCTTGGATACGGTAGGGCTCAGGATGCCGGACCATCCCTTGACCCTAGAGTTAATCGAAGCGGTGGGCTTTCCGCTTGTGGGGCCTTCTGCCAACCTGTCAGGGAAGCCTAGTCCGACCAAGCTAGACCATGTCCGCCACGACTTCGACGGGAAGATTGCGGGTATCCTAGCTAGCCAACCCACTCGAATCGGGGTTGAGTCTACGGTCCTCGATCTGTCAGACCCGCGCGGCCTCTTTATCCTGCGCCCAGGCCATATCTCTAGGGGCGAGATCGAGACGGTTCTTGATGGGCCTGAGGTATCTTACCCCGACCAATTAACGGTGGAAGCTGACCAACAACCCAAGGCACCCGGGATGAAGTACCGCCACTACAGCCCCCATGAGACGGTTTATGCCGTGGCGGCTGAGCGGATGGCGGAAGTCATTCAAGCTAATACTGATAAGGCCATCTTCTGCGCCGGACAGGAGGCTAGCTTGGCTGGCCTGCCTCCTGTCGCCCAGACCTATTCCTTGGGCCCAAGCCTGGAGACTGCTACCCAGCGCCTTTTCGACGCCTTGCGGAAAGCCGATGACAGCCAGGATATTGACCTGATCCTCGTGGAATGGATCGACGCGGGCGAAGCCTCAGCAGGCTACCAGAACCGCCTGCTCAAGGCCAGCAGCCAGGTCTTTGCCTAGGCTGAGCTTTTCATCGACTAAACAGCTATTTCTCTTTGCAATTAGCTGAATTAGTGGTAAAGTAAGTAGAGAAGTTTGACTACGAATCTAAATATTGGAGGCAAAAAATGGGAAAATTACACGTGATTGATCATCCATTGGTCCAACATAAGATGACCTTGTTACGGGATAAGAACTTAGGGAGCAAGGGTTTCCGTGAACTTGTCAATGAGATTACGGTCTTCCTCGGCTATGAAGTCACCCGCAGTCTACCACTTGAAGAAGTGGAAGTCGAAACACCAGTTGCTATGACCAAACAAAAAATGATCACCGGTAAAAAAGTCGCTATCGCACCGATCCTGAGAGCTGGTTTGGGTATGGTTGATGGGATCCTCACCCTGGTACCAGCTGCTAAGGTGGGCCATATTGGCATGTTCCGTGATGAAGAAACCTTGGAACCCCAAGAATACTTCTTCAAGATGCCTAATGACATTGAAGAGCGCCAAGTGATTATTGTCGACCCCATGCTCGCAACTGGGGGCTCAGCCCTTATGGCTATCGACTCCTTGGTGAAACGCGATGTGGACCCTGCCCACATTGACTTTGTCTGCCTGGTTTCCGCACCAGAAGGGGTTAAGGCTATTCAAGACAAGTATCCAGAAGTCGACATCTATACAGCCGCTCTGGACGAAAAACTAAATGAACATGGCTATATTGTTCCGGGCCTCGGTGACGCTGGTGACCGTCTCTTCGGGACCCTCTAAGCCAGCCGCATACAAAAATCCAAGTCAGTCCCTCACTAGAAGTGGGGAGACTTTATCACTTGGATTTTTTTGTGTATAATAGTTAATTGAATACTGATGAAGGTGGTGTTTCCAGTTACATGGAGAATATAATTGTGCGGGGAGGCAAGACCCTCCAGGGAGAGGTCAAGGTTGATGGGGCCAAGAATGCGGTCCTACCGATTTTAGCTGCGACCCTCTTAGCCTCTGAAGGGAAAAATTTAATCAACAACGTTCCGCTCTTATCGGACGTCTATATTATGAAAGAAGTGCTGGCTTACTTGGACGCAGAAGTCCACTTTGACGAAGCCAAGCAACAAATTGAAGTGGTCTCAGAAGGCCAGTTAAGGACCGAAACGCCCTTTGAACTGGTCTGCAAGATGCGTGCTTCCGTTGTAGTCATGGGTCCGCTCCTGGCCCGTTTTGGCCATGTCAAGGTCGCTATGCCAGGTGGCTGTGCCATTGGCTCGCGGCCGATCGACCTCCATATCAAGGGCTTTGAAGCCTTGGGAGCTGAGGTCACCATGACCAATGGCTATGTTGAAGCCCGGGCCGACCAGCTTGTGGGGACTGATATATATCTGGACTTCCCCAGCGTCGGTGCGACCGAAAACATCATGATGGCCGCCGTCCTGGCCGAAGGAGTCACCACGATTGAAAATGTGGCCAAGGAACCAGAAATCGTCGACTTAGCCAACTACCTCAACCGGATGGGAGCCCAAGTCCAGGGCGCCGGGACCGATACCATTAAGATTACGGGTGTCGAATCCATGCACGGGACCGACCACTGCGTCATCCCCGACCGGATTGAAGCCGGAACCTTTATCCTAGCCACTGCCGTTGCCGGGGGCGAGGTCCTGGTCAAGGATGCTCTGGTCGAACACAACTTGCCTCTGATCTCCAAGTTACGAGAAATGGGAGTCGAAATCGTGGAAGAAATGGACGCTGTCCTGGTGAAATCAGAAGGCCAGTTGAAGGCAACAAATGTCAAAACCCTGCCTTATCCCGGCTTCCCAACCGACCTCCAGGCGCCCTTTACCATCGCCCAAATTCGTGCAGAAGGTGGTTCGGTTATGGAAGAGACGGTCTTCGAGAACCGCTTCATGCACCTGGAAGAACTCCGCCGTATGGATGCCCAATTCAAGATCCACGGCGATACCGTGAGCTTCGAAGGCCCTAGTCAACTCCAAGCTGCCAGTGTCCAAGCGACCGACCTGAGAGCCGCTGCAGCCTTGATTATCGCGGGTCTGGTGGCAGAAGGCACGACTGTTGTCTCTCAATTGCAGTACCTGGACCGGGGCTACCACCACTTGGAAGATAAGCTTCAAGCCTTGGGGGCGGATATCAAGCGGATTGACGCCGACGAATTGCAAAGCCGGCCAGCCAGCGACTTCTTCGACTAGGTGGTCCTATGGCGAAATCAAGGCGCGGCCTGAGGACCTGGCAGCGCTGGGGCCTCTATCTCCTGGCCCTGGTCTGCCTCTTTCTTATCGGCCTCATGCTAGGCTATGGCCTGGTCAGCGACTATTTCTTCCTTAAGGTCTTTGACGGCGAGGTCTGGCAGCATTTGTTGGATTATTTTAGGGGATAGGGTTTTATTAAATGAAAAAATATTTAGTGAATTGTATTGGTGAGCATGCGTTCCGTCTTGAAAGTGATCGTTAAAGAGCCGTGGCACCGGTTCGGGCCAAGGTCCCTCACCTAGCGAGACTCAAACGTCTCGTATGGCTCCGCCTACGATACGTAATTCGCTTCGCTTGCTGGATCACGGCTAACGATCACTTTCAAGCTCCACTCCTGCTCACTAGGAGAAATAGCAGGAAAATTTTTAATACTAGTTTTATTTAAAGCCTGAAAATAATGCTAATTTTATTTTATAAGGAATAAAAAAACAATCAATCCAGCAGCTTCCACGGAGAAATCAGTGAAGCTGCTGGATTTTTATTTTGGCTATAAATTATGAAGGAAATTAGGATTTCTTGCTTCTGAAACTCAATAAGCTACCTAGCGTAATCAAACTGAGGCCGAGTCCAGCTAGGGTATTGGCGCCTGTTTGAGGGAGTTTGGACTGGGTAGAGTTTGCTTTATTAGCTTTGGCTGCTTTAGTTGACTGATGCTTAGAATGAGAGCTTGTTTGGCTTGAATCTGAGCTTGCACTAGTCGAATTTTGGACAGGCTGAAGCTGACATTTTTCGGAGGCTTTCACTCCATGTTTAGCTTTAGAATGTATAGTCTCAATGACCGGCTCTTGACCATCTTTGTTCAGATTTGGAGTCACAGGATTAGAAGCTTGATTCTCAGTTTTTACTGGAGAAGGACTAGGCTTTCTAGTAGGGTCTGAGCTAGGCTGACCTGGTAGGGGAGTGATGGGTTTAGGTTGCGACTTAACCGCTACAGCCCAAACAAAGATAGGGTTGGAGTAGAACCATAAGTCGCTATAGTTTCGATCGTTGACTTCGTTCAGGTGGGCAGCCATGCGTTCAACATAGGAAGCATCCAATTCACCCTCCTCTTTTTGAGGCTTGGTCAAATGGTAGTCGGGGAGTGGATTCCCTTCAGCATCCGTTTCACCGGGCACGTTCAAGCCATGGTTGGTCCCACGCAGCCGGTAGTAGCGGTCTTGGTCTACCTGGATGGGAAGAGTAACTGTATAGAAGCCCTCTGTATCTTTCTTACCAAATTGGTCGCGGGTGATGCGATAGATGACCTCAGTGCTTGGATTAGTCGCCTGGGTGACGTCAGCGTTTGGCCCTAGGATGCGTCCAGAAATGACATCGATGTGGTCTAAGTGGGGCTGGTTGCTTAGCTTGGACTGGTGGTCAGGGCTAATGGGCTGGTAATTGTTAAAGTCGCCCTCTCTAAAACGGATGACAAGTTTAGCATCCTGACCCTTGATAGCATTTAGGTCACCACCCATATCAGCAATTTTGTTGCCCTGCTCAATGGTAAAATCGAGTCCCGTGATGAGGTCACCATAAACACTGAAGGATTGACCAGCCCGCATGCCATCGGCGACATCTTCGAAAGTATCGCCCTCTACATAAGTATAGGTGCGTGAATACTCGCTTGGCCAGTAGCCCGAACTATAGATGCGGTTATCGCTGACCTTAAAGTGGAAGTCCGAATTAGCGAAATTATAGAGATGACGTCCTTCTCCTAGAAGAGCGTCCCATACCCCACCAACTTCGGCAATCATCTTATCAGCACCGCCTAGGGTATAACCATTCGGGAGTTCTGCCCGGTCATAGCCTAGCTGGTTACCCGGCATGCCTTCAAGACCGATAAAGACATCGGGTGCGGTATCATGCATCTTGCGCAGGTGTTCAATTCGCACTTCGCCCTTCCCCTCAGCATGGCGGGAAGGGTGGTTGGCGATTACAATAGATTTCGGATAATTCTCTTGCAGCCAGTGGAGTCCTTTGAAGGTGTTATTGATATCTGCCTTCTCATTTTGGCGTTCACCGAATTTGTCTCGCTCATTGTCATTAAAGATCTCAGTAGGCGTGTCATAGGCAAACTTCCACTCAAATTCTTGAATGGCTTCAATCGGCACGCGGTTGGTCCCAGCTTCAATGATACCTACAGTGCCGTGGTCGAACTGGAACATATCCCATTCAAAACCTGAATAGAAGATCTTACCCTTATATGTGCCCTGTTCTTTAAGTTGGTTAAATTGGTCAACCTGCTGTTCAATGACCTTGTACTGTGGTGTGACTTCTTCCTGACCCTGAGGATTCCGGGAAGACTTGCGCAGGTGATCCGCCACCATTAAATAATCAAAACCGCTATTGTGGTCAAGCGTCGCCTGACCCGCACTAGGAATCTGGTCCACATCTTCTCGATAGGCTGCATTTAAAATATTCTCAAATTCATTATAAGAAGCATTCGCATCATTGGAAGAAGTGGTGTGGACATGGACTTCCCCACTGGTCCAGCGCCCCTGGCTCGGAATAGCTGGATCGTCTATGATCTGACCAGCTGCTTGCGTAGAAGAAACAGGTAGACTGCTAGGTTCGGTCTCGGGGCTAAGAGTGCTTGTTGGTTGGCTTTCACTCGAATTCGGGTTCGTGGAAAGCTCAGATGCTTGGACCACATTAGCAGCGACGAAGATTGCTCCAGAAGCCATCAAGGATAAGAGAAAGCGGCTAGACTTGGTGCAGAAAATTTTGGGCGTATGCATGGCTGACCTCCTCGTAAAATATAAGTGTGGTATTCTAATTCAAATATAGCAGAGGCGTGTTGAGATTGGGTTAAGATTGTGTGTGGAATGTGTAAAGGGGGAATTAGTTTGGATTGGAATGCTAAAGTACTTGCTAGGACAAGAGATTTCACCTTTGAATGTCTAATGCTATAATAAAATAAATTCATTTGGAGGGAGAGGGCTATGAAGCGACACGATATTCTCAAAAGTCTTGAGCGCAAAAGAGATAATCATGAATATTTAATTGGTGCTTCAGTGGGATCAGGGTTAACCGCTAAGAATGCAGAAGAGAGTGATGTCGATTTTTTGCTTATTTTAAGCTCAGGAATTTACCGTCAAAGAGGTGTTAGTTCTTACGGAGCCTACTTGTCTTCATCTAATAGTAACGAGGAGGTTCTAAAGCTCTACCAGCATGAAATTTGGCCACGCAACTTGGCAAGTCCATTGATATTAGGCCTATTTGCTAGTGATCCAACGATTGATCTGGACCAGTACATGGATGATCTAATAGATGGAGGAGTCGCAGGTATCACGAATTATCCTACGGTCACTTTAATTGATGGTCGTTTTCGTTCAGCCTTAGAGAGTCGGGAGTTAGGCTTCATGACCGAGGTCAAGTTATTAGAAGCAGCCAAAAAGAAAGGCCTTTTTACCGTGGCCTTTGTCCATACTCTTGAAGAAGCGCTGACTATGCAGAAAATTAGCCCTGATATCCTATGCTTGCATCTTGGATTGACAACTGGAGGCTCTCTAGGTGCCAAGAAGATATCTTCATTACAATCTACCCATCGTTTCGTCTTAAATACTTTCAAACGTATCAACAAACAAAGCAATCATTTTTTTATGATATACGGTGGACCAATTGATAATGCGCCAGATACTCATTTTATTTTTAATAATAATCCTTACGTGGATGGATATATTGGGGGATCAGTCTTTGAACGGATACCTTCTGAACATAGTTTTAAGTATCTAGTGAATGAATTTCGTAATGAAGAGACCCGTAATTATTTAATGAATCTAACAGATGATACGATGGAACCATCGGACTATATCCGCTTTATAAAGAGCTTTATTGATGAGCATTACGCATCGGAGATTTCCTTATCTGAATTAGCTAATTTGTTGCATTTATCTACTGCTTATCTCTCACGCTTATTTAAGAAGGAGATTGGAATAAGTTTTACGGAATATGTAGTTAATTATCGATTGAATTTGAGTAAAAAATTACTCCGCCGCTCGGTTCTCCCCCTTAAAGAAGTAGCACAACAAGTCGGTTACCCTAACTACAGTCATTTTAGTAAACTGTTTAAAAAATATTACGGGCAATCACCAAGTTTTTATCGTAAGTCATATAAAGACAAGGACTAGTTATCTAAAGACATGTATAATTGATTTTGTAAACGGTATCATAGCCTTGTAAGTTATCGATAACTAATAATTTATGAGGTGACAATTATGGATAAAACAGTTGCCATTGTTGGAACTTTTGACACAAAAGCACGCGAATTTAGTTTTGTAAAAGAAGAATTTGAAGTACTAGGCTTAAAGACCTATTTGATTCATATTGGTGTTTTTGAATCAGAATTAGAAGTTGAGGTGAATAATAAAGAGATTGCACGAGCAGTCAATGAAGATATTGAACAAATAGCAAAAGATAGAAACCGAGCTAAAGCAACCAAAGTTCTTAGTCAAGGACTGGAAAAAATTCTTCCGCAACTCTATCAAGAAGGAAAATTTGATGGTGTAATTGCCCTTGGAGGATCTGGCGGTTCTTCCATTGCTACAGCGGGTATGCGTCAACTACCAATTGGTGTTCCTAAAGTGATGGTATCTACAATGGCTAGCGGAAATGTTAGTCAATATGTAGGGACTAGTGATATTGTGATGTTTCCTTCAATTGTTGATGTTGAGGGCTTGAATGACATTTCGAGGCATATCTTCTCAAATGCGATTCATGCCACGGTTGGTATGTTAAGTTATGACTACAAAGCGAAAAAGGATAATAAACCGCTGATTGCTGCTAGTATGTTTGGCTTGACCACACCAGCTATTAAATATGCTGAAAAAGAACTTGAATTAAGAGGTTATGAGACGATTGTTTTCCATGCGACAGGTAGCGGCGGGCGAACAATGGAGCGTTTGATTTCTGAAAATTATTTCGATGGCGTTCTTGACTTGACAACAACCGAATGGTGTGATGAAGTCGTAGGCGGCGTTTTGAATGCAGGTCCCCACCGCTTAGAAGCAGCCGTTTCCAAGAAAGTACCTCAAGTCGTATCTCTAGGGGCTCTGGATATGGTCAACTTTGGACCCAAGGAAACTGTACCTAAAGAATTTTCAAATCGTTTATTCTATGAACATAATCCGACAGTAACTCTGATGCGAGTGACCAAAGAAGAGGCTAAGGATATTGCTGGAATAATCGCTCAGAAACTTAAAAGTGCAGGCAAGGAAACGAGCATTCTATTTCCTAAAAAAGGTTTCTCAGGGCTAGATGAAGTAGGTAAGGAATTTTATAATCCTGAAGTTGATCAACTAGTCATGGATACAATAAAGGAAGAACTGTCTGGAACAGATGTTGCGATTATAGAAAAAGACTTGCATATTAATGATGAAGCATTTGCTAAATCTGCCGTAGATGAACTCATTAAAAATATAGAAAAGGAAGGTAAATACTCATGACACAATCAAGAGGAGTTTTATTAAAACAATTTAAACAACAAGTTGAAGAGGGGCATGTCTTACTGGGAGTCGGTGCAGGAACAGGGATTACTGCTAAGAGCAGTGAAGCTGGTGGAGCAGATCTCCTCATTATCTATAACTCAGGCCGTTACCGTATGGCCGGCCGAGGCTCATTAGCTGGTCTATTGGCTTACGGTGATGCTAATGCAATTGTCCAAGAAATGGGACATGAAGTTCTCCCAGTAGTGAAGAATACTCCAGTGTTAGCTGGCGTTAACGGAACTGACCCTTTCCGTGTAATGGATGTTTTCCTGAAAGAATTGAAAGCTCAAGGCTTCGCCGGAGTGCAGAATTTCCCAACGGTCGGCTTAATCGATGGCACCTTCCGTCAAAACTTAGAAGAGACTGGAATGGGTTATGATCTAGAAGTTGAAATGATTCGAAAAGCTCATGAACTGGATATGCTAACGACGCCTTACGTATTTGATGCTGACCAGGCTAAACAAATGACAGAGGCTGGAGCAGATCTCTTGGTCGCTCATATGGGCTTGACGACGAAAGGTAATATCGGAGCTCAAACGGCTCTTACACTCGATGATTGTGTTGAGCGAATTCAAGAAATTGTGAATGCCGGCCGATCAGTCAATCCAGATATTTTAGTCATTTGTCATGGTGGTCCAATTGCAGAACCAAATGATGCTAAGTATATTATCGATCGTGTAGATGGTATTGTTGGTTTCTTTGGAGCTTCAAGTATCGAACGCTTAGCTTCAGAACGAAGCATTAAAGCTCAAACAGAAGCTTTTAAACAAATTAACCAATAACAATAATGTGGATTTATCAAGACGCCTCGAGGCAGTTGAATAAACTGCTCCAAGGCGTTTTTTATTTTATTAATAGGTACCTCATAGAATTGAAAGCGTTTTAAAATAGTTGGCGTTTTCAAAAAATCTTCCTAAAGTATAATAAGTATGAAAGGTTTAGGAGGGGATGAGATGTGAATCAATCTGAAAAACTCATCGAACTAATTTTAGATAATAGGCATTTAACTTATAGTGATTTGTCCAGAGAATTAAATCTTTCGCGATATAAAGTAAGCAGTCTAATTGATGATGTTAATCAACAATTCAAGGAGAAAGGCTATGATATTCAAATTGAAATGATTCCCTACCAGGGAGCCCAAATTAAGGGAGAATTGTCAAAAATAGTAAATTCACAATGGAGTGAAACTAGTGACTATCAAGTGAATGAGAAGCGTAAATTAGAAACACTAGCAATGTTATTAAATGCTGAAGAGGAGTTAACAATTCAATACCTTTCTGATCAGTTATTTGTTAGTCGCACCACCTTTGAGCGCTTACTTCAAGAAGTTAGAGATGAGTTAGCTGAATATGATATCGAAATTATAGGAAATGCGCGGGGCTTAAAAATTGATTGTAATGAAAAAGGAAAGAGGCAATTATTATCAACATTAATCAATTCTTACAAAAATAAAATTGTAGCAAAATCAAATCCAAAAAATCATTTGGATCTGTCTCTTCGCATATCGAAAGCTGCTGAAGACTTAGTCAATTTAGAAACTGTGGATAGAGTTTGCAAACTTATCAATGAATTTACTGTTGAAACTAGTTTATATTTGGGGGAATTTGAATTCTCTTCCTTAGTCATTCACACAAGTATTGCAGTTGAAAGAATGTTAAAAAAATTTTTGGTTTCAAATATAAATAGTAAGGAACCATTAGAGCATAATACTATAATATTAAAAACTAAGGTTGAAAATGAATTTGGCCTTGAGATGCCAGATGAAGAACAATACTATTTGAATTTACATATTAAAATGATTCAGCAAAATAATGTTAATCAAATTAACTATCCAAAAAAAGATGATATACGAGCAAATAATAGTGACTTGCAGCAAAAAATTTACCAAGATCTTAGGACGATTAACCCTGATGCTGAATTACTCAGAGATTTAGAAATTCATTTACAAACAGCAGTTAATCGTATAAAAAACCATATGAGTATTCGAAATCCGTACTTAAATCAAATTAAAGAGAAATATTTTTATGCTTTTGAACTAAGCGAGGAACTTGTACGCCATTTATTCAAGTCAAAGGATTTCTCATTTACAGAGGATGAAATTGCATATGTAGCCATTCATATTCAGGCATTTTTTGAACGTAAAAAGCAAAGCTTAACAAATGATGTACTTATTGTATGTGGAAGTGGTCTAGGAACTGCTAAATTATTAGAGCAGCAGTTAAAAAATAAATTTGGCCATCAAATTAATATTATCGATACAGTTGGTTTAACACAATACCAGCAAAATAATTATAAGAATGTAACGATTATATCAACCATTCCTATTAATGAAACAAATACTCCAATCATTAATGTAAAGCCAATTATGGATGGTAACGATTTTAAACGTATTTCTCGTTATTTGAATGAACCTAGTGAAGGTACTGTGAGATTTATTGATTTAATAGATTCAGATTTATTTATAACTTCATCTACCGAGTTAGATACACAAGAATCTGTTATTGCTAAGCTTATTTCTAAAGCTGAAGAGAAAGAATTCATTTCAGCAGACTTTAAAACAAGTGTGTTAAATCGTGAAAAATTATCTTCCACAGCCATAGGAAGAATTGCAATGCCGCACGGTGATTACCATTATGTCAAGCAATCAGCTGTAATGGTTTATAAGAATGAATCAGGAATTAAATGGGATAAAGATAAAGTATATATAGTATTTATGTTTATGGTTAATCAAGAAATAAAAGAACATTTATCACAAATCTATTCTGATTTTAATGCTCTAATCTCTTCAGAATCAACTGTCAACAATCTTATCAAATCTCAAAGCTACAAGGAATTCAAGACAATTATTAGAGAGGAGCTAGGGTAGTGAGTAATATAACCATAGAAATAACAAAAGAAAATATAATTTATGATTTAGTAGCTACAGAACCATCGGATGTTATTGAATCTTTAAGTAAATGTTTATTGGAATCACATAATATTAGTAATTTAGATGAATTCATTGAAAGCGTATGGAAACGAGAAAAAGAAATCCCGACAAATATAGGAAAAGGAATTGCTATTCCTCATGGTAAGAGCAGAACGGTTAAATCGTATTCAATTGCTATGGCCCGTTTGAAATATCCTGTTTCTTGGTCTCAGGAGGATGAAGAACCAGTGCAATATGTTTTTTTACTAGCTATTAAAGATGGAGACGAAAAAGATGAACATTTGAGACAGTTAGCTTACCTGTCTACTAAATTAATGGATGATTCTTATGTTGAAGCTTTAAAACAAGCAGAAAATCTAGATGAATTAACTATAAGTTTGAATCAGCGTTAATTATAAGGAGTGAGATTATATGTCGAAAAAGATTCATATTATACCTCATACACACTGGGATAGAGAATGGTATTTCAACACATCACGATCGACAGTTTATCTTTTAAAACATGTTAAAGAAGTGATGGATGTTCTGGAGGAAGATAAAGAGTATACGGCCTATATTTTAGATGCACAGAGCTCTTTGGCGGAAGATTATTTAGACTATCATCCAGAAGATATTGATAGATTTAAAAAATTAGTAACTGATAAAAGGCTCTATATAGGACCTTGGTATACACAAACCGACCAGTTAGTTGTTAGCCAGGAATCAATTGTTAGAAACTTATTGTATGGTCAAAGATTAGCAAAAAGTTTAGGCCATTCTATGCAAATTGGTTATGTGCCAGATGCCTTTGGTCAAGGAGGCAATATGCCACAAATTTACCAAAGTTTTGGAATTACAGATGTTGTTTTTTGGCGAGGTATTGCAGATACAAGTTTTAAAGACACTCAATTTAAGTGGCAAGGTGACGATGGTAGCATAGTAATAGCTAACAACTTCAGACATGGCTATAATTTCGGAGGTGAATTTGGAGTACCAGAAAAAGAGGAGGATATGCTAGACTATTTAAATCGTTTCCAAAAAGTTGTTGCCGAGGAGTCAAATACTAATGTTGTATATGCTCCCTATGGCCATGATCAAGCTCCAATTCGTGAAAATTTACCGCAATTAGTTAAAAGAATGAACCAGGTTGATTCTTCTAATCAGTATGTGATGGGAGATCCTGAGAATTTCTTTAAAGAATTAAATGAAAAAGAAGAGGAGTTAACAACCTGGACGGGTGAATTGACTCAGGGGAAACATAGTCGAATTCATAAGACAATCTTCTCAACTCGCGCCGATTTAAAGCAACTAAATAATGAAACTGAAAATTACTTGGTAAATGTATTGGAGCCAGTTCTATTAATAAGTCAAAAATTAGGAATGGAATACCCACATGGGGTTGTGGAGAAGATTTGGAAGCAATTATTTAAAAATGCTGCTCACGACAGTATTGGTGGATGCAATAGCGATTGGACCAACCGTGATGTTGAGTATCGTTATAAAGTAGCTAACGATTTAGCATCTAATTTATTGGAACGAACTATGCGAACAATTTCCAATCGAATAAGATCAGATGAGCAAATTTTACTAACAGTTTTCAATCCATTTCCAGAAAAATATACAGGAATGGTTGAAGTCGAAGCCTATGTGCCTAGTCTCAATTTTCAATTAAAAGATTTAAGAACTAATAAAACTGTTCCAATTGTAATTGAGAAAAGTGTAGACCTAACGGATTATGTACTTAATCAAACGATTAAAATTGACTCAAGTCAGCCAATCTTTATTCCAGAAAAAGTATATAAAGTTAAATTTAAAGTTTATTTTACGGATCTTAATGGCCTGGGGTACAACTCTTATGCTATAGAGAGTAAAAATACAATTGACTCGAATCGGTATGAATTGATAGAAGATGATCTAAAGATTGAAAATGATAATTATGTAGTAACTTTACAAGATAATAATGCCATCAGTATTTTAGATAAACAAACAGGGAAAACTTATAAAGATCAAATGATATTTGTTGATCAAGGGGATGATGGAGATTCATATAACTATTCTCCACCACGCCAAGATCATAGAATTGATTCTACTCAAGCTACGCGTATAAAAGTTCAAAAATATCAATCTGAAATCAATGAGGCGTTAATCATCCAATTGCAAGTAGAGCTACCTTATGATCTTGAGGAGCGGGCGAAGAAAGAAAACTCGGTTACAGTTCCTCTCACAGTAAGAATTGATCTCGAAAAAGACAGTCAAATTATTAAATTTAAAGTTGATGTGGACAATCAAATATTGAGTCATAAATTTGCTGTTGAGTTTAAGACTGGCATTCCTTCAGAATATTCCTATGCTGATCAGTTATTCGGCCCTGTTCAACGTAAAGTTCATCTGCCAGAATTGGCTATATGGGAAGAAGAAGAGTGGGATGAAATGCCCATATCAATTGAACCCATGCAAAGCTATTGTGCTTTAAGTCAAGATAAGGAGACTTTTTCAGTAATAACTGGAGGAGTTCGGGAATACGAAGTTGTGGGTGATGCAGACGATACCCTAAAATTGACCCTATTTAGAACTTTTAGTCATATGGGGAAGGAAGATCTCTTGTATCGTCCTGGACGTGCTTCAGGTGAATCGATTGTTGAAACACCAGATGCTCAATTATTAGGGAAGATAAGTTGTGAATTTGCAGTTCATATCAACGGCAGTCAAAATATTGAAGCTATGAATTTATCACGTCTTTCTAAAGATTATTTAACGCATATTCCTAGTTATGAACGTGCAGACTTCTTAAATGGACGGATGATATTTAGTCAAAAACGAGAAGAAAAACTCTACGAGATTTCTGACTCCTTTATGGAAGTTGATGTGGAAGATTTAGGCGTATCATGCTTAAAAGGCGATATAAATAATAAAGGTCAAAGTGTTCTAAGGGTATTTAATCCTTATCTGAAAAGAACGGTAGACTTACCTGATGAATTACTTGAATGGACTCCCGTGAAATTAGATGAAACGAATCAAGAAGAATATGTAAAAGAATTGAATAAAAATAAATTTATTACTTTAATAAAGTAAAGGAACGAGGTAATCAAAATGAAAATAGTTGCAGTAACAGCCTGTATCGCCGGTTTAGCACATACCTATATGGCAAAAGCCAATCTAGAAAAATTTGCAGAAGCAGCAGGTCATCAGATTAAGGTTGAAACACAAGGTGCGATGGGTCTCGAAAACAAAATCTCAGCAGAAGAAGTTACTGAAGCTGATGTTGTCATTTTCTCTGTCGATACCAATGTAACAGAACGTGATCGATTTGAAGGAAAAGAGATACTAGAAGTATCAACTAAAGAAACAATTCGTGATGGCGAAGCAGTTATAAAGAAAGCTGAAGAACTTATAAAATAGGAGGAAAAGATCATGGCAGATCGAAAGTTTGGAAAGGATATCGTTAAGCACTTTCAAAGTGGTGTATCTTATATTATTCCTTTAGTAACCGCAGCTGGTTTATTAACTTCATTAGCTGTTATCTTTGGTGGGCAAGAAGTATGGGATCAAACTGATACTTTCTGGGGAGTCGTTCGACTTATTGGGCAGTCAGGTTTGCAATTCATTGTTCCAATGATTTCGGCATATATTGCATATAGTGTAGCTGATCGTCCTGGTTTAGCTCCAGGTTTCATTACAGGTATTGTGGCAAATGAAATGGGAACCGGTTTCCTTGGTGGGATGATTACGGGCCTGGCAGTTGGATATTTTGTTCAGTTACTTAAGAAAGTTAAAGTTCCAATGAATCTAGCTTCGCTTAAGTCAATTATCTTTATTCCATTTGTTGCAACAGCAGTTGTTGGTATCTTAATGTGGTATGTTGTAGGTCCACCAATTACAGCCCTGACTAATTTATTAACATCATGGTTAAATGGTATGCAGGGAACAAATGCTGTAATATTATCAGCACTGTTAGGAGCTATGATGGCTGTAGATATGGGTGGCCCAATTAATAAGATTGCCTATGCTTTTGGTACAGCAGCATTTACATCAGGGTCGTATGTAGCAAGTACAGCCATGTTAATCGGTATAGGCTTACCTAATTTTGGGATGTGGCTAGCTACTGTACTAAATAAAAAATTATATACAGAAGCCGAACGAGATAATGGTAAGTCTGCTTTAATCATGGGGATTATCGGTATTACTGAAGGAACGATTCCTTTTGCAGTTGCTGATCCAACGCGAGTTATTCCAAGTATTGTTGTCGGAACGGCGGTAGGTGCAGGATTGAACGGTTTCTTTGGTGGAACACACCAAACGATGATGTCTACTTTTATGGCAATCCCATTCGTAGATAACATGATTACGTATGTTATTTCTATTTTGATTGGTGGTTTAGTAACAGCTTTGATGGTTAATTTCTTAAAGAGCAGAAAGAAAGAGAAAATTGAAGAGTAGAGTAAGTAGATAGTAGCAACGATATTAAAAAGCTGATTGGCATTTTAGATTATCTTCGCCTGCAAGGCTCAAGTGATGAAAGAGATGTCAATTGGCTTTTTTGAGTAAATTCTTACATTATTAGGAATTAGGAGTTAAATCGTACTATTCAGGGGTGAATAAACAATTATAGATCTTCTTGTGTTAATATAATTTTAAAAAATAACACTAAAGGAGAAATATTATGGATTATCCCAAAAAAGAATTAGCTATGTTATCAATTACAGCTCTAACTAGCTTGTATTTAACAAATACAGAAAGTGTTCACGCAAGTGAAACTATCACTCCAGCTTTTTCTTTATCTACCACAAATTCTATCTCATCAACATTAGAAATACCTTACCAAATTATTTATCATGAAGATGCTAGTTTAGAAAAAGGACAAGAAGTTGTTATTGTTCAGGGAGTCCTAGGTCTAAAAGACGAATTAGGACGTATTATTAAGTCACCAATTAATAAGGTGGTTATTTTAGGTACAAAAGAAACGAAACAGCCTATTGATGATGCTAATATAATTAATCCACCGGTAAATAATGATCCAAAAGGTAAAGATGATACGCCAACGTCACCAGTGAACAATGATCCAAAAGGTAAAGATGATACGCTAACGTCACCAGTGAACAATGATCCAAAAGGTAAAGATGATACGCCAACGTCACCAGTGAACAATGATCCAAAAGTTAAAGATGATACGCCAACGTCACCAGTGAACAATGATCCAAAAGGTAAAGATGATACGCCAACGTCACCAGTGAACAATGATCCAAAAGGTAAAGATGATACGCCAACGCCACCAGTAAACAATGTTCCAAAGCGTAAAGATGATACGCCAACGCCACTAGTAAATAATAATCCAAAGCGTAAAGATGATACGCCAATGCCATCAGTAAACAATATTTCTACACCAGTAGGTAAGACTGACAAAATTAGTACAAGACTTATTCAGAGAAAAACTTCTGTGTCTCCTTCAATTACATTAAAAGTGGATTCTAGTAATTCAGATAAAAAACAAGTAATGAAGCAATCAAATCAAGAGAAAGCTAATGCTAAAGCACTCGCTACTAGTGTAAGTTCAAATTTACAAAAATTACCTCTAACCGGAGCTTCAATTCCAGAATTCATGAATTCATTGGGAATCCTACTTAGTTCAGTGGGCATATCGTTTCTTTTTAAGGCACCTAAAAAATAAATAATGGAGGAAGCCATGTTAGGATTAAATAATTTGAAAGAAAAACAGTCAAGACAATATAATCAATGTTTTCGGTACTGTATTAAAAAATTATCAATTGGTGTAGTTTCATGTGCAGTAGCGTCTTGTTTCGCTATGAACTCTATTGATTCAGTTCAAGCTGAAGGTATAGATGATATTAACATGTCTGAAAGTAAGGAAGATAAGGCGAACCTTCGTACAGAAAGTTTTAATAAGGCAACGGTTGTGTCATCAATAGAGAGTGAAAATTCTAAACTAGCAATTAACTCATTTTTAAATAAAAGTGAGGATGATCCCACTGTTGGCGAATCACTTGGGAAGTCATATGAAGATAAAAAAGAATCTGAAAGAGAAAGAAAAACAGAGAATCTAGAAAATACAAATTATATTCAGAATGAAGAACTTAATATCCCAGAAATTTCTATTCAATGGGAAGATAATAGCGATCCTTTAGCCGTTGCTAAAGACATTCAAAAACAATTAGATCAGTCTATTAATCCCTATCTACAAAATTTATATTCTAAAGATGAATTAAATAAAATAAGATCAGAATTTAATATTAATGAAGATTCTGGTGAACGCCGAATATACCTAGATTACAAAGATGGAAGAAAAGAATTTATTCCTTTTAGTGTTAGAATTAATCGAAATCAGACAAAAACAATGGCTGATCAATTTGATCTTACAATTCCTGCAACAGTTATTGAAATGGATAGTTTGACAGATGTTGTTGGAACACATAATAAGATTGTTAATTATGCTTTTGACTTCATTCGAAAAAATAAGAAGAAGAAAGAAGGCAAACTAATTAGTGAGATTCTTAATGAAGAAGCTCTTACAATTTCTGCACAAGCTTCAGGTAAGAATACAGTTAAAGTTAATTTTATTGACGGTTCAAGCAAGGAATTAACATTTGAAGCAATTCTAGCAGTTTTGGATAGTGATGGTGACGGATTGCCAGATTATCTTGAAGAGCACTATAGGACTAATAAATTTAAAATTGATACAGATGATGATCAGCTGACTGATTTTATTGAAATCTCTCGTACTTTTACGAATCCTTTGCTCGCTGACACGGATGGAAATGGTGTTCCCGACGCAAGTGAAGATAGTGATAAAGATGGTTTAACAAATATTGAAGAAGTAGAAACTTATCAGACGAATCCAGGTTTTGACGATAGTGACTACGATGGCTTAAAAGATGGTGAAGAAGTTAAAATTCATCATACTGATCCTTTTAAAGTAGACACCGATGGAGATGGAGCTAGTGATGGGTGGGAAGTTAAGCATGGGGCCAATCCTACGACATTTGATCACTTATTGAAAGTTTCAGAAAGTTTCAAAGATGATAGAGGCGTGACAGTTACAGTAACAAGTAAACTACCGGGTCAAAAAGCTGAAAAATTAAAAATCAACAAAGTTAATAATTTACTACTTCCTGAAACTCTACCGGGGTTAATGTCAAATCCGGTTAGCGTTAACATGGTAACGCCTAAAGATTTTGCCAATATTAAATTTGAATTTGAACTAGATATTCAAAAAAATGAAGACGGAAGTTATGTTACTCCTACTATCTATTCCTTTAATGAAAGTTTACAAAGCTTAGAAGAAGTGAATACTAGATTTAGTCTTTATCCAAATAAAAACGGAAAACTAGAAGCAGTTGCTAAATTACTTAAACCATCTACTTACTTACTGGCAGATAAAACACAAGTACATCTAGATAAACAATATATTTGGGATGATGTTAATTTCTTAAAAGATAATCCCAATATTATTTTTACTATTGATACATCCAAAAGTATGGATTGGAATGATAAAAATAATGATAGATATAAATTTATAAATGAACTAGTTACTTCTATCCAAAATGATAAAGCCATAAAAAATGGAATAGGAGTTGTTACTTTTGATGATACTGCTGAAATAAAAGTAGATATGAATCTTCCCACTTCAAGAGTTATTAGTTTTTTAAATGAAAATAAGACCAACAATGGAGGTACAGAACTTATTGAAGGCTTACAGATTTCACTTAATCAATTTGAATATCTTAAATCAAATCAGCATAGTGAAAACAGAAGTATAATTCTTTTAACAGATGGAGTGGCTAAGATTTCTGATAATTCCAAGATTATAGATTTGGCTAAAGAAAAAGCTGTTAAAATTTATGTAATTGCACTAGCTAATGTTGATAAATATAATGATATCCTTAGAGATATTGCACATAAGACAGGAGGACTTTTCTTCTATGCTACAGATATTTCAGATTTGAATATTTTAGGAGAACAATTAAAATATAATAGCAAAGACAGCAATCGAGATGGAATTAGCGATAATATTATTCGGGCTATTATAAAAAATAAATCTAAGTCTAAGGCATCTTTGGTACGTACTGGACTTAATGTCTATGAGGAATTTTTTAAAGATTTTGTAGAAAAGAATATAGAGAAGCAAAATCCTACAGATGAAGAGATACTAGACTATTTGATAAATGATCTGCCTAAAGATATGGATAAAGATGGATTACTAAATGGAGAAGAATTAATTACTGTAAATGATGAAACAGGTAGTCATTTAAAAGTAGATTTTGATCCAAATTCATTAGATAGTGACATGGATGGGGTTATTGATTCTAATGATGAAGAACCATTATACTGGAATATAGGAGATAGAGATTTAGCGATAATGGCTCAATTAGCTTATCTTAGTAAAAATGAGTATGAAAATTTAAAAAAATTAAATTTAACAGGTCTAGAAAAAAATTACAAGGTATAAATTTTAAAACAGAATCGTCCGGGTCTGATGTAGGAATTTTAGAAAAATTTGACACTGAGTTTAAAGAGTATCCATCTGAATATATTGTAGGTGTAGCTGATAATAAAGATCAAATACCCGAACCAGTATCTTCGATATTCCATTCCAATATTATTGCATTTAAAAATAATGAGTCAAATAATAATGAAAATTCAACAATAATATTATCTTATAGAGGGACGAGTGAGGAGGATTTGTTCAAAAAAGGATATGAATTACTCCTTATTAATTATCCAATAATAAATGGTAATCATCCTTATGTGGCCAGCGCGATTTCTTTTGCTCTTGAGCAAATAAAAGGATTTAAGAATATTTATGTAGTGGGGCACTCCTTAGGGGGATTCTTAGCAGAAGCTGTTGCAAAAGAACTATATAAAAAAGGGAATAGTGCAACTAGTTTGGTAACGTTTGATAACCCAGGTTTAGCAAATCATTTAACAAAATCGTTAGATACAGAGAATGATTCAGAAGAAAATAAAAATAATATTACTGAGCATTTAAAAAATTATGATGTTAAATTAAGTGAATTTATATCATTTGGGAAAGAGAAAGATTATAAATCATATAAGATAAATGGGCCATTTAATAATTTTTTATATTCAATAGGTGTTCATCCTTCTAATTTAATAGCAAAAGATAGACATAATAAGGCCGTTGATTCTAATGAACATAGTATGTCCCACTTTTTCTACTATTTAGAACAAGGCGAAAGAAAACATCAATAATGATGAAGAGAGTTTAATGGAAATCGTTAAATATTGCTTTAACCGCCTATGAATTCAATAAAATATTTATTGCATATGTCGATTATAAAAGGTTTCAAAGTTTCGTTGAAAAGAGACCACCTTTTATAAGAACTAAGAGTTATATCTACTCTTATTCATACTGCTTTACGATTATAGTTTGTCCCATTTAAGGACTTTTGCCTCCCACATTTATAGCATATACTTTGAAGTCAAAACAACCAACAAGAGGTTCTGCTAGTGTTGAATCAAGAAAACAAACTTGTCGATTGTAGATGATCAACTAAATTTCCGACCATAACCAAGAAAAATCCACAGAAAAAGCGATCCCATCCCTCTACCCAGCAATAGCTGGGTAGAGGGATGGGATCGCTTTTTTATAAAGCTCGGTCAGCAGCTCCTAGACTCGAAAGCGCACATAGGCCCGGTCATCAAAGGACGCGGATTGCCCCTGGCCTCTGGTCGCAATGTGCTGGTCAATCAAGTGGGGGTCGGCGGCCAAGAGCTCTTGGAGCTTGTTTTCGCTAGCTTCTAGGCTCGGTGCGAGCTCGGGGTAGCCGTTGCTGGCGAGGACAATCTCGACACTGTCCTTCCTGCCTACTGGGATAATCTGGATGAGGTCTGCCGGTATGGGATCGCCGTTGAGGATGGCGTAGCCATAAGGACTGTCGCTTTGGTTGGCGAATTCACTGGCCCGCACCAGCCAGGGCAGGATTTGCAGGCGGGCGCTGTCTTCTTGGTCGAAGTAAATAGCGGGCTTCTTTTGATCAATCCGCATTTCGGTGTAGGCGATGAGGCGGCGCATGTGGGCGAGAACCTGGTCAGCGGGGCGAGCTTTTTGGTAGAGCTGGCCATCAACCAGAGCTTGGCAGTCGCCGATCAGCCAGATTTCCTGGCGGTTTCGGCTATAGATGACGGCCACAGCTTGGAGGCCAACTGCTTTCAGTTTCGGGTCAATTGCTTTGGCGGCATAGTAGTCCCGGATGCTGAGGTTGACTTCCTGGATGAACTACGAGTAGCTAGCCCTGGGGTGGAGGTCCGCTAAGACTTGCTGAATCATTTGTGCAGCCAGCTTACCTGGGCGCTGGCCGTCGAAGCAGATTGAGCTCTTCGCTGATTCGCCGTCAATCACGGCGATAAAGTCCTCGGAGGTGTAGATGATATCCTCACAAGACCGAGGGCCATCCTTACCTTGGAGAAATTGTTCAATAATCTGCATACCATCACTCACACTTCTTGCCTTGGCTACGGAAGTCCGCCATAAAGTTGGGCCAGTCCGTGATAAAGGCATTAGTGCCGTGGCCAAGCATGGCTCTCCAAACCTCATAGCCAGTTTCACCTAGAAGGGCTTCTTGGTCACTGTAGTCCAGGTAGAGGTGGGGCTGCTTGCCTAGTTTCTCCGAGTTGACGGTGAGAATATAGCCCTTCTCGAGGAGGTCCTGGCGCCAAGCGGAATCCATTAGATCATTCGTTTGGCCCTTAACAATCAGTTCAAAGCCGACCAGGTGGATGCTGTCATACTTGACCACTTCTTCCACCTGCGCCTGACTGTGGATAATGGCCATATAGTTCAGGGGCAGGTTGACCTGGTTGAGGGCCTGGAGGGGGCCTTCCTCCACCTGTGACTTAAAGAGGAGTTGGTCCGCCTTGCCTGAATTCCTGATGATGTCAATAAAGGCTTCATCCCCAAAATAAGCCCAGGCCCGGTCAATATTGACCAGGTAATTTGCCGGTAGCCAGTCTAGGAAGTCGGCCAGGCGTTCGGGATAGAAGCCCGATGGGTCGCCAGTGGAATTGGTATATTCCAGTTGGTCAATCAGACTAGAGGGCAGTTCGGAGAAGTCCTTGCCCAGAATACCGAGCAGGCTGGCCTCATTCTCATTATGGAAGAGATAGTAGACCCCGTCGCTGGACCGGCAGACATCGACTTCCACCACGTCCGCTCCGGTTCGCTTGGCAAGGACTGCCGCCTGCCGGGTGTTCTGGATAACATTCCCGCCCCAGAAGCCGCGGTGGGCCATGATGAGGAAGTCAGTTCCTTGTAAACGGTCTGTAAATTTATTCAGTGGTGCTTGTTTCATCTTATTTCTTGCCTCCAAGTGTCCGATTGGCTCCCCGCCCGTAGACGAAGTAGATTACTAGGGTATTAATCACCATTAAGAGTACTGAGTATACCAAGTTGATAGCTTTGGCGTCAATGGTCGACGAGGGGTCGGAGTTGGCCCGGATAATTATCCCGAGGGTTTCGCTCCCTGGCTGGAAGAGGAAGGCTGACATATTGTATTCAGCCAGATTGCTGTTGAAGTTCAAGGCAATCAAGGCCAGGGCTGTTGGCATGAGAGCCGGCAGGATGACCTTCCAGAAGGACCGCATGCTGGAAGCCCCTAAGATTTTAGAAGCATCTTCGAGGTTGGAGTCAAAAGAATAATAGGCACTCTTTAGATAACGCATGGTATTGGGCAGGAGAATAACCATGTAAGCGATGGGAAGAATCCACTGCGACCCGATGACGGATTGGCCGATGAGTAGGGGGTGGGGCCGGTCATAGGTTAGGATATAGCCCAGGGCAATCATGATGGTAGGGAAGAGCCAGGGAATGTAATAGGTGTATTCCATAGCTGTTCGGAAGATGCCACTCTTCTTCTGCATAATCCAGCGCACCAGGAGGAGCATTAGAAGTACGGACCCAACCGCCGCAAAGGCAGAGAAGGCTGCTGAACGCAGGAGGGGCTCATAGGTAGCGGGATTGGTGATGATCTTACTGTAGTGCTCCAGGGTGAAGCCTGAGAGTGACAGCTTAGAAGCTGCAATCGAAGCTGTATCCATAAAGGAGAAGAGGATCACAAAGACGATAGGCAAGGTATAAATCACAAAGAGGGCCCAAGAGACAATATGGACAATTAGATTAGCCGTCGGATTATTAATCTTTTGCTTGACTAACTTTCCCTTGGTCTTTGAAATCGAGAGATAGTTACCCTTGCGCTCGTTGGCTGTAATAACAAAGAGTAAGAGTATTTGTGCAGCCCCGAGGATAATGGAAAGCAAGGCAGCAATATCACGTGATGCTGGCCGTCCGGAGAAGGTTAGAATCATGGGCGCAATGGTCTGGAAATCTTTGCCTCCAACCATTAAGGGCGCTGAGAAGGCACCCAGACCAGTGGCGAAGGTCATGACAATCAAGGTCAGAAAAGTAGGCTTAAAAGTAGGTAGCACAACTTTCTTTAGGATAGACCATTGACTGTCTCCCAAGTTTTTGGCGGCATCAATGGTATTGTTATCCAAGCTGCGTACAGCATTGCTCAAGAAGAGCATGTGGTTAGAGGTACAGGCAAAGGTCATCACCAGGGGGACCGCTGGAAAACCCGTGAACCAGGCTGTATTCATATTAGGAAAGAAATTGTTCAGAAACTTAGTAATGACACCTTCTTGGCCATAGAGGTAGAGCCAACCATTGGCTACAATCAATCCGCTAAAGACTAGAGTCGACATAAAGCCGACTTTAAGAATTTTTGACCCTTTAATATCGAAGTATTCGGTGACTAAGACGATAAAGGTGCCGACGATATTTACTGTGAAGGTCAAGACAACTGCCAAGAGGAAAGAGTTGCCCACGGACTTGAGAGCCCGCTCGGAATCCAAAATCTTATCAATCGCTGTAAAAGAGAAGCTACCGTCTTGGACAAAGGTCTGTAAAAAGACGCCAACCAGCGGATAGACTAAGAAGGTAATGGCGAACCAAATTAAAAAGACAATAAAGATAATCTTGAAGAGATTGAGGTCATTGGATTGTTTCTTGAATAATTTGTCCATCTTAGACCACCTCATAGCTTAGAATGTCTTCCGGATGAATGAGTAAAGTCACCGTATCGCCAATGCCAAATCTAGAATTCCGGTCTTCTTTATTAATCACCTCAAGCAAGTCGCTACCGTTGACATCAACAAAGAGGCTGCTGAAAGATCCCTTGTAGCCGACACGTTGGACGGTTCCGGTCACTTTAGCTGTATTGCCTTCATCGACACTGTAGAAGCGGATCTTTTCGGGACGGATGTAATGGCGCAGCTTGGGATCAAGCTGGGCTGGAATCTGCTCATTAATGCTCTGGACTAAGCCATCGTTTAATAAGTTCGATTCACCAATAAAGTCGCAGACGAATTCAGTTGCTGAATGGTTGTAAATTTCTTCAGGGGTACCGATTTGTTCGATAAAACCTTTATTAAAGACGGCAATATGGTCAGAAAGTTCGAGCGCTTCTTCCTGGTCGTGGGTCACATAGATAGCAGTCATGCCCGTTTCGCGTTGGATACGTTTGAGCTCCACCCGCAATTGCTTTCTGAGCTTAGCATCCAGGTTGGACAAGGGTTCGTCAAAGAGAACGACATCTGGACGCATGGCCAGGGCACGAGCAATGGCGACCCGCTGTTGCTGGCCCCCAGATAATTCAGATACGTTTTTTTCTAATTGTTCGGGCGTCATGTCCACGAGTGCAGCGAGTTCCATGACCCGTTTTTTGATGTCTTCTTTGCTGACTTTCTTTACTTCCATCCCATAAGCGATGTTGTCGTAGACACTCATGGTAGGGAAGAGAGCGTAAGATTGGAAGACCATGCCTAGTTCACGCTTTTCAACTGGTACATGGGTCAGGTCACGATCATTGAGGACGATCTTCCCTTTAGAAGGAAATTGGAAGCCCGCAATCGCTCGGAGGGTGGTCGTCTTCCCGCAGCCAGATGGCCCGAGCAGGGTAAAGAATTCGCCATCCTGAATCTCTAAGTTGACCCCATCAATAGCAACAAAGTCACCGTATTTTACTTGTAAATCTTCGACTAATAACATATTTTTTCTCCTTTAAATAAATGACAGGGGAAAAATGGCTTTCCCCTGTGGCATTATGTTATGGTAAGATGTCTAATTCGACTTTTTCAATCCAGGCGTCGATGTTTTCGTTGATGAAGTCCCAATCGACACGCTTAGCTGTGGTTTGTTCCATTAATTCTTTCATACGGTCAGAGGCACCGTCTTGGGCCTTAGGGTTCACAGGCCAGGTCCCAAATTCCTTGGCCCATTCCCGTTGGATGTCAGCTGAACCAAACCAGTTGACAAATTTCTCAGCAGTCTCGTAGTTGTGGTCGTCGCCTTTGTTTACAATACCGATTTGTTCGGACATGGAGAAGACACCGCCTTCACTATTAATTGGTTGAGCTTTGAAGCCGTATTCTTCTTCAGCTGCTGGAATACCTGACGAATAGTAGTAAGAGATTGGCGTGGTCCCATCAGCGAATAGTTGGAGGGCTTCTTCTGACTCAGAAGGCATATAGCCGTTGTCGAACCATTGTTGAAGGGTATTCCAACCTTCTTCAGAGATGCCGAGTTCACCGTTTTCATCACGGTAATTGAAGAGGACGCTCATGGTTGCCTTTTGGTCGGTACCACCGCCAACGCCAGCAGGTACCCGGTATTTTTCCTTAAGGGCCTCGTCTTTAGCAGGTTCTTCCCAAGACTTAGGCAGGTCTGCTTCATCGATATGGTCTGGATTAGCGATCATAAAGATCCGTTGCTCAACCAATGGGGCATAGGCTTCCTTGTTTTGAAGCATTTCTTCAGGAATATCAGCTACCCAGTCTGCTGTGTAATTGTGGAGGATGCCCTCTTCGTCTAACTTCTTGAAGTAGCCTTCATCCATCCCAAAAGTGACGTCTGCTTGTGGGGCATTCTTCTCAGCCAAGAGCCGGTTATAGATATCACCGCCTCCTGCATCAACGAATTCAAGCTCCATACCTTCTTCGCTTGCTTTCTCTTTCAACCAGTCGCTACGGCCATCACTCAAGGAGTTGGAGTAGATAACGAGTTTAGAATCAGCTTCAGCAGCCCCCTCATTCGAAGAGGAAGCACTTGAACTTTCACCGCCGCCACCTGAACAAGCAGTTAACATAAGAGCTGAAGTTAACAGAACCCCAGCAGATTTAAGCCATTTTTTCATAAAATATAACCTCCAAAATAATCTTTAAATATGATCAGTTAACATCATACCTGAGGATTGTTTTTTTTTGTAAAAAAGATGTAAATTTTGTGTAAATTTTGCTGGCTCCAGACTATTTCTTATTTTAGATGTCAATAATTTATTTGAAGGACCCTATCCACAATAAAAAGCCTCATAGCGATTATCTGAAATCTTGATAGGAGGCTATGAGGCTAGGCCTTTTACAAGTAATCTGTTAAGAATGCTGCGACTTTTTAATCACTTTACTGTCTTCCCCCATCCAACTCAACCGTCACTGGTTCACCCAAGGAGGTCCGCTGGTCCCTTGCTATTCGACCGCTTTCTTCAGGTAGGGGGATCTTAAAGAGTTCCACTTGGATGGCGTCTTGCTTGATTAGGTCTTGGTAGGTCTCTTTGCTTCTGGCATCGCCTGAGAAGTCAAAGTTGGCTGCTTGGAAGTCGACTAGGCCGGGTGTGGCTGAGGCTTTCATTTCAGAAGCGCCTGTCAGGGTCAAGCGGCGGCCATCGGGGAGGATAAGGTCGGCTTCGATCATGGCGTCTTTAGCGTCTGCTTCAGGGATTTGAGCTTGGATTTGGGTTTTTAAGGGGTGGAGTTTGACGGCTTGGATGTTGACAGCGTCTTGCTTAGCTGGGGCGCCCTTATTGGGGTTAATATACCGGCTGCCCCCGTTTAAGTCTTCGGGGCGTCCGCTGAGGTCAAAGGCGGCGTCGTTCATGGAAATGACTTCCTTAGCATTCTTCATCAAGCCAGAAATCTGTAGGTAGATCTGGTTATTGGTCTGAAGCTCGACCGGTTCATCGAAGCTATAGGTCATGGTCGTTTGGTAGATGCCGTTATCCAACAAGCGCGCTGACCCAGCTGCTGAATTGATCCGGGTCGTTTTTCCATTAACGGCGATAGCCATGCCGACAAAGTCATAGAAATCTTGGGGAGATAAGGCTTCCGGCGATTCGACCAGGAAGGAAGCGGTCACGGAGTTCTCATCCAGAAGGGCATCTTCGAGCTTGACTTGGTGGTCGCCCATTTGGATGGTCTGTCCGACTGGGAAGGTCTTTTCATCCATGCCTCCGGCGCTGGCAGAGAGGGTAAAATGGGTGGTATCGATCAGCGACTTGACAGAAGCGGAGGCTTGCTGGCCCCAGGGGGTGAGGGTCAGTAAGGCGATGGCAAGCACTAGGCCTAGGATTAGGGGGCGTCGATAGGATTTGGTCTTTTCTTGGACGACAGAAGCCTGGAATTGAGCGTAGAGGCGGTCTTTTTGCTGGGTGGACAATTGTTCGTCGGGATAGTCCGATAAGTTCATCTTGGTCTGGTTGAGCAGTTGGTAGATCTTAGTCTTGTTCATGCTTTCTCTCTCCTTTTAATTTTTCGCGGCCGCGGTGGATACGCTGGTAGAGGGCATTGGGGCTCAGCTGGTGGGCCTGGGCCACTTCCTTGACGTCCTGCCCCTCGTAGAAGAGGGCGAGGAAGATGGCTTGGTCCTCCTCAGACAGGGACGAAATTAAATGCTCGAGGTCTTCTCTAAGGATCAACTGGTCGAGAATTTGCCTGTCCCCAGATTCATAGTGGTCGTCATAGGTCTCCTGCTGGGCAATGCGCCGGTTATCACGGACCAGATTCAAGGCCTTGTAGCGGGCGATGACGCCAATCCAGTTCTTGAAGGATGACTTCTTGGCGTCATAGGCAGCAATATGGTCCCAAATCGCTAAGAGGGTGTCGTTAAAACATTCTTCGTGGTAGGCCTCATAACCCTGGGCGTGGCGCTTAATGATCGCCATCAAAAGCCCGCCGTACTGGTCAATCACAGCGCGGATGCCGCTTTCCCTGCGGTGCTTAATCTGTTGGATAGTCCAAAAATCATTTAACATGGCCTGTCCTCCTTTCACTATGAATACACCAGCTAAGGGGCAATTCTTACACAAAATCGGAATTTTTTTGGATTTTTTGTCGACGAGGGAGCTAGCAGTGATGAACAAGTCTTAGGTCCACTATAACCTGTCCCAGCTCTTTTTGCATTCGTTATTATTGAGCAAATTTGCGTCGAAAGTGAGCATGGGAGGGGCTGATAAGTTTTGAAAAGCATCCTGAAGCTTGACCTAACAAGCTTTTAGAAAAATAGCGGAGTTTCTGCTTGTAGATTTAAATTTAGTTTGTAAGGTAATTCCCTTACGCGCACGCGCGCCTTTAATTTATTTTAATTCATTTTGTCAATTCGTTATTTGTAAACTTAGTAATTAGTATTTTGTTAGTTAGTACTTAGTAGTAGGCGATTTCCATCTACTAGCTTTTCTAGAACATGGAAAGTAAGAGAGAAGCTTTCCATGTTCTAGCTTTTCTCTCCCTAAACGCGACAAGCTTGTCACATTTAAATTCAAGCTAGGGAACATATAGAAAAAATTCTTTTTATGGGAAGAAGCAGATTGATTTATCTGCTTCAAACATCTAGGACCAGTAGTGATGCAAATTGAACAGCTTGCTTATTTGATAGATACCCCAATTAAAGAAAGCAAAGGAATTGTTTTTCAGCATAGCCTCTGTTAGACTAGGGTTTATCTTTAAGCCATAATAAATAAAGGAGGAAAAGTGATGCCATTAGAAATAAGACCTTACCAAGCGTCAGATTTTGATGCGGTTAAGGCCATGATCCAAGAAACCTGGTATCCTGATGTGACGACAGAAGACCCTGCTTTAGCCGCTCGCTTGGCTGATATTGATGCTAAGATGCGTTTGGAGATGGGAACTTTTGCCTTGGTGGCGGACTTTGATGGTGAGAGCCTGGGGATCTTTATCGGGGATGTCCAAGGGGCGGACAAGCTTCAAGCTCCGCTTGATTGGGAGGCCTATCTAGAAGAATTAGAGATTCAGGATAAGACCGTTCTCCAGGTGCTTGACCGTGAGCGTGAAGCTAATGCTTGCCTGGACCGCGGCCACCAAGAGGCCTACCAAGGCGTTCTCCAATTGTTTATCTTGAGCGCTCGGTCCCGGGGCAAAGGGATTGGTGGCAAGCTCTGGCGGGCAGGTTTGGAGGCCTTCCGCGATTACGGGGTGGATGACTTTATCCTCCACACGGATAGCGATTGCGATGTTAGCTTCTATGACTACAAGGGCTTAGTGGCTGATGAGCCTTTTAGCTTCGATGACAAGGACGCCTTCCAATACTTCCTCTACCACGGCAAGACTCGTTAAGTGACCCAGGGCGCATATGACACGCAGTCTAGCCTGTGTTATGATAGCATTGCCTGAAAGAATGAAGGAGGAGGCTGATCATGGTGAAGCAATTTTCTTCGCAAGTGATTCGGAAGGGGGACCGTCAAGCGATTCCTTTGAGTCAGCGGGCCTTAGACCTGTCAGATTTAGAAGTGGGCGACCAGGTTAATCTAACCATTGAGAAGGAATCGATTTTAGTGACCAAGAAAAAAAGCCCCCTCAAAGAAAAAATTCGCGCCTTTTACCAGGCTGGGGGGACTTATGAGGAAGGCCTGATCGATTACGGAGAAACTGCAGGTGAAGAATGGTAAAACAATTCGATATTGCGGTAATTGACCTCGATCCCGCCAGAGGCCATGAAAAAGGCAAGACACGTCCGGTTCTAATTGTCAGCAATGAAATGATGACGGAGAGTGCCGGCTTCGTCTGGGCCATGCCGATCACCGAGCGGGATGCTAAGTATCCCATGGACCTGAAGCTAAAAACCGAGAAAAATGCGGTCCAGGGAATTATCGATACGGTTCAAATCCGCTGCCTCGATTATGACAACCGCAATGGACGCGTGGTCGATCATTTGGTGGAGGACTTGCACCAGGATGTCCTGGATACCATTATGGCGCATATTGATCCTGATTGATATTAGAGAAGTTGAAGACTGGTCTTTTTGGGACCAGTCTTTTTTGTGCTAAAGAATTATTTTCAAATCAAAAAGCCTCTTACCGGCAAGTAAGAGGCTGATATTTTTAGCATTTATTCTAAGCTTTTAACATAGGCGTCGACTGCGATGAGGGCATCCGCGATATCTTCTGGTGTGAAATCCCCGACCATTTCGTGGATGGTTTCGCCGTCTTGGAGGGCGAGTTCACCGACTTTAACTAGGTCTTCATAGGATGTTTGGTCAAGTTTGAGTTCGGCAAGTGTGGTCGGAAGACCGACTGCTTGGTAGAAGTGGATGAAGCGGTCGATGATGGCCTTGTCAGCTTGTTCAAGGAAGAGTTGGGTGAGGGTGCCATAGACGACTTTTTCACCGTGTTGCATGTGGTGGATGTCCCCGCTGAGGGCGGTAAAGCCATTATGGATAGCGTGAGCAGCTGCTAATCCGCAACTTTCAAAGCCTAAGCCACTGAGTAAAGTATTAGCTTCAATGACGGCTTCCACAGCTAGGGTAACGCGCTGTTCTTTAACAGCAGATAGGGCAAGCTCGCCGTATTCAAAGAGGGTTTCCTGGCATTTTTCGGCGATGGCCTGGCCCGCTAAGCTAGCTTTTCCGCCTGCCATGGTTTTACCTTGGGCTTTGATAACAGATAAACCTTCCACACAGGTCGCCATAGCATCGCCGATTCCGGCCGCAAAGAGGCGAGCGGGAGCTTGGACGACAACGCTGCTGTCTACTAAGACGAGGTCAGGGTTTTTGTCATAGAAGCGGTAGCCTTCAAAGACCCCCTCATCACTGTAGATAACTGAAAGAGCAGAAGTTGGCGCATCGCTAGAAGCTAGGGTAGGCACAACGATAACAGCAATTTTAGCATTATCGCCGATTGCCTTGGCTGAATCGATGGTTTTCCCTCCACCTAAGCCAATCACGGCGTCGCAGGCTTTTTCTGTGGCGATTTCTGAGACACGGTCAATTTCGTTGACTGAGGCTTCACCGTTGAAGGGCACATGCTCCACTTCTAAGCCTTGGTTATTGAGGAAGTTATGGAACGATTCCCCGACAATTTCCCAAACGGTGTCATCACAGAGCAGGAGAGGGCGTTTAGTTAAGGCTTTGATGTAGTCAATTCCTGTTTTCAAGGCACCTTTCCCTTGAACATAACGTGATGGGCTCGCAAATACTCGATTCATATGAACTCCTCCTTGACATATGTTAATTATTTCACATGTTTATTTTAACACTTTTCGTGGAAATGATGAAGGAAAAAGACTAGAGAATTTCATAATGGGACCAATAATAGATAAATATAAAGGAAATGGTTACCATACGCCTAGCATGCTATAATAATTAAAAATTAAAAGCGATGGGAAAAGGACGCTCAGCTTAATCACAGATAGGATGACCTGTTATCTCTGACCAAGGCTGAGCGTCTTTTTATAGTTTGATTAGGGGTAGTTTCTTACAATTATTTCCTAGTCGCAGCCATCCATCGCCAATCAATAGAAATGAGAGACATCATGTTTTTGATGATTGACAATTACGATTCCTTTGTTTACAATTTAGCCGCCTACTTTAGGGAATTGGACGCTGACTTGGAGATCTTATCTGCCGCTGACTTGGAAGAGAGGAGAGCTGAGCTTGATCTGACGGCTTATGAGGGCCTTATCATTTCCCCTGGTCCCAAACGTCCTGAAGATGCGACAGTTTCACCTGACCTCTTCCAGCTAGCCCAGGGCAAACTGCCTATCTTAGGGATTTGTCTCGGCCACCAGGTGATTGCCTATGCTAGCGGGGCCCAGGTTGTTCGCGCGCCTCGTCCCCAAGGGGTAAAAGATAATTTTGCTCGCAATTATTTTTTAAGTCGGAGACATGTTTAAAGACATAGGGAAATAGATTATGAATGATAAAGTTTCTATAGTGAATGATAATTCCAATGATGTTAGGTCCAATTCTATTCAGTTTTGACCGAAAGAAAATTTATAATTTCTGGTCTGATTATCCCCACAAGTTAACGGCAAAGGAGAAACAGCTATTTGATGATGAGTTCCCAGACTTGACGAAGATGAAATAGCTGAGCATTATCTACATAGGAAGCTGCCCAATTCTGATTACTTCAATAACTAATATTTTAGATTCATTTGAACAGGTTGAGGACTTAGATCTACTAGCTATTGAAAGTGATGTTCATAAGCTTATTAGAAAGCTAACAGAAAGCAATGATGGCTTATTTCTATTAGAAAAGTGGCAGTTGGATGAATTGCTTGGCGAACGGTCTAACGAAGCTTGGAAGCTACTAACTGACATGCCCCTTGAGAAAGATGATTTCAATATTTATGTAGCTTTAGATCATGATGAGAGGGACCATTATGACCGTTGTCATCTAGAAGGCAAAATAAAAAGCACCTAATTTACTAGGTGCCAACTTACTCATTTAGCAGTGGGGATAGATAGATTCAACAATTTTAGGCTTTAATTCGAAGGTTTAAAGCTCATTTATACGCCCAGAGGGAATCGAACCCCCATCTCAAGAACCGGAATCTTACGTGATATCCATTACACTATGGGCGCAAAAATTAACAACAAAATTATTATACAATTTTTCCTTGGAAAATGCAAATCTTTTTTAGGACTTTTTGCTTGACCATTGTTGACCAACCGTGTATGATAGAATTAAACAATGTATAGGGAGGTAGTTTTAATTTATGAATTTAATTCCTACAGTAATCGAACAATCTTCGCGTGGTGAACGTGCTTATGATATTTATTCTCGCCTATTAAAGGACCGTATTATTATGATGTCTGGGGGAGTAGATGACAATATGGCGAACTCAATTATCGCCCAATTGCTCTTCCTGGATGCCCAAGATCCTGAAAAGGATATCTACATCTATGTCAACTCACCAGGTGGTTCTGTCACAGCTGGCCTTGCCATCTATGATACCATGAACTTTGTGAATGCAGATGTGGTAACTATTGTGACTGGTCTTGCGGCTTCTATGGGTTCTGTGATTGCCATGGCTGGTGAGAAGGGCAAGCGTTATGCCTTACCTAACTCTGAAATCTTGATCCACCAACCTTTAGGCGGGGTCCAAGGACAAGCCACTGAGATTGAAATCACTGCCCGTCATATCTTGAAGACCAAGAAGAACTTGAACCGGATTATTTCCGAAGCAACTGGTCAAGACATTGAAGTGGTTGAAAAGGATACCGACCGTGATAATTGGATGTCTGCTGAAGAAGCCAAGGAATATGGGATCATCGACCATATTATGACCTCCAATTCAGAATTACAAAAATAGTCGCTTGAGTCAAGCTGTGCGAACTGAGATTTTCTTGCACAACTTAACAAGTGAGACTAGCTATAGACTGGAGTTTTTCCAGTCTTTTTTTTACAAATAATCATGCTCAAATCATCACAAATAGCACTCTCAGTCAAAAAACAAGCGCTTTTAAACAGACTTATCTAATGATTAAAAGCGCTTTCTCTAGTATAATAAGAATGTACGAGGCAGGTGGCAGAATGGATGAAGAAATTTATGCGGGCTATGACCTGCAGGGCGGCGATGAGTGGTTAGAATTCCACACCCACCGCCAGCTGGAGATCTACCAGTTTATTGCTGGTTGCTGCTATTTTCAGATTGGCAGCCAGTTTTATGAGCTGGAGCCAGGGGATATTTTACTGATTGATGGCATGCGCCTCCACAAGGCTTTTGTCAAAGATGAGGGGGAGGTCTACCGACGCCATGTGGTGCATTTCACCCGGGAGTCGATCCAGCCCCTCTTGGCCAGCTTAGACGCTAGCCAGCTCCTGGAGCTCTTCAAGGAGGGCCAGGGGAGTCTCTACCGGATGACCAAGTCTTCGGACAAGGAAATTGTGGCTGAGAAGATGCGAGCTCTGGCGGAACTCACCCAGCTGGATTCCTCCTATGCCTTCCATGAGCAGCAGGTCAAGCTACAGATTGTGGACCTCTTGATGACCTTGGACCGGATGGACCACCAGTCGATTGTGGAAGTGAGTGCCCGCCAAGAAGAGCCCTTGCTCAGGGTCCAGGAGATTGCCTACTATTTGACCCAGCACTACCAAGAGAAGTTAGACTTGGATAAAATTGCAAGCGGTGTCAACCTGAGTAAGTCCTATGTCTCTCACTTGTTCCGTGAGGTGACCGGGATGACGGTGATCAATTTCCTCATGAAGTACCGCCTCTTACAGGCTCGCTATCATCTGATGATGAGCGATGATTTATCCATCCAGGAGATTGCCTTGGCGAATGGTTTTGAGAGCAATGCCCATTTTTCGCGTTATTTTAAGCAGAGTGTGGGCATGACCCCCAGCCAATTCCGCAAGGCTAACCGCTAAGTCGAAAAATATATTATAGAAGATAAATGAAGGAGATGTTATTATGGCAGACAAATTAAAATTCGCTATTATTGGTTTTGGGACACAGGGTTCAGCATACGGACGCTTTATTGATGAAGGCATGGTGCCTAGCATTGATTTAGTCGCTGTTTGTGATATTGATGAGGAACGTACTAAATTAGCTAAAGAACTCTACCCACAAGTAGAAACTTATTCTGACTACAAAGAATTAATCGATTCCGGCAAGGTGGAAGCAATTGTGACCACAGTGCCTCACTACCTCCACCCTGAAATGGCTATTTATGCCTTGAGCAAGGGCGTTCACGTCTTGAACGAAAAGCCTGCTGGGGTTTACACCAAACAAGTGAAGGAATTAAATGAATACGCTAAGACCGCAGATGCGACTTATGCGATTATGTTCAACCAACGGAATAATCCGCTCTACCAAAAGATTAAAGCGATTGTTGACTCTGGTGATTTAGGAAACCTTCGTCGTTCGAACTGGATCATTACCACTTGGTGGCGGCCACAAGCTTACTATAACCAAAGCGACTGGCGGGCAACTTGGGGCGGTGAAGGCGGCGGCGTCTTAGTGAACCAAGCCCCTCACCAATTAGACTTGATTCAATGGATTGCTGGTGTCCCTGAATCAGTTTATGCCATGGTTCAAGAAGGTTACCAACGCGAAATTGTCGTTGAAGACCAAGTCCATGCCATGCTCCGCTATGCTAATGGGGCAACAGGGGTCTTTGTGACTTCTACCAATGAAATCGCGGGCTCAGATCGCTTAGAACTTTACTTCGACAAGGGTAAAATTGTCGTTGATGACTCCCAAAAAGCAACGGTTTACCGCTTGAAGGAAACTGAACAAGAAATTAACAAGGAATTCGACGCCGCTAAGGTGAAGAGCATGATGGCTGGGGAAGATGTCTTCGGCGACCTCTTTGAAGCCGTTGATACCATTGAAGAAGACAATGTCTGGGGTGCCCAACACTCAGGCGTTATGGAAAACTTTGCCCAACATATCTTACACGGTAAGGACTTAATTGCACCAGGGGCAGAAGGAATCAATGGCGTGCGTCTGGCCAATGCTATCCAAATGTCAGGCTGGACAGGCGAAGAAGTGTCGATTAAGAACTTCGATGATGAAAAATTCCTTGGCATGTTGAACGAACATATCGCTGAAGAAGGTAAATTCGAACAACGCCAATAAGAAAGGAAGCTAGACATGCTTAAGGTTGGAGTTGTCGGATTAGGAACGGTGTCCGTGGTCCACTTGAGAGCGATCGAGAATGCCCAGGCAGCTGAGTTAACAGCTGTCTGTGACCTCGACGAAAGCCTAAAAACTCAAGCGGAAGGGGCTCGTTTCTATACCGACCTAGATAAGATGCTTGACCAGGAAGATTTGGATGTGGTCCACATCTGCTTGCCCCACTACCTCCACGATGAGGCAGCGCTCAAATGTTTAAAGGCAGGGGTTCATGTCTTCCTTGAGAAACCGGTAACAATTGACGCCGAGCGGACACGCGAACTACTGGCAGCCCAGGAGAGCTTAGACAATAATGCGAAGTTAGCTATCTGCTTTCAAAATCGCTTAAATGCGACAGTTCAAGAACTCAAGCGTATTCTAACAGAAGATGATACCTCGCCAGTGATTGCGGTTAAAGGGATTGTCGCCTGGTACCGGCCAGAAGACTATTACATCATGAAGCCTTGGCGGGGACGGGAAGCTGAAGCAGGGGCTGGGACCATTATCAACCAGTCCATCCATACCCTGGACCTCATGCATTATGTGACCGATACGGACTGGCTAGCTTGTCGAGGCATGCTGGGTAATCTAATGGAATATGATATCGAAGTGGAAGATTCAGCAATGGCTAATTACAAACTAAGCGATGGTAGCCACGGCTTCTTTGCGGCGACCAATGCCTATTACGGCAACGATTCGATTGAATTACAAGTTGTGACCCAAAAGACCCGCTATACCATTAAAGACGACAAGCTCTTCGATGACCAAATGAATTGCCTGGCTGAAAACGAAAGCTTGCCAGGGACTAAGATCTACTACGGACCTAGCCACCAGCGCTGCATCGAAAACTTCTACCAGGCCATTATTGACGGCACAGACAACTATTGCCAACTGTCCGATGCCTTAACCACTATGGAAATGATCGATGCTATGAAAGCATCATCGAAGACCAAGCAAACCATCTATAAGGGGGATATTTAAATGAGTAAAATTGGCGTTCAAGCAATGATGTTAAAGGACAAGTTTGAGGAATTAGGAGCCTATGAAACCCTGAAAAAAGTTTCAGAACTCGGCTATTCAGCGGTTGAAATTTCTCAAATTCCGATGACAGAAGAGAATGTCCAAGAAATCAAACGAGCTAAGGAAGATTTCGGGATGGAAATTGCTTCCTTATCTTGTAACGTGATCGATGAAGGGGTACCAGGCGGGAACGATGCCTTGGATACTAAATTCGATAAGATTGTTAAGGACTGCAAGACCTTAGATGTGGACTTGCTCCGGATAGGCATGCTGCCCTTTAAGAATATGAAGAATAAGGAAACTGCCTTGGAATTCTGCCGGGAAGCGAATAAGTATGCTAAGCAGTTAAAAGAAGAAGGCATCCGTCTCTTCTACCACAACCACCATGTGGAATTCCGCCGCTATGAAGGCAAGTTCCTCTTGGATATCATTGCCGAAGAGTGTCCAGACCTCGACTTCGAATTCGACTTGCACTGGGTCCAACGGGGTGGGGCTAGTCCGATTTCAATCTTAGAACAATACGCGGACCGGACCGACCTTGTCCATATTAAAGACTACCGAATCGGTGAGATTCCGGACGAAGCTTTTGAAGCTCTCGAAGCTGAAGATGTAGAAACCTTCTATAACTACTTCACCAATATTGTCGAATTTGCGGAAATTGGCCAAGGCTCTATGGACTACAAGGCGATTATCGACAAGGCGGTAGAATTAAATATTTCTTACCTCTTAGTTGAACAAGACATGCTTTACGGTCGCGATCCTTTCGACTGCTTGGCCGATTCACGGGATGCTCTTTATGAGTTAGGCTTCAAAGACTTGTTCTAAGATCTAACAGACGCAATGAAAGAATGATGAAGGAGGAATAACTTTGGGCGCAAATGATGGGATGAATTATGCACCAAAAGGAAAGGTTAATCATGTGGTTGAAGCTGGCGAATTCCAGGTTGGAGTGACGGCTCTTGACCACGGCCATATCAATGGGATGACCAATGGCTTAATCGAAGCAGGGGCCACGATTAAATACGTTTACGATCCGGACCCTGAGAAGGTCGCTGAATATCGGGAGACCTTCCCGGATGTGGAAGTGGCTGATTCCTTAGAACAAATTCTAGAGGATCCAGAGATCAAGATGGTAGCTGCAGCAGCTGTGCCTAATCTGAGAAGTGCCTTGGGTAACCGTGTCATGAAGGCTGGTAAGGATTACTTCACTGATAAGACTGGTTTTACGAGCCTAGACCAATTGGCAGAAACTCGCCGCGTACAGAAGGAAACAGGGCGTCGCTACTTTGTTTACTTCTCTGAACGTTTGCACGTCGAAGCCGCTGTCCTAGCGGGCCAACTGATTGAAGAAGGACGGATCGGCAAGGTCATCCAAGTAACGGGCTTTGGCCCTCATCGTTTGGACAAGGAAAAACGTCCGGACTGGTTCTTCAATAAAGAAGAATACGGCGGTATCTTAGCCGATATCGGCTCCCACCAAATTGAGCAATTCCTCTATTATACCGGTAATGAGGATGCGGAAGTGATCGCTTCTAAAGTGGCTAACTACGACAATCCAGATGTGCCTGAATTAGAAGACTATGGCGACGCGACCCTAGTCGGGGATAACGGCGCGACCTTCTTCTTCAAGGTGGACTGGTTCACACCAGATGGCTTGCCGACTTGGGGCGACGGCCGGACCTTTATCACCGGGACCAAGGGCACCATTGAATTGCGCAAGTACTTAGATGTAGGGCGCGAAGACAGCCTGGACCATGTTTACCTGGTGACAGAAGAGGGTGTTGAACACCGCCAAGTGACCGGCGAGATTGGTTTCCCTTTCTTTGGCCAAATGATTCTAGACTGCCTAAACGGGACTGAAGAAGCCATGACTCAAGAACATATCTTCAAGGCTCAAGAGCTCTGCTTACTTGCCCAGGAAAAGGCCCAAGTCATCCAAAGCAAAATATAAATTTGATAGCTTGGACTAATTATGTCCAAGCTATTTTATTTTTTTGCCCCATATTTAGCGTGGATTTACATACTTTTTACAAATTTTTGCCAAAGTTTTTAAGCTGATAACTTGCACTTTGGACGGAAGCTTGCTATACTAACGGTGTAAAGAAATTGATCGCAAATTTTTTTACAGACACTTGGTCAGAAATTGTCTACCTGGACGATATCTGTCCAAAGAAATGAGGGAGCTTATGGATCTATCTTTAAGTTTAATTGAAGATGTGGTTCCAGAGCTACACACAACTTACCGCTTGCGGATTCGGATGCTGAGTTTGCTCTTAGCTGAGGGGCCCATGGGTCGTAAGACCATGGCCTTGCGCTTGGATCTCACGGAGAGACGGGTGCGAGCTGAGACGGATGTCTTGGACAGGCAGGGGCTTTTAGAGAAATCGGCCTCGGGCATGGTCCTGACAGATAAAGGGGAGGAAGCGATTACGCTTGCCCACCGTTTATTTAGACTCGAAACCGATATCCAAGTCCTTGAAAGAGAATTAGCTGACCTTCTAGGTATCCAGTCGGCCCTGATTGTTAATGGGGTTCTAGGCTTGGATGATGGGACGGAAGCTAAGATGGCCCAAGCCTTGTCAACTTACTTGGCTGACCATCTGGACAAGGGCCAGCAAGTGATTGCTGTGACAGGTGGATCGACCGTCCAAGCTGTGGTGCCTCATCTCTCCAACCGTCTCTTAACAGATGGCCGGGCCTTTACCGTCGTTTCGGCGCGTGGAGGTATGGGAGATGAAGCGGCTAACCAGCCCAACACCATCAGCGAAAGACTGGCTCAACTCTTGGGTGGCCAGAGTATTTCACTCTACGCTCCTGAAAGTTTGAACACAGCAACTTATCAAATGTTGCTCAAAGAGCCACAGATTAACAAAACCCTGCAACGCTTAAAGGAAGCTAATGTCTTAATCTTTAGTGTAGGGAATGCGGATATCATGGCTAAGCGACGCGACTTGGATGCCAAGGCTTGTGACTTTATTAAGTCCAAGGCAGCCATCGGTGAAGCTTTTGGTTGCTTCTTTGATAAAGAAGGTAAGATTGTTTACCGGGTACCACGGATCGGGATTCAAATTGAAGATATCCACCAAATTAAGTGGCCCATTCTCGTGGCCGGTGGCGAAGTCAAAGCAGATGTGATTACTGCCTTCGCCAAAATCGCCCCCCAACAATTAGTTTTAATTACGGATGAAGGGGCAAGTCATATGGTATTAAATGGAGCCAAGCTCTATTGATATAAAATTGTTGTATAACTGTTGTAGTTCTTACAAGGAGGAATTTACATTATGGCAAAGAAATTAGCAATTAACGGTTTTGGCCGTATTGGTCGTTTAGCTTTACGTCGTATTTTAGAAAAAGGTTCAGATTTAGAAGTAGTTGCAATCAACGACTTAACTGACAACGAAGACTTAGCTTATCTTCTAAAATATGATACTGCTCAAGGACGTTTCCCTTACAGTGTTGAAGCTAAAGAAGATGCCTTAATTGTTGATGGTAAAGAAATCAAATCCTATGAAGAAGCAGATGCTTCTAAATTACCTTGGGGTGACTTAGGAATTGACTTCGTACTTGAATGTACTGGTTTCTACACATCAGTTGATAAAGCACAAGCTCACATCGATGCTGGTGCTAAGAAAGTTTTAATTTCAGCTCCTGCTAAAGGCGACCTTAAGACTATCGTTTATGGTGTTAACCACGATATCTTAACTGCAGACGACAACATTGTATCAGCAGCTTCATGTACAACTAACTGCTTAGCTCCAATGGTTAATGTATTAAACAAAGAATTCGGTGTGAAACGTGCATTAATGTCAACAATCCACGCTTACACTGCAACTCAAAAAACTCAAGATGCTCCAGGTGGCCGTAAGAACCGTGCTGGCGCTGACAACATCATCCCAGCTTCAACTGGTGCAGCTAAAGCTGTTGGTAAAGTAATCCCTGAATTAGATGGTAAGATCGACGGGACTGCTCAACGTGTTCCTGTAATCACTGGTTCAGAAGTTGAACTTTACTCAGTTCTTGAAAAAGAAGTTACTGCTGAAGAAGTCAACGCTGCAATGAAAGCTGCTTCAAGCACTGCCTTCGACTACACTGAAGATGAAATTGTTTCATCAGACATCATTGGTTACCCATACGGTTCTGTATTCGATGCAACCCAAACTAAGATCATGGATGCAGATGGTGGCCAATTAGTGAAGACTGTTGCTTGGTATGATAACGAATATGGTTTCACCAGCAACATGATCTCTACTTTAGAACACTTTGCTAACCTATAAGAGAAATCTTTAAACTAGCGGGGAGCTTCGCGCTTCCCGTTTTTTTAAAAGTAAGTAGACAAGGATAGAAAAGGGGTTTAGCATGGCTAAAAAAACAATTGAAGATATCGATGTAAAAGGGAAAAAAGTATTAATGCGCGTGGACTTCAACGTGCCAATGGATGGATCAACCATTACCGATGATAACCGGATGGTCCAAGCTCTTCCTACAATTAAATATGTCTTAGACCACCAAGGGAAATTAATCCTCTTCTCTCACTTAGGCAAGGTTAAGACCGAAGAAGACAAGGCTTCTAAGACCCTACGTCCAGTAGCTGAACACTTGGAAGAATTACTCGGTCAAAAAGTGACTTTTGTTCCTGAAACGCGTGGTAAAGACTTAGAAGACGCCATCAATAACTTAGGAGAAGGCGAAGTTCTTCTCTTTGAAAACACCCGTTTCGAAGACATTGATGGTAAGAAGGAAAGCGGAAATGATCCTGAATTAGGCAAGTACTGGGCTTCCTTAGGCGATGTTTTCGTCAATGACGCTTTCGGTACTGCTCACCGGGCTCACGCATCTAATGTTGGGATTTCTTCTAACATTGATACCGCTGTTGCCGGCTTCTTAATGGAAAAAGAATTAAAATTCTTAGGCGACGCTGTTGAAAATCCTAAACGCCCATTCGTAGCTATCCTCGGTGGGGCTAAGGTTTCTGATAAGATCCAAGTCATCGAAACCTTACTTGACAAAGCTGATAAGGTATTGATCGGTGGCGGTATGGCCTACACCTTCCTCAAGGCAAAAGGCTATGAAGTTGGGAATTCCCTCTTAGAAGAAGATAAGGTTGACCTAGCTAAAGACTTAATGGAACGCGCTGGCGACCGTTTGGTATTACCAGTTGACGTAACCATTGCAGATGACTTCTCTAATGATGCCAATACTAAGGAAGTTGCTGCGGATGAAATTCCTGCAGGCTGGGAAGGCTTAGACTGTGGACCTAAGACCATTGAAGCCTTCAAAGAAGTGCTTAAAGATGCGAAAACAGTGGTATGGAATGGACCAATGGGCGTATTTGAAATGCCTGCCTTCGCTAAAGGGACAAACGCTGTCTGCGAAGCCATTGCCCATCTTGACGGCGCAACAACTATCGTAGGTGGTGGGGACTCTGCTTCAGCAGCCCAAAAATCTGGCTTCGGCGATAAATTCTCACACATCTCAACTGGTGGGGGCGCATCCATGAAATTCTTGGAAGGCGCTGAACTTCCAGCTGTTGCCGCTTTAGACGACAAGTAAACCTTGCCTGAGCTTATATTAGGAAGGATTTGCCAAGCCGCAACTTCCGCCCGCCAGCTTGACCAAGCTATCGCTGGAGTCGACCGGGTCCTTGGCCAGTCGGAAAGCGTCCAGCATATCCACTTCCTTCCTGCTATAGTTATCAGCCAATTTTGCCCCAGCGCGTTTCAGGCATGCGCGCTTGGTAGCCAAAACTGCTCGGTTCAAAGTGACTATGCCGAATTAGGCGAAACTACAGCCTACCAGCTTCACCAAGCAGGCGTTACGCATTGCTTAATTGGTAGCGCTAGTCGCCGCCAAGCCTTCATGGAGGATGATTCCGACTTGTCTAGGAAGATTAAGAATTGCCTAGACGTCGGTATTCGTCCCGTGCTCTGCCTAAGCCTTCCCCAGATTAGTCGGGAATGGAACATGCAGAGCGTCTGGTTGGCCCAGCAGATTTGGCAGATTTATTCAAATTTGACGGCTGAAGAACAAGGTCAAGTCTTAATTCTCTTCGAAGGGGCAGAAGGGGACGAGCTCTCGGCTCAAGCCCTGGAAAGGGTGGCCCAATTAATCCGTGATACGATCTTTGAGATTGCGGGTGAGGCCATTGCCCAGTCCCTTGAGCTTATCTACAGCATTAAGGCTTTAGAGGGGCTGAACTTGGACCTTTTAGCTCAAGGCGTCTTTGATGGAGTGTGTTCCAATGACCGGACCCTATCAGATGACGATTGGCTAGCTGTCATTAAAAATTTGCAAGCCCATTATCTTATGGTAAAATGAATTTAATTTAAAAAAGGAGCAATTAAAGCATGTCATTAATTACTGATGTTTACGCACGCGAAATCTTAGATTCACGTGGTAACCCAACCATCGAAGTTGAACTTTACACTGAATTAGGTGGCTTTGGCCGCGGTATGGTACCATCTGGTGCTTCAACTGGGGAATACGAAGCTGTTGAACTTCGCGATGGTGACAAAGACCGTTACCTCGGTAAAGGCGTTACCAAAGCTGTTGAAAATGTAAACACTACAATTGCGGAAGCCATCCTTGGTTTAGATGTACAAGACCAAATTGGGATTGACAACACTATGATCCAATTAGACGGTACACCAAACAAAGCTAAATTAGGTGCTAACGCTATCTTAGCTGTTTCTTTAGCTGCTGCACGTGCGGCTGCTGATGAATTAGGTGTTCCTCTTTACAACTACTTAGGTGGATTCAACGCTAAAGTTCTGCCAACCCCAATGATGAACATCGTTAACGGTGGTTCTCACTCTGACGCTCCAATCGCTTTCCAAGAATTCATGATCATCCCTGCTGGGGCTCCTACATTCAAGGAAGCTTTACGTTGGGGGACTGAAGTTTTCCACGCTCTTAAAGATATTCTTAAAGGCCGTGGCTTAGAAACTTCTGTTGGTGACGAAGGTGGTTTCGCGCCTCACTTCAAGGGTACTGAAGACGCTGTAGAAACAATCATCGAAGCCATCAAATCTGTTCACTTAGAACCAGGCAAAGATGTCTTCATCGGTTTTGACTGTGCATCTTCTGAATTCTACCAAGATGGCAAGTATGACTATACAACCTTCGAAGGTGAAGGTGCGGCTGTTCGTAGCGCTGCTGAACAAGTCGAATACTTAGAAGAATTAGTTAACAAATACCCAATCATTACCATCGAAGACGGGATGGATGAAGATGACTGGGAAGGTTGGAAACTCTTAACTGAACGTTTAGGTGACAAGGTTCAATTAGTAGGGGATGACCTCTTCGTAACCAATACTGAACGCTTAAGCCGTGGGATTGAAGAAGAAATCTCTAACTCTATCTTGATTAAGGTTAACCAAATCGGTACCTTAACCGAAACCTTCAACGCTATGGAAATGGCTAAACGTGCAGGCTACACTAACGTAGTTTCCCACCGTTCAGGCGAAACTGAAGATGCTTCAATCGCTGACATCGCAGTTGCCTTCAACGCTGGCCAAATTAAGACCGGTTCATTATCACGTACTGACCGTATTGCTAAATACAACCAATTACTCCGTATCGAAGATGAATTGGGCGAATTAGCTGAATACCAAGGGCTTAAAGCCTTCTACAACCTTAAAAAATAAGGTCTGAAATGCCCGTCACTCAATTAATAATTGTTCATCCACTATCCTTGTTGGCCTTTTGGCTAGCGGGATAGCGCCAGGCTCATTGGGGCCTGGCTTTTTGTTTTTTTAAATACATTATGCTGTTGAGCATCCCTTGCGCTATTGAATTTGATCGTTAAATGATAAAAGATAAAGGGCTGGGCTTCTTTTGTGAGCTTAGTCTCTAAAGGATAAGGACTTAAATATTCGCATTCTGACATAGCTCTTTTTGAAAAAAATATAAAAAAGCCCTTGACTATAAAATGAAAAGATGATTAAATAATACTAATCAAAATCTTAGAAACAAAAAGTAACAGATAGGATTCTCTTAAGCGAGCGGCTGGTGGTGGAAGGGTTGCGAGAAGCTAACTGTGAAACGTCTTGTTGAGATGGCCGGTGAAGCGAGTAATCGGACCCGCAGAAATTGCGTTAACATTAACTAAGTGAAGCTGACAAGCTAAGAATTAGAGTGGTACCGTGGAATTTTTCTGCCTCTTATCGTCTGGGACGATAGGGGGCTTTTTTCATAAGGAGCGACTGGCTTGGCTGGGCTTCTGGGTAGTTTTACTTAAAGCTACCAGTAGAGTGGTACCGTGGTCACACCGCCTCTACTGTCCTAGGACAGGGGTGGTGTTTTTTTATTTGAAAGCAAGCGTGAAGCTTAAGGAGGACACAAGATGTTACAAGGAAAAGATTTTTTAAAGATTAAAGATTTTACAAAAGAAGAGTTAAACTATTTAATTGATTTTGCAATTCACTTGAAGGGGCTGAAGCAAGCAGGTATTCCCCATAAGTACATGGAGGGGCAGAATATTTGTCTCTTGTTTGAGAAAAGCTCAACGCGGACCCGGGCTGCTTTTACGGTAGCAGGGGCTGATTTGGGAGCGACGGTTGAATTCTTGGGAGCTAAGGATATCCAGCTCGGCAAGAAAGAATCGGTTGCTGATACGGGACAAGTTCTCGGGCGGATTTTTGATGGGATTGAGTACCGGGGCTTTAGCCAGGAAATTGTGGAAGCTTTGGCTGAGGCGTCACCGGCACCGGTTTGGAATGGTTTGAGCGATGTCTCCCATCCTACCCAGATGATCGCCGATTATATGACCATCAAGGAAGTCTTTGGCACGCTCCAAGGGATTAAGTTAGTTTACTGTGGTGATGGGGCCAATAATATGGCCAATAGTCTCTTGATGGCTGGCGCTATTCTTGGGGTGGATGTAACCGTGGCTGCGCCAGAAGGGTACCAGCCGGAGCCTGCCATCTTAGCTGAAGTCCAAGACCGGGCCAAAGTATCAGGGGCTAAGATTGACGTGACGGCTGATATCAAGCAAGCTGTCCAAGGGGCCCATGTTATCTATACTGATGTTTGGATCTCAATGGGGGATGAAGCGGAGGCTGACCAACGCTTGGCTGACCTTCAAGCCTACCAGGTCAACCAAGACTTGATGGACCTGACAGAGCCCACCTGCATCTTCCTCCACTGCTTACCTGCCTTCCACGATGATCAGACCGATTTCGCTAAGGACAAGGGTGTATCCGAATTAGAGGTTACGGATGAGGTCTTCAAGAGTCCAGCCGCCTACCAGTTCCAACAGGCTGAGAACCGGATGCATTCGATTAAATCCATCATGGCGGCTACCAACGGCCACCTCTTTGTGCCTAACTTAGAGAAGGGAGGGGGTTACCATGATTAAGGTTGCGGTAATCGGAGGCAATGGTTATACGGGTCTTGAGCTCTTACGCCTCTTAGCCAAGCACCCCCAAGTTGACCTCTTCCATGTGACGTCTAGAAGCTATGCTGGGCAGGTCATCGGCCAGGCCTTTCCCCAATTAGTGGAGCTGGGGGGCTTAGCCTTTGAAAACTTAGATCTGGCCAAGCTCCAAGCTTCTGACCTCGCCTTTATCTGCCTGCCTCATGGTCATGCCAAGGCTATTGTGGGAGAAGTTGACCTTGAAAAGACCCGGATTATCGACCTGGGCGCTGACTTTCGTTTGAAAGACCCGGCGACTTATGAAGCCTACTATGGGCAAACAGCACCAGGAGGCAACTTCTTAGACCAGGCTGTTTATGGCTTAGCAGATATTTATCCTGAGGCGATTCAAAAAGCCCAACTCGTTGCTAATCCAGGCTGCTTTGTGACTTCTGTCTTGCTGGGGCTCTATCCCGCACTAAAAGCCGGCTTGGTTGACCCTCAAGAAATTATGATCTCTTCCGCCTCGGGCATTTCTGGGGCGGGACGGAATGAATCCCTAGATAATCTCTACGCGGAAATGACGGAAAACTTTAAGGCTTATAAGCCCTTGACCCACCGCCATGTTCCGGAAATGGAAGCCGAACTGGGTCGTTTCGCTAAAGAAGCAGTCAAAGTTCAATTTGTGCCCCACTTGCTCCCCATTGCCCGGGGCATCCAATCCACTATTTATACTAAATTGACAGGTACTGAGGATTTGACAGCCATCCACCAGCACTACCAAGCCGCCTACCAGGGCTCAGATTATGTCCAAGTCTTGCCTTTAGGGAGCTTGCCTCAAGTCAAGCAAGTGCGGGGGACCAACCGCTGTCAGATTGGTCTGGCGGCTGATGCGGACACGGGTCACTTAATTATTTTCTCAGTGATCGATAATTTGATGAAGGGCGCCAGTGGCCAGGCGGTTCAGAATATGAACCTACTATTCAATTGGCCTGCCAACTTGGGCTTGGACCAGCTGACGGTTTGGCCCTAAAGGAGGAGAGTTATGACAAAAGAATGTGATGCAAGAGTGCTGGTCTTACTTGAGGCCCTGCCTTATGTTCACCAATTCCACCAAAAAATTGTTCTCATTAAATTTGGTGGCCATGCCATGGTCGATGAAGAGGCCAAGCTAGCCTTTGCCCAGGATATCGTCCTCATGCAGGCGGTGGGGATCCTGCCGGTAGTGGTCCACGGGGGTGGGCCTTTCATTGGCAAGATTCTGGAGCGAATGGGGATCCAGTCACGTTTTGAACAGGGGATCCGGATAACGGACAAGGAGACTTTGGAAGTGGTGGAAATGGTCCTCGATGGCCAAGTGAATGGCGACGTGGTCAAACGGATTAACCAGATGGGCGGGCGTGCTCTCGGTTTATCGGGCAAGGATGCCAAGCTGATTCAAGCCGGTCCCCTTGCCCTAACTAATGATGAGGGGGAAGCTCTTGACCTGGGCTATGTCGGCCAGGTGCAAGGGATTAATGCCGACCTGGTCTCAGAAGTTATCCAAGCAGACTATGTGCCGGTCATTTCCTCTGTTGGGGTGGGCAAGGACGGCCAGGTCTACAACATCAATGCAGACACAGTGGCCAGCCAGCTAGCCCAAGCCCTAGGAGCTGTTAAGCTGGTGCTCTTAACGGATGTCAAGGGCGTTTACCGCGACCCCGAAGATCCCGAGAGCTTAATTTCGACTCTGAGCGTTGACGAGTTCCTTCAGCTTAAGGAGGAAGGCATTCTCACTGGAGGTATGTTGCCTAAGATTGAGGCTGCCCTTGCAGCTATCCATGCTGGGGTCGACCGAGTCCACCTGATCTCTGGGAGAGAACCCCATGCCTTATTAGAAGAATTGTTTTTTGATGCTGGTATTGGCACCATGATTGAATAGGAGGAGCGCTATGAGAGATGTATTAGACCAGGGACTCGCCAGTATTCCCGGCTTGGAAACTTGTGGGGCCCATCTCGGTTTTAAATATAAGAAGAAAGATATGGGGCTGATTTACTTCCCTGATGGGGCGGAAGTAGCGGGCGTCTTCACTCAAAATCCTGTCCAAGCCCATCCGGTTCATTTTTGCCAGGACCAATTGGAAGGATCGAATCGCTTCAAGCTAATCGCGGTCAATAGCGGCAATGCCAATGCCTGCAATGGTTCGGCTGGCTGGGAAGCCTTAAAAGCTTGCCAGACCTGCTTGTGTGAGAGCTTAAAGATTGGAGAAGATGAGTTTCTGATGGCTTCAACAGGGGTAATTGGGGAAGCCTTTGATGTGAGTCCCTTGGTCTCTGCTTGCGACAGTCTATGTGGTCAACTCGGGGCGGCTTCTTCCGATGATTTTGCCCAGGCTATTCTAACGACGGATACCTGTACCAAGCAAGTGGCCTACCAGTTCGATCATTATCGGATTGCAGGGGTGGCTAAGGGCTCGGGGATGATCCACCCCAATATGGGAACCATGCTGGCCTTTATCGCAACGGATGCTGATCTTAGCCAGGCCCAGCTCGGCAAGGTCCTCCACCAGGTGACCCAGACGACTTTCAACCGGATTACGGTGGACGGGGACACATCGACCAATGATTCGGCTTTCTTAGCCGCTACTGGTCAGGCAGGTCCGACTGACGTCGACCAATTCGCCCAAGACTTAGAAGTGGTTATGCGCGACTTGGCCCAGATGATTGTACGCGATGGGGAAGGGGCGACCAAGTTTGTCACGGTAGCCGTTGAAGGTGCCCAAGCCGAGGACCAAGCCGTGTCTGTAGCCAAATCGGTAGCCACGTCCAACTTGGTTAAGACAGCCATCTACGGCGAGGATGCTAATTGGGGCCGGGTCTTAGCCGCAGCTGGCTATGCAGAAGGCCTGCCCATTGATCCGGACCGCCTGACTATTTCCTTTGAATCAGCAGGGGGCACGATCACTCCCTACCAAGCTGGCCAGGCGCAAGGTATGGATGAAGACCTAGCTGGGCAGATCCTCCATGAAGAAGAGATCCAGATTCACTTAAGTCTTGGTTTAGGCCAGGCTCAGGCCAGGGTTTGGACCTGTGATTTCTCTCATGATTACATTAAGATTAATGCGGAATACCGCAGCTAGAAAGGATGGTTGGATGACGAGTCAAGCCGAATGGAGCCAACGCGGTCAAGATATCTTATTGAATTTATTTAACCGGGGGGACCGGGTTATGGTGAAAGGGGAAGGGTCCTATCTCTTTGATGCGGACGGTAAGGCCTATCTAGACTTTATGTCCGGCATTGCGGTTAACGCCCTAGGTCACGGCCATCCCGCTCTCGTTCAGACCATGGCTGACCAAGGTCAACTCGGCATGCACTTCTCGAATTATTACTGGAACACGCCCGCCATCGAACTTGCAGAAAAGCTCGCGGAAAAGACGGGCTTGGGCCAGGCCTTCTTCTGTAATTCGGGGACCGAAGCTAATGAAGCGGCGATCAAGTTAGCTCGCAAGTGGGGCCGTCAGCATAAGGGCGAAGCTGCTATCCAGATCATTAGCTGCCAGCAATCCTTCCACGGCCGGACCATGGGCTCGCTTGCAGCAACCGGTCAGGCGAGCTTGCAGGCGCCTTTTGCACCCATGCTCGAAGGTTTCTCCTATGTTCCCTATAATGATTGCCAGGCCCTCAAGCAAGCGGTGACCAAGGAGACCTGTGCCATCATTGTAGAAGTGATCCAAGGGGAGGGTGGGGTCCATCCGATGACTCAAGCTTATGCCCAGACCCTAAAGGACCTCCAAGCGGAAGCTGACCTTCTGCTCATTATTGATGAAGTACAGACAGGGGTCGGACGGACCGGTCATTTCTTAGCCAGTCAAGGCTATGGCTTGCAGGCGGATATGCTGACCTTGGCCAAGGGACTAGCGGGCGGTTTTCCGATTGGCGCCTTGCTGGCGGGAGAAAAGATCCAAGCCAGTGTCCAACCAGGCGACCATGGGAGCACCTTTGGGGGGAATCCTTTAGCCTGCGCCTTAGCCAACACCGTCCTCGATGTTTTGGACCAGGACCAACTTTTGGCTAATGTCCAGGAACGGTCTAAGCAATTACAGGAAGGCCTAAATAGTATTCGTCAAGAAGTCGGTGGGATTGTTGATGTCCGGGGCCAGGGACTCCTGCTAGGCGTTGAGCTCGGCTTGCCAGTCACAGATCTTTGCCAGGCCTGCTATGGAGCGGGACTCCTCTTAGTGAGTGCTAAAGGCAATGTGGTCCGCTTCCTGCCCTCCTTGAATGTTTCTCAGGTAGACTGCGACCGGGCTTTGGCCATTTTTGCTCAAGTCTTAGGGGAGCTCCAGCCTGCTTAATTTTTTTGTCTGACTAGGCCGCTAGATCTGACTAGAAAGCATTGTTTGCTAGACCAAGTTATGGTAGAATATAGATTGTATAATTTTATTTATGAGATGAGGGGATGTATTGTACGATATTTTACTAACAGCAATGATTGTCATTGCGATTCTATTAATATTAGTCGTTATTGTGCAACCATCAAAGAATAATCCGAGCAATCTAACGAGTTCTGATGCCTCTGTCGGTAAACGTAAAAAGGCCCGCGGTTTTGAAGCGGCCATGAACCGTTTTACCGTTGTACTTGGTTTTGTTTTTATGGTAATTGCATTATTAATTGCTAAAATTTCATCATAAGATTGACAAGAGCCAGGTTCAGCCTGGTTTTTCTTTTGCATTGGAATCCTCGCGTGTGTTCCATATTAGAATTTAGATAAGACCTCGTCTCGATGCTTTACAAACATTCATCGATAATTGCAATTAAATTAAAAATATAGAAGCATTCTTTTTTCCTGAAGGCTATGGGTTGTTTTCCCTAGGCAGTCTTCGGTAAAATGAAAGTAAGTGAAAGATCTTGAGGAGGGGTATTGTGAAATTACCTGGACCATTCTATTTTAAAGCTGGTCCCCGTGCGGTTCTCTTACTGCACGCTTATACTGGGACGGCTAATGACCAACGGATGCTCGGTCGCCGACTCAACCGGGAGAATTATACGGTGATGGGGCCTAACTTTACGGGGCATGCGACCACTGAGGTATTGCCGCTCGTTGAAACACCGGCCAGTCAATGGGTTGAAGATGGCCGGCAAGCATTGGCTCAACTGCGTGCAGACGGCTACGAAGAGATTGCTGTCTTCGGCCTGTCCCTAGGAAGCAGTATTGCCAGCCGCTTGCTGTTGGATGACTATGAACTTTTGGGCGGCGGCGTCTTTAGCTCCCCCTTGATGCTCGATTCGATCAGCAAAAGTCAAGTACCCCAAGCCTTCATGACCTATGCGAAGAAGTTATGGAAGCAGCTTGGATATAGCCAAGAAGAGATTGGTGCTGGGCTCCAAGCACTCCGGCCTAAGTTAGACCAGCGCCTAGCAGATATCGATCAGATGAACGCTCAGATTTGCCAGGACCTTGGGACTTTGAACAAGCCTTTCTTTATCGCCCAGGGCGAACAGGATGAATTAATCGACGGGACGGCTGGAAGCCAGCTCAAAACCTATATGGAAGACCTGGGTAAGACGGTTGACTTCGTTTCTTATCCAGATGCGGGGCATGTCCTCACTGTTGGCAGTAACCATAAACATTTAGAAGACGATGTCCTTGATTTCTTAGAAGGACTAGATTGGAAAGATAAGTCATGAATAAAGAACAAGTAAAAGACGAACTTTTACAAGCCATAAAGGCTAGTGACCAGGGGCAGACTGCTTCGGCTTACAGCAAGCTTTTAGGCTATGATGCGGCAAAGGACTTTACAGACTTTGTCAACCTGGTAGCGGAATTGGAGCGCCAGCACGAGATTGTGATTCTTGAAGACGGGACTTTAGGTCTCAGCCAGGACTATGACCAGCTGACTGGCCGGCTCTCAGTGAACAAGAAGGGCTTCGGCTTTGTGAGTGTGGAGAATATGGAACGCGATATTTTTATCCCTGCCAAGGACCTCAATGGGGGGATGAACGGGGATACGGTCCAAGTTGAGATCACCCAGGAAGCCAAGGAATGGGAAGATAAGTCGGCCGAGGGTAAGATTAACCAGGTCTTGGAGCGGTCCAACCAACAAGTCGTTGGGGAATTCTATCCCTTCTCCGATGACGACCAGAAGAAATACCAAGCTATCGGTTATATCAAGCCGCTCAACCATTCTTTAGGGCAAATGACCTGTCTGGTGACGGACCAAGGCCTCAAGCCTGTTGAAGGGGAGATTGTCCGGGCAGAAATTGTCGCTTATCCAACAGCCAAACTGGCGATGACCTGCCGGGTTCTAGTTAAGGAAACGGTGGGGCATAAGGATGCACCGGGAACCGATATTCTGGCGGTTCTTGCTATGTTTAACATTCCCCATGAATTCCCAGAAGAGGTCATGGCGCAAGCTGAGGCTGTCTCCGAAACCATCAGTTCCGAAGATCTAAAGGGACGGATGGACTTGAGGGACCAGCTCACCATCACCATCGATGGGGCCGATGCCAAGGATCTGGACGATGCCATTTCCCTGAAGACTTTAGCGGATGGTGGCTATGAGCTGGGGGTTCATATTGCGGACGTTTCCTACTATGTTAAGGAAAACTCTGCGATCGACCAGGAAGCCTTCGACCGGGGGACCTCTGTCTATCTGACTGACCGGGTGGTTCCCATGCTGCCCCAACGCTTGTCGAATGGGATCTGTTCCCTCCAAGAAGGGGTGGACCGCCTGGCCATGTCCTGCTTGATGACCCTGTCCAAGACGGGTCAAGTGACGGACTATCAGATTGGACCGAGTGTCATTCAATCCGACCACCGCATGACCTATTCCGATGTCAATGCCATCCTCTCTGGTCAGGACCAAGACTTGCGTGGGCAATATCAAGATATTGTGCCCATGTTAGAAGGGATGGCAGACCTTCACCATATCTTAGAGGCCAAGCGTAAGCACCGGGGCGCCATTGATTTTGACACATCGGAAGCCAAGATCATTGTGGACGAGACAGGCTTCCCAGTGGATATCCAGCTCCGTGAGCGTGGTTTGGGTGAGCGGATGATTGAATCCTTCATGCTGGCCGCCAATGAGACGGTTGCTAGACACTACACCCTTGCTAAGAAAGACTTTATCTACCGGGTCCATGAACATCCCGATATGGACCGGATGCAGAACTTCCTCCAATTCGTGACAGCCATGGGGGTTAAGGTCAAGGGGACTTCTTCAGACATCAAGCCCAAGGAATTGCAGCAGATCCTCAAGAAGATCGAGGGCGAATCCTATGAGCCCGTCGTTAAGATGATGATGCTCCGGTCTATGCAGCAGGCCCACTATGATACCGAAGCCCTGGGTCACTTTGGCCTAGCAGCGGAAGACTATACCCACTTCACCTCGCCTATCCGCCGCTATCCAGACTTGATTGTCCACCGGCTTATCCGCCAGTATGCTAACCATGAAAGCAATACGTCGCCCCAGAAAAATTTGGGTGATATTGCCGAGCAATCTTCCAAGCGGGAACGGCGCAGTGTCGATGCTGAGCGGGAAGTGGATAGCCTGAAGAAGACCGAATTTATGTTGGACAAGGTGGGCGAGACCTTCCCAGCCATTATCAGTTCGGTTACAAACTTTGGCCTCTTTGTCCAATTGGAGAATACCATTGAGGGCATGATCCATGTTTCTAGTCTGAAAGATGACTACTATAACTTTATTGAAAGTCACTTGGTCCTGATCGGTGAACGGACGGGACGGACCTTCAAGATTGGCGATCCGATTGAAGTGAAACTGATCAATGCGGACGTGGACTCCCGGCAATTGGACTTCCGCTTGCTGGAAGAAGAGGCTGAGTCCAAGCAAGATAAAGACCAGCAAGCTGGTCAGTCTAAGCCTAAGAAGAAAGGTAAGGGTAAGCACCACAAGGCCAAGCCTAAAGACTTCAAGTCCCCTAGGAAGGATAAGAAGGGCCATCCTAAGAAGAAACATGGAAAAGGCAAGAAAGGCAAAAAGTCTTCCCAGCATAAGCACAAAGGCCAGGGAGACTTTAAGATTCGTAAACGTCACAAGTAAAGGAGCTATCAAATGGCTAAAGCAAAAGATAACAGTCATGTGGTGGCCCGAAATCGCAAGGCCAACCACGATTTCACCATTGAAGATACTATTGAATGCGGCATTGTCCTGACGGGGACGGAGATTAAGTCCGTCCGCCAGTCCAAGGTTAACCTAAAGGATGCCTTTGCCCGGATCGAACGAGGGGAGGTCTGGCTCTACCAATGCCATATCAGCCCCTATGAGCAGGGCAACCGTTACAACCCCGACCCCATGCGCCGGCGCAAACTGCTCTTGAAGAAGCGGGAAATCGCCAAGTTAGAAAAGGCGACGGAAAGAGACGGCTACACCTTAGTCGCCCTCAAAATGTATATCAAGCGGGGCTTTGCTAAGGTCCTTATCGGCACAGCCAAAGGGAAGAAACGCTACGACAAACGCCAGAGCCTCAAGGAACGCGATATGAAGCGTGACATCCAACGGGCCCTCAAGGTGCGCTAGACTTTTATCCAGAAAGGGCATATCTGCCGGACTACCATTTCGAAATATATTTTCAAGCTGGGCCGAGCCCGGCTTTTCTTTTTGGAAAGGCGATTTTATGTCCTCTAATCCTTAATATTAGCTTGACGACCAATAAAAAACTTTATACCGATTCAAAAAGTGGAGCGGATGCTGGCTAATACAATTCGCTAAAGAATATTTTCTAGCAGAAAACAAAAAGCATGCTATAATGAATAGAAGATGTAAGTGTTTTCTTACAAATATGTTTGAAGGGATTAAGCGTATGGATACAAAAGCCTCCTATACACATGACCGTTACTTGCAATTACTGGCCCAAAAATTTCCTAACCAGGCTGCTGCAACAACTGAAATCATCAACTTGGAAGCCATTATGGAGCTACCCAAGGGCACGGAACATTTCATGAGCGACCTCCATGGGGAATTCAATGCCTTCAACCATGTCTTACGTAACGGCTCAGGGAATATTAAAGAAAAGATTTCTGAAGTTTTTGGTTCCTTGCTCAGCCAGGAACAGCGTAATGAATTGGCGACGATTATTTATTATCCTGAAGAGATGTTGGCCCACCTCCTCCCTCAATTCACTAGCGAGCGGGAAGTGGTTGATTTCTACTATACGATTATTTCCCGTTTGGTCAAATTAGCCCAGTTTGTGGTGTCTAAGTACACCCGGTCTAAGGTGCGCAAGGCTATGGCCAAGGATATGGCCTATATTATGGAAGAGCTGATTTTTAAGGATTCCGTTGTGACCAATAAGGAATACTATTACCATAATATTGTAGAGAATATCATTGAATTGAATGAGGCTGACCTCTTAGTGGTACGTTTGTCGGAGTTAATCCGTGAATTAGTCGTGGACCATCTCCATATTCTTGGGGACATCTACGACCGGGGCGACAGCCCAGACAAGATTATTGACCTCTTGATGGAGAAAAAATCTTTAGACATCCAGTGGGGGAACCACGATGTGATCTGGATGGGGGCCGCCAGTGGGTCCCGGGTCCTGATTGCCAATGTCATCCGCATCTGCGCCCGCTATGATAACTTGAATATTATTGAGGACGCTTACGGGATTTCGCTTCGCCAATTGGTTTCCTTTGTGGACGCAACCTATTCGGATGACGACTTAGGGATTTTTATGCCTAAATTAGACCCAGATATTGACCACTTCCCAGCTGAAATCGTCCAGATTGCCAAGATGCAACAAGCCATGGCCATTATCCAGTTCAAGTTGGAAGCAGCCATTATTAAGCGTCATCCTGAATTTAACTGTGACAACCGCTTGCTCTTAGATAAGATTGATTTTGACAAGGGGCAGGTCTTCGTCGACGGGAACTGGCACCGCTTGCTTAATACCCATTTCCCCACTGTCGATCCCGAAGACCCCTACCGGCTGACGGAAGATGAAGAGATGATTATGGACCGGCTCCAGGAAGCCTTTCTCAATTGCGACCGTCTCCATAAGCATATTGCCTTCCTATATCGCAAGGGGGGGATCTACAAGTGCTACAACGATAACTTGCTCTTCCACGGTTGCATTCCTTTTAATGAAGACCATTCCTTTAAGGAGCTGGAAATCGATGGCAAGTCTTATGGGGGACGCACACTTATGGATAAGTTCGATAAGCAGTTGCGCCTGATGTATAGCTTCCGCCAGGCTGATGAAAGCAAGAATCCCTACCTGGACTATTGTTGGTATCTCTGGCAGGGCGAAGCCTCTTCGCTCTTTGGCAAGAAGCAGATGCGCACTTTTGAACGCTACTATGTCAAGGACAAGGACACCCATGAAGAATATAAAAATACCTACTACAGCTGGCGTGAAGAGGAAGCGTGTGTGGATACCATCCTCGAAGAATTCAACCTGCCCGTGGAATGTGGCCATGTGATCAATGGGCATACCCCCGTCAAGGAAATCAAGGGTGAAGATCCTATCAAGGCTAATGGAAAGCTCCTGGTCATTGATGGGGGCTTCTCCAAGGCCTACCAATCCACAACGGGACTTGCGGGTTACACCCTGCTCTTTAACTCCTTTGGTATGCAATTGGTCTGCCACCAAGCTTTCAAGGGAGTCGAAGACGTGGTCATGAACGGAACAGATATTATTTCCACCCGGCGCGTGGTCGATAAGGAGTTGGAACGTAAGACAGTGGGGCAGACGGATGTCGGCCAAGCATTAAAAACCAATGTCCAAGACCTTAAAGATTTACTTTGCGCCTTCCGTTCTGGTAAGATAGCAGAGAAGGAAGTTAACAATTAATAAGGGAGAGATTGAAGCGATGTCCAAAGGTGTCAGCATTTACTTTATGCGCCACGGCCAAACTTATTTGAACAAGTACAACCGCATGCAGGGTTGGTGTGATGCCCCCTTAACGGATCAGGGGATCCGGGACGCCATGCGCAGTGGCCGGGGCCTAGCGGAGATTGAATTTTCCGCTGTTTATACCAGTGACCTGCAGCGGACGGTTAAGACAGCTGAATTAGTCTTGGATCAGAATAAGCAGGGCCAGGGCCTAGAAATTCAAAAGCGCCCCGAATTCCGCGAACAGTTCTTTGGCAGCTTCGAAGGCCTGGATGCTAAGGAGATCTGGGACGGCGTGAGTCGGCATGTCCACCAAGACTTGAGCCGGGGCTATGAAGGTTTGACTTCTCCCGATGCAGTTAAAGTTGAAATGGACGCCTTCCATGAATTGGACCCTAGCCATGATGCCGAGGACTTTATGACCTTCTGGCTGCGGGTGGAATTGGGCTTGATCGATGTCATTACCAAGCACCGGGAGACCGACCAAAATATCCTCATTGTTTCTCACGGCATTACCATCCGCAATATGATCCATGAACTCATTCCCGATTTTGAGATCGACCAGATGTTAGACAATGCCAGTGTCAGCATCCTCCGCTACCAGGATGGTTTCTACCATCTGGAAGCTTACAACCAGACCAAACATTTTGCAGACCTCACTGAAGATTAAGTTGCTGCGATCTGCCCTGGTGACTGGTCTAAGTAAAAACTTCAAAAAATAAAAGCAGGCTCTCTTACAAAAGGAGGGCCTGCTTTGGGCTCGACAGGGTATGAGACTTGCACTGAGCCTTAGTATTTGTTATAATTATCTTTGCATCATATTCGGGGATGTTCCGGAATTCGACAGGCATGCCCCGATGTATGACTACATTCCGAAGCGACGCCTTCGTAAAAACGTCAAACAGTTTAAATATAACTGACAAACAAGAAAATCAAACTTTAGCATTCGCTGCCTAGCAGCATGCTAAGATCCGCCTAGTATCGCCCATGTATTAGTTCCGGGTCCTATTGAAGTGGGATACGCTCTAACTTTCCACCTGGAAGTTAGAGAAGAGACTGACCAGGTTCGCTAACCAGATCGGTTCGTCATAAGACCCCTGGGGCGCTAAATTGAATCTTATGACTATGAGTGTAAACGTCATATAATCGGAATGTCTGGACAGGGGTTCGACTCCCCTCATCTCCATTGAAGGGGTTTGAATGCTTTAAAAATAGCTCTCAAACGTTGATATGAAGGCTTTCTTGAAAAAAGTACGAAATGTTTGAAAGCATACCCCTCTAGTAAAAAGCTTGAGGGATTGCTTGAGGGATAAAGCCCCCGCAAATACCCGACAGGTCTCCAATAAGTGGAGGCCTTTTTTGTGTTGCTAAACAAGCCCTCAAGCAGTCAAAAATGCAAATATTAGCAAAAATATTAAAATGATGTTAAAATAAGACTAGTAGCTATTATTTGTTTCCAAAGAAAGAGGCGTAAGTATGAAAATTAAGCTGACTCCTGAAGTTCAAGCGTTGGTTGAAACGGAGCTAAGAAGGGGAACAAGCAAATCTCGGATTGCGAATTTGATTGACCTTTCCTATGAAGAAGCCTGCGCTGTTATTGATCAGGTAAAGAAATCGGTTCGTCCTGATGTTGGAGATGAAATAAAATTTCAATTTAGAGACTGCGATATGACCGGAATCATCGAAAAATTGCTCACCAATTCAGCCGTGGTCCGTATTTATTGGGATTATTCCAATGAGAAGATGCTAGATATTTGCGAAGAGCGAACTATTGTTAACTTCAAAGATATTGATGAATTTGTAAATATTTACCAATAATCGACCTGTGCGACAAAAGTTAAGCCGTCCTGGCTGTCCCACTGTTTTTTTCAGGGAAGGCTGGGGGGAAGTCTTTTGTTGCACTTTTAATTTATCTAAATAAAGTATATTATAATTTGACAAATTAAAAACAATAAGTTATCATACTTTTTGTTGAGAATTTGAAGAGCTATGACGGCTTTAAAAAATTCTTTAAGTCTAGCTGACTTAAATTGACAAGTCCATGGACTTAGTTTAAGATAGCTCTAATCGATCCATTCAATGAGTGGTAAAAATTTTCTTATAAAATAAAGGAGACAGAATAATGACAACATTTGAAAAAATCCAAGAAATTATCGTTGACCAATTAGACGTTGAGGCAGAAGAAGTAAAGGCTGACACTAATATCCAAGACGGTTTAGATGCAGATAGCTTAGACATCTTCCAAATTATCAATGAAATCGAAGACGAATTCGATGTTACTATCGATGAAGATGAAACTAACATTGCGACTGTTCAAGACCTCGTTGACTTTGTTGACAACAACCAATAAGCCGACAGTTAAGAGAGTAGGCGCTTAATGAAAACTGATTTATGGAAAGAAATGGGTGTCACTTACCCAATCGTCCAAGGCGCCATGGCATGGGTGGCAGATGCAGACCTTGCATCTGCTGTCTCTAATGCCGGAGCTTTAGGTGTGATTGGGACGGGACATGATCCTGTTGAACTCGTCCAAGAAAAAGTCGAGAAGATGCAGGCCTTAACGGACAAGCCATTTGCGGTTAATGTCATGTTACTCAATGCCCATGTGGATGACTTGGTTGACTATCTTTGCCAATCTGGCGTAAAGATTGTCACAACCGGTGCGGGTTCACCAGGCAAGTACATGAAACGTTTCAAGGCAGCCGGTATTAAGGTGATTCCCGTTGTTGCTTCCGTTGCCCTTGCTAAGCGCATGGCCCGTGAGGGGGTTGACGCTCTGATTGTGGAAGGTATGGAGTCCGGTGGTCATATTGGTAAATTAACCACCATGGCCTTGGTTCCACAAGTAGTTGATGCCGTCGATATTCCGGTCATTGCAGCCGGTGGGATTGGTGACGGCCGGGGCATGGCAGCTGCATTGATGCTGGGTGCTTCAGGGATTCAAGTGGGTACCCGTTTTGTGGTCGCCAAGGAATCGAATGCCCATCCTAATTTCAAGAAAAAAATTATCAATGCCAAGGATATTGATACAGTGATTACAGGCGAATCGACTGGCCATCCAGTCCGTGTTTTACGTAATAAACTGACGAAGAAATATCTTAAGCTGGAACATGAAGAAGCGGCCAAGGACCAACCTGATTGGACCAAGCTAGAAGCTTTAGCCAAAGGGGCCTTAAAACGAGCGGTTGTTGATGGGGATGTGGATAATAGTTCATTAATGGCCGGTCAGATTGCCGGACTCATTCACCAAGAAGAGGCCTGTGAAGAAATTATTCAGTCCTACATGCAAGAATGTCGCGAGCTGATTCAGCAGCATGCCAGTATGAATTAAGACGGACAGTGAGGGCTAACTTTTTTATTGCTTTCACTGTTTTTATTTTAACTATAAATAATAAACAATAAGGAAAGAAAGAGGGATTCCATGTCAATTGCCTTCATGTACAGTGGCCAGGGTGCTCAGTTTAAGGGGATGGGGCAGGATATCTTAGCCCACTATCCTCACTTGGAGACGTTTTTTGAGGAAGCGAGCGCAGTCACATCCTATGATATGAAAGCAATCTGCTTTGAGGACGATGAGAAGATCCATGAGACCGAATATACGCAGCCTGCCTTGATTACGATTGAGGCTATGCTGACCCGGGTCCTCCATGAAGCGGGGATTCAGGCGGACTATAGTCTGGGGCTTAGCCTTGGTGAATATGCGGCTCTGATGGATGCAGGCGCCTTGTCTTATGCCTCTTGCTTGGACTTAATCCGCCAGCGAGGCAAGATTATGGCCGAAGCTGTACCTTCCGGCTTAGGGAAAATGGTGGCTGTGATGAACACTCCCCGCGAGACCATTGAAGCGGCCTGCCAAGAAGCCCGCGAAGAAAATGACGCCTATGTGGCCCCCGCTAACTACAATACCTCTAAGCAAGTGGTCATTGGGGGGTATGAAGAGCCAGTTGACCTAGCCTGTGAGAAACTCAAGGCTGCTGGGAGCAAGAAGCTAATCCCTCTCAAGGTCTCTGGGCCCTTCCATACGGCCTTGATGGAGCCTGCTAGTGAGGATTTTAAGCAGGCTTTGGAGGCGGTTGATTTTGACCACATGCAGTATCCCGTCATTTCTAATACCACAGCTCAACCCCATGATATGGCGCATTTAAAAGAAAACTTGGCCAAGCAGATGTACTGTCCCGTTCGCTGGGAGGATTCGATCCGTTATCTCTTAGACCAAGGCGTGGATTGTTTTATTGAAATCGGTCCAGGCAAGACCCTGTCTTCCTTTATGAAGCAGATCGACCGGTCAGTAGCTTGCTACCGGATAGGCGACCTCGATAACTTACAGAAAACCATTAATGAATTAGCAGGAGAATAAGCATATGTCTAAAGAAGAAACACTTATTATTACAGGTGCTAACCGCGGCATCGGCACCGCGACGGCGCTCGCCTTTGCCAAGGCCGGCTACCACATTGCCATGGTCAACCGGTCCCAAGCGGATGAATCGGTCTTGGAAGCCATCCGGGACTATGGGGTAGAAGTAAGAGAGTACCTGGCTGATGTTTCAGACTTTGACTTGACCAGCCAGGTGGTGAAAGCCATTCACAAGGACTTCGGTCGAGTGGATGTCCTAGTCAACAATGCCGGGATTACCAAGGATAGCCTCTTGATTCGGATGTCTGAAGAAGACTTCGACCAAGTCATTGACGTGAACCTTAAGGGAAGCTTTAATTTGATCCGTCATGTGTCAAAAATAATGCTAAAACAACGTAGAGGTGCTATCATAAATGTATCGAGTTTATCCGGCATTATTGGAAATGTCGGCCAGGCTAATTACTCGGCTTCCAAGGCTGCTTTGATCGGTTTGACCCGGTCGGCAGCCCGCGAGCTAGCCAGTCGTCACATCACCGTCAATGCCGTGGCACCTGGCTTCATTTCCAGCGACATGACCGATAAATTATCAGACAAAACAAAAGAAGCCATGCTAGATGAAATCCCGCTCAAGCGCTTCGGCGAACAAGAGGAAGTAGCAGAAGCGATCTTATTCCTAGCAAATAACAAGTATATTACTGGTACCACCCTTGAAATCAACGGTGGTCTCAATATGAACTAGGAGGTTCTTATGACGAGAAGAGTTGTAGTGACAGGTCTAGGGGCTGTGACCCCCTTAGGAAATTCAGTCGATGAATTTTGGACCAATTTAAAAGCAGGCAAGCACGGTATTGGACCGATTACCAAGTTCGATGCTAGCGGCCTGGATACCCAGTTAGTAGCTGAAGTCAAAGACTTCGACCCTAAGAATTATATGGATCGCAAGTCAGCCAAACGGATGGAGCCATACGCCCAATACGCCATTGCAGCATCAAGCGAAGCTCTCAAAGACGCAGGCTTAGACCTTGACCAAGTGGACCGCGACCGGGTGGGTATTTATTTTGGGACCGGTATTGGTGGGGTTCAAGAAATGGAATCAGGGATCCGCAAGATGATTGCTAAGGGCCCAAAACGGGTGAATCCTTTATTCGTTCCGATAGCCATCTCCAACATGGGTGGGGCCAATATCTCCATGCATTTTGGAATCCATGGCCCAGCCCAAACCGTCTCAACAGCCTGTGCTTCAGCTAATAATGCCATTGGTGAAGCCTTCCGCTATATCAAGCACGGTTATGCCGACTATATGTTAGCTGGTGGGGGGGAATCATCCATCTGTGAGATTGCTATGTCCGGCTTTGAAAACCTCACCGCGATGAACACCACTTCTGACCCTGACCGTGCCTCCATTCCCTTCGATAAGGAACGGGCAGGCTTCATTATGGGCGAAGGAGCTGGCATCTTGCTTCTTGAAAGCTTAGAATCTGCCCAAGCCCGGGGTGCTAAGATTTACGCTGAAGTGGCTGGCTACGGAGCAACTTCCGACGCCTACCACCTGACAGCTCCTCATGCAGAAGGCCAAGAAGCTGTCAAGGCTATTGAACTTGCTCTAAATGAAGCTGGCCTCGGCCAAGACGATGTGCAATATGTCAACGCCCACGGAACCTCTACCCCAACTAATGACCGAGTAGAAAGCCATGTCATCAAAACGGCTTTTGGCGATTATAGTCAAGACGTCGCAGTGAGCTCAACCAAGGCGGCAGTCGGCCATCTCTTGGGCGCTGCGGGTGCCGTTGAAGCGATTGCTAGTATTAAAGCTATGGAAGAAAGCTTTATCCCAGGCATGGTAGGCTACCAAGTGCCAGATGAAGACTGTGACCTCCACCTGGTAACTGGCCAAGGGGAAGACCGCCAAATTGATGCTTTAGTTTCTAATGCCCTTGGTTTCGGTGGCCACAATACGGTGATTTGCTTTAAGAAGGTGACTCAAGACTAATGGAAACAAAAGAAATTAAGGCGCTTATCCAAGCCGTAGATGCATCCAGTTTACAGCAATTTGTCTTCAAGAATGAAGACTTAGAGATTGTCATGTCCAAGTTGGAAACCGATGCCCTCAATGCTAAGGGCATAGACCAAGCGGCCAGTTCTGTCGACGTCTTGGCTGCTGAAAAGGCAGGTCAAGCTGAGGCAACGTCTGCTCCTGACCCAGCGGCAGAAGAAGCGACCAAGGAAGAAGAAAGCTTCTCTGGCCAAGTTGTGACCAGTCCTATTGTGGGTGTGGTCTACCTAGCGCCAGGTCCTGACCGTGACCCTTATGTGAGCTTGGGTCAGACCATCCAGGCGGGGGAAACGGTATGTATCGTTGAAGCCATGAAGATTATGAATGAAATCCCAGCTGAATGCTCAGGGACCATCAGTCAGATTTTAGTCAAGGACGGTGAAGTCGTTGAATACGGCCAGCCTCTATTTGAGATTAGTTAAGGAGAGATCGTGTGGAAAATAATGAAATTATCTTAGATGCCCAAGAGATTATGGACATCATTCCTAACCGCTATCCAATTTGTTTTATTGACCGGGTAACGGAATTAGAGGTTGGCAAACGCGTGGTGGCACGCAAGAACGTGACCATTAACGAGCCTTATTTTGTCGGCCACTTCCCAGGTGAACCAGTCATGCCAGGCGTCCTTCAAATTGAAACCATGGCCCAGGCTGGTTCGATTCCACTCTTGATGACGGATGGCCTCACCAAGCGGACCGGATATTTAGCAGGAGTGGATAAGGTTAAATTCCGCCAGAAGGTTGTGCCAGGCGATGTCCTTACCGTAACCGTTGATATCTTAAAGATTAAGCGGAATATTGGCTTGGCTAAGGCTACCATTCACCGTGAAGATGGCGTTCTATGCAGTGAATGCCAAATGACTTTCGCCGTATCAGATGTTGAACGCGATATTTAAGTAATAAAGAAAGTGGTCAAATGTTTAAGAAAATACTTATTGCCAACCGTGGCGAAATCGCCGTTCGAATCATTCGAACTTGTAAGGAGATGGGCATCCAAACAGTGGCTGTATACTCCGAAGCGGATGCCGATGCAATGCATGTCTCCTTAGCTGATGAGGCAGTCTGTATTGGGAAAGCGTCCGCAGCGGACTCCTATTTAAACATGCCCTCTATCCTCAGCGCAGCTGTCGTTACTGGGGCCCAGGCCATCCATCCCGGTTTTGGCTTCTTATCAGAAAACAGTAAATTTGCCCGCCTCTGCCGGGAGATGAATATTGTCTTTATCGGACCGGAAGCGGATGTGATTGACCAGATGGGGGATAAGCAACATGCCCGGGATACCATGAAGGCCGCTAAGGTGCCGGTTATTCCGGGGAGTGAAGACTTTGTTCGTAGTGCTGAGGAAGCCCAAGCCATTGCTGAAGAAGTCGGTTATCCTGTTCTCTTCAAGGCAACGGCTGGGGGCGGGGGCAAGGGCATGCGCCTGGTTAACCAGGCTAGTCATTTGCAGGCGGCCTTCGATGAGGCCCGCTTGGAAGCCCAGCAGAACTTCCAGAATGACCAGCTCTACATGGAGAAGGTCATCCATCCTGCCCACCACATTGAAGTTCAAATCCTCGGTGATAACTATGGTAAGGTGGTCCATCTAGGGGAGCGGGAATGCTCCCTCCAGCGCAACCACCAAAAAGTACTCGAAGAGAGTCCAAGTCCCTTTATTAGCCAAACAACGCGCGAAAAGATCTGTGCAGCAGCTGTTAAAGCTGGTGAAGAAGTCAATTACACGGGGGCGGGCACCATTGAATTCCTGGTAGACTATGACCAGAACTTTTATTTTATGGAGATGAATACCCGGATCCAGGTGGAACATCCAATCACGGAAATGATTACCGGCGTCGACTTGGTCAAAAAGCAAATTGAAATTGCGGCTGGTCAACCCCTAAGCTTGGACCAGGAGGATATTCACTTTGAAGGGCATGCCATTGAGGTCCGCTTGAATGCGGAGCGGCCAGAAGACCACTTCTATCCTTCGACCGGATCCTTTGACTTTATTCATTTTCCGGCAGGTAATTTGGGCTTGCGACTAGAATCAAGTGTTTATAATGGCTATCAAATGCCGCCATACTATGATAATATGTTTGCTAAATTGATTGCTTACGGAGCGGATCGAGAAGAAGCCGTGCAACGGATGAAGCGGGCCCTAGGAGAGTTGCGGATTGAAGGCATTGCCTCCAACCAGGCCCTTCTCCAGGCCATTCTAGAGGATGACGGTTTCCTTTCCGGTGACTATAGTAATGACCACCTGGAAGCCAGCCTCTTACCTGCCTGGCTAGCCGAACAATCAAACTGAGAAGGGAGCTGAGCTGATGGCTTTCAAGCGGAAAAAGAAATCTTATATTCATGTGCCCCAGTCTAGTCAAGTGGACGTTGTTGATCCCAACCACAAGCCCTATATTCCTGACGGCATGTGGCAGAAGTGTCCCCAGTGCCAGCAAACTATCCTGACCCAGGATATGAAACCGGCCTATGTCTGCAGCAACTGTGACTATCATTTCCGGATTTCAGCCCAGGAACGGATTCGTTTGATCTTGGATCCAGATTCTTTTGAGCCTCTTTTTGAAGATGGGGGTCATGCCAATCCCCTGGACTTTCCAGGTTATGAGGAGAAGCGCGCCAAGGCCCAAGACCGGGCTCAGACGGATGAAGCCATCACCACGGGCCTTGGTAAGCTCAATGGACAGGAACTTGCCTTTGCCTGTATGAATCCTTTCTTCATGATGGGGTCCATGGGCGCCCGGGTGGGGGAGAAGTTAACCTCCCTCTTCGAGTTAGCCCTTAAAGAAAGCCTACCAGTTGTGGTCTTTACAGCGAGTGGGGGGGCTCGGATGCAAGAAGGGATTGTTTCCCTCATGCAGATGGCCAAGATTTCGCTGGCTGTGGAACGACACAGTGAGGCCGGTCTCCTCTACCTGGCCGTTTTGACTGATCCAACAACGGGCGGGGTAACAGCTAGTTTTGCCATGCAGGCTGATATTATCTGTGCTGAACCTGGTGCTTTAATTGGCTTTGCCGGCAAACGGGTGATCGAACAAACTATCCACCAGGCCGTGCCTGACAGCTTCCAGAGTGCTGAGCACCAACTGGCCCATGGTTTCGTTGACCGAATCATCCCCCGCCAGCAATTAAGAGAAGAACTATCTGCCTTGCTGTCCATCCATTGCCAAGCTTAAGGAGTGTATTATGCTAGAAAGTCATTCAAAAAAACGACCTTCTCTCCATCCGAGTGAGGTCGTTAAAGCTGCTCGGGATACCCAACGCTTGACCACTTCGGAATTGGCCAATTACATCTGTGACGATTTCTATGAATTCCACGGCGACCGGGCCTATGGGGACGATGCCGCGATTTATGGTGGGGTGGGTCGTTTAGATGGCCGGCCAGTGACCATTATCGGGACAGAAAAGGGTCACACCACTAAAGAAAATGTGGAACGGAACTTTGGTTCTCCCCATGCGGAGGGTTACCGCAAGGCCATCCGCCTAGTGGAACAAGCCGATAAATTTAAGCGTCCGGTCATTAGCTTTATCAATACTTCTGGTGCTTTTTGCGATATGGAAGCGGAAGACCGGGGGGTTGGTGAAGCGATTGCCCGGTCCATGCAGGCTTTCGGTCGTTTATCTGCTCCTAATATCTCCGTCTTAATTGGTGAAGGAGGGAGCGGTGGGGCCCTAGCCCTGGCAGTGACCAACCGGGTTTGGATCCTAGAAGACGCCATGTATTCCATTCTTTCCCCAGAAGGCTTTGCGACCATTCTGTGGAAAGATGTTAACCGGGCCAATGAGGCAGCGGAACTGATGAAGTTCACCGCTAAAGACCTCTATGAATTGGGGGTAGTGGATGAAATTATTCCCGTCCGCCAGCGGGGAGAGGCGATCATCAAGGAACACTTAGCTGACAATATCAAAACCATGCTCATCAAGGAATTAGAGGACTGGGATGGCAAGTCAGCTGAAGCCATCCGCCTAGCTCGCGAAGCGCGTTTTCGTCAATTTTAAGGAGAATGTGACAACAAAGGGAGGCATGTGCCATGTCTATGGAAAGAAATGCTGAATGCCGGACCCTGATCGAGGAAGCCCTAGCTCTTAAGACAGCAGGGGGTCTCAGTCAGGGCCTGGCAGCTATCCGCCAAGCTCAGCAACTGGCTGGAAATTTTTCCAAGTTTTTCCTGGACTTACTCCAGGTATTGCTGGACCAGGACCAGGCTGACCTAGCTCTGGCCTTGACCCAGCAAGTTTTAGAGGAGCTTGACCAAGACCGAGCCCTCCTCTTATATGAAAGTGCCATGTCCCTACTGGCTCAGACAGCCCCAAGTACTTTGAAAGAGTTTTCAGAGTTGGGGCTTTTTGTGCGTCAGGGACCAGCTGTCGATCAGGATTGGATCGATTTTATCTTCTATCCCGATCAAATAGCTGCTAAAGAAGCGGCTGCTAGTCAAATGGCTCTGACCGCTTACTTAGATAGCGACTTGGCCTCGGATCCGAGCCAGGCTATGGCCTGCTACCAGGTCTTAGACAGCTTAGCAGCTGACCAGGTTCAAACTTTCATCCGAGCCTATCTGACTAGACATCCTGGACCTAGTCTGGTACGGACGGATTTCCTGGCGCGCTTGTTGGAGGCTGGAGACCAAGGCCACTTAGTTCTAGAGGGACCGTTAGGGAAGTGCCATGAGCTCCATTTAGCTACTTTAGACCAGCCCCAGGACCGGTCTTTCTTCCAGGCTGGTCAAGACTACTTGGAGGCTTGTTTCTTTAAGGAGCCCTTGGTTAAGGCCTATCTGGAGGAGGAGTGGGTACTTCTGACGGGCTTAGTCTATCCCTTCGAAGAAGAGCTCGACCAGTCACCCGCTGACTTATTGACTGCTCTAGCGACAGCTGATCCAGAAGACGACACTTACCGCTTACTTAGAAAAATCATGAAAGGGGTGATCTAGGTGATACGTCTCGCCATCGATGCTTCGGTCAATGTTAAGGACGGCCGGGCGGGGGTCGGGATTCTCTGGCTGGAAGGGGGCAAGCAATACCCCCTCAAATTCTCTCTGCCTCAAAAAACGGACAACCACTTAGCTGAATTCTCTGCCCTTAAAATCGCTTTAGAGCTACTCGAAGACCAAGGACGTACAGATGACCTGATCATTTGTCAAACGGATAGTCGGGCCGTTTATGACGCCATACGCAAGAAAAAAAGCAAGAACAGTCCCTATAGCCAGGCCATCCAGGCTATCTTACTTGCTCTTGCTAAATTTCCTCAATTTCATTTGAACTGGGTACCGGAAGCTGACAACCGGGGGGCTGACCAGCTCGCCAAGCAGGCCATGCGCCAGGCCTCGCTTTAGCTTAATGCGCTTTCTTCTTCTTTCCCCAGAATTGGAAGAAGTCGGTCCGCAAAGCGCCGTTGTAGAGTTTGCGCTTCTTGGTGGCCTTGTCACCGTAATAGTCCTCAAAGGCCAAGTCTGAAGTCAGGATATACTTGCTCCAGGTCTCTAGGGGCCGGAAAACCTCGCCCATCTCCTGGTAGAGTTGGTGGACACTGTCTTCGTCGTTGAGACGTTCCCCATAAGGCGGGTTGCTGATCATAATGCCGAAGTCTTTATTCGTTGTAAAGTCAGCTACTTGCATCTGCTTAAAGGTAATTTGATGGTCAACTCCTGCCGCTTGGGCATTGGCCTTGGCAATTTCAACCATGCGGTGGTCAATATCCGAAGCCTGGATGTCCAATTGGATGTTATGGTCAATGGCCGCCTTAGCAGCAGCCCGCTCCTTGTCGAATTCCTGGTCTCGGAAGATATCCCAGTCCTCGCAGACAAAGTGCCGGTGCATACCGGGAGCAATATTCATCCCAATCAGGGCGGCTTCAATGGCGATGGTCCCTGAGCCACAGGTAGGGTCTACCAAGGGCCGGTCGGGGAACCAGGTCGTTAGTTTAACCAAGGAAGCTGCAAAGTTTTCCTTGAGTGGTGCGCCCCCTTTAACCTGGCGGTAACCCCGCTTAAACAAGCTATCTCCCGTCGTATCCAGGGTTAGGAGGGCCTGGTCTTTGTGGATGCTGATCTCAATGGGGTAGCGGGCACCGGTTTCAGGCAGCTGTCCGCGCCGGAAATAAGCCTCTTTTAAGTGGTCCACAATAGCTTTTTTAACCATCTTCTGGCAGGTGGGAACCGAATGGAGCTGGGACTTGACGGACTTGCCTGAGACAGGGAAATTGGCGTCGAAGGGCAGGAGATCCGACCAATTGAGGGCCTTGACTTGGTCGAAGAGAGCCTCGAAAGTTTTGGCTTCAAATTCACCGACGATAATTTTAACCCGGTCAGCTGTCCGCAATTGGATATTGGTCCGGGCAACGTCCTGGGGAGCCCCTTCAAAGCGGACCCGGCCGTTCTCGACCTGGCAGTCATAGCCCAGGGCCTTTAATTCATTCTTCACCAGGGCCTCGATCCCGCTCGCGCAGCTGGCCATTAACTGATACGTCTTCATGGAATCCTCCTTATAATTTTTTAACATACTGTGCTGGTAATCAATGTCTAGTTACCAACACAAAAAAATAATCGATAAAAATATAAAAAATCCAAGCCTGGGGATAGACCACACAAGCTTGGATTCTTTACAAACCTGATGTAAATTTCTATAAGCCATGTTCTGTTCCCTTGCATCCCAGGTTGTTTGCAAGTTCGGTAATCATCTATCTGCATTGCTGCCTCGGCTCACATTCATTTCTGCTTGCCAAGTGCCCCTACCGAATTTGGGTTGCTCACTCGAGGGGTTTACCTCGTTCCACTTAGCTGGTTTCCCAACTAACTTCGTCACTGTGGCACTTTTCAGGGATACTGGGGCATAGCCCTAGGGCTGAAGCCGTTTTTCCCGCCGTCTATGCCTTAGCTTATGTTTTCGCTAAGCACGAACACTACTGACCTCTCAGTCAGTGTGAGCATGGACTTTCCTCAGGTATGACTACCCGCGATTACCCGAAATTTACATATGATAACTCATTATAACGCAAGTCGGCGTAAAATGCTAATAATTTTGGCGAATAATGGTATCGTCCATATGGTCTTCTTCGTCATAGCTTTGGGAACCAAAGACCGCCTTCTCTAATTTGGATAGGCGGCGGAGAATATCATAATTGGTGGTTGCACCGGTTTTGTTAGTTCCGCTAGCTTTGGATCGGCTTTGCCGACTCTTATCTTCGCCAGTCTGCCGCTTGGCTTTCTCCAGTTCGGCTTGTAAGTAGGCAATTTCTTTTTCATAGGACTCATAGTCCCGCATGATGATATCTAGAAATTCATCCACTTCTTGCATGTTAAAGCCGCGGATGGCTGGTTTAAATTCTTTTTGTAAAATATCTTTTGTTGTCAGATTACGTTCGGACATCCTTACACCCCATTTTTAACACTGTCTTCCAATAGTATAGCATATCTTCTTTGGTCAAGGTCAGTGAAAAGAGGGCTTTAGAGAACTTTTAATAAATTAGGAGAACAAGGATGGATAAGCTATAATAGAGAGAAGTGAAGGCCCCAAGATAGGGCAAGCAATGACCAAAAGGAGTGTGGACAGATGACCGAAAAGAGCTTATTTGAATACCTATACCAGGAGTGGCAGGGTTTACGCTTCCAGTTTCCCTGGCAATTAACCTATGATGAGAGGAGTACAGGGATTATTCTCCAAGTTCACCTGCCCAGTCGGCAGGAGCTGGCTTCCGATCATATGATGCGAGACGCCTTAAATAAGCAAAGCAATCAATTTGCTTATTTGAGTTTAACCTTTCGTTTCGGCTATTATAGCAAAGATATTAGCTTGCAGCCTGGGATTTTTATCCTGGCACCTAACCTAGGCAATGGGACTTATACGGGCGACTATGTCCAGGTTCTTCTCAAATGGATGCGCTACACCCTCCGCCAAGCTGACCAACAGTTGCGCGAACTGGACCGGGGTAAGCGGGAGACGCTCGATTTGACTTGGCCTCATGAGGCAGTGAGTCAAGATGTTGCCCAGCGTCAGGCAGTCAACCGTTATGGAAACAAAGAACGCTATTCATTGGAGGTATATTAATGGGATTCTATGAGGTGACAATCGACGTCAAATACGGAGATTCCGACCAGGTGTCAGACAGCTTGTTGGCATTGGGGTCACAGGGGGCTGTGATCCAAGATGTCAAGGATTTTGATGCGCTGGAAGAGGAAGGATCAGTGGTTAAGTTAGAGGCCAAGCGCCAGGCTTATCCGCGCTTTCCCCAGGTGGTGGGCTATTTTTCTGATACGGCTTGGTCCAAGGAAGACCTGGCTCAGGCTCTTTTAGCAGCTTTGAGGGATTTAGACCCAGTCTATAGCGAAGAAGAAATCGCGATTGGTCAATTGGCGGAGACCAACTGGGAGGAAGAGTGGAAGCGTTACTACCAGCCCATAGTGATCAGTCGTTTTATTCATATTATTCCTTCTTGGCAAGAAGAAGAGACCCAGGTCCTGATTCCTATCTATATGGACCCTGAAATGGCCTTTGGGACCGGGGACCATGCCACTACCCAGCTCTCCCTCCAACTTCTGGAAAGCTATCTCGAACCGGAGGACCGGGTCTATGATGTGGGCACCGGTTCAGGGATCCTTGCTATTGCAGCAGCTAAGCTGGGGGCCCAGTCCGTCCAGGCTTTTGACTATGATGAGCAAGTCATTCCCATTGCCCAGAAAAATTTTGAAGTCAACCAGGTGGCTGACCGGTGCTCGGCTCGGGCTAATGATAAGCTAAGCAGGATTTCTGACCCCGTCGACCTGATTACGGCTAATATCTTGGCTGATATTTTGATCCCGCTCATCCCCCAAGCCTATGACTGCCTTGAGCCTCAAGGGAAGTTCATCCTCTCGGGCATCTACTATAAGGAATTTGAAGCAATCAAGGCGGCCTTGATCCAAGCAGATTTCCGTATCGAAGAGATCGTCCGCCGGGGCGACTGGTTTGGTATCTATGCCGTTAAGGGCCGAGCGGAAGCGACTAAGGATTCCATTTAAAGGAATACTTCTCATTATCCTCTCAGATATGGTAAAATATGAGTTAAACCATTCATCAAAAGACATCTAAACTGCCATAGCTTACCTAAGACTGTCCGCGGTATTGAGATGTAATTAGAAAGGGGTAGGTTTGATGTCTGAAAAACAAAATTATACTAAAGAAGAAGTATTGGACCTCTGCAAGTCCTATATGCCAGAAGATAAGCTGGCCTTTGTCTCTAAGGCGGCTGATTTTGCTGAGCGGGCCCATCGTGACCAAGTTCGCAAATCGGGAGAGCCTTACTTTACCCATCCTATCCAGGTGGCTTCGATTCTAGCGGAGCTTCACATGGATCCTGACACGGTGGCGACCGGTTTTCTCCACGATGTGGTGGAAGACACGGGCATTTCCTTGGATGATATTGCTTATTTCTTCTCCGATACAGTGGCGACTCTGGTGGACGGGGTAACCAAATTAGGGAAGCTGAAATACCGGTCCCAGGAGCAGCAGCAGGCGGAAAACCACCAAAAAATGCTCCTCGCCATGGCCAATGACCTCCGCGTAATTATGGTAAAATTAGCTGACCGCCTCCACAATATGCGGACCCTTAAGTGGCATAAACCCGAAAAGCAGGTCAGTATCTCTAGAGAAACGCTGGAGATCTATGCCCCGCTGGCTGACCGCTTGGGGATGAGCCAGATCAAGTGGGAATTAGAAGATACCTGCCTGCGTTATATTAATCCCGAAGCCTACTATCAAATTGTTCATCTGATGAATGCCAAGCGGGATGAGCGGGAGAACTACATCAATGAAACCATTGAAAAACTCCAAGCTCAGATGGAGGGCGTCATTGCAGAGCCCTTCGAAATCTATGGGAGGCCCAAGCACATCTATTCCATCTACCGGAAGATGAAGAAGCAGAAGAAGGAGTTCTCGGAAATTTACGACCTCCTAGCTATCCGGGTTCTGGTCGACACGGTCAAGGATTGTTATGCCGTCCTGGGAGTTGTCCACACTAACTGGAAGCCCCTTCCTAACCGCTTCAAGGACTATATCGCCATGCCCAAGGCCAACATGTACCAGTCCCTCCATACCACGGTATTAGGGGATAAGGGAGTCCCGGTTGAAATTCAGATCCGCACCTACCAGATGCATGAAGTTGCCGAATACGGGGTTGCTGCGCACTGGGCCTATAAGAAGGGCGTTACCGGTGAAGTAGAAAAGGATGACTTAGATGACCAGATCGCCTGGTTCCAACAAATCCAAGACCTCCAAGATGATTCGGTTGACGCAGAAAACTTTGTAGAAAGCGTCAAGGAAGACATTTTCAAGGACAAGGTTTACGTCTTCACCCCCCAAGGCGACGTCCAGGAGTTACCATCAGGGGCAGGACCGCTGGACTTTGCCTACCAGATCCACACAGAGGTAGGGAATAAAACGATCGGAGCTAAGGTCAATTCTAAAATTGTCCCGCTTAACTATAAGTTAGAGAATGGCGATATTGTGGAAATCCTAACCTCGAAGAATTCCGCCGGCCCTAGTCGAGACTGGGTCAACCTAGTGGCAACCAACCGGGCCAAGAACAAGATTAAGCGTTTCTTCAAGCTCTTAGACCGGGAAGAGAACCTGGAAAAGGGACGACAAGCAGTCGAAGATGCGGTCAATGAGAGCGGCTTTGCCTTCAAGGACCTCTATACCAAGACCAGGCAGGCTGATCTTTTGGAACGCTTTAACTTCTCTTCCTTAGATGACCTCTTTGCAGCAGTTGGTTTTGGTGAACTGTCGGCTTCGGCCGTGGCCAACCGCCTGACAGAAAAGGCTCGGGCTAAACGCCGGGAGGAATTGCATAAGAAGGATCTGGAAGAAGTTATCCACGATGAAGAGGAGAAGGACCGCAAGCCCGCCATGACTGTCCGCCATAATGATGGCGTCTTCGTGGAGGGGGCTGACAACCTGCTCTTCCGCCTGGCCCACTGCTGTACACCGGTGCCTGGGGATGATATTGTCGGTTATATTACCAAGGGACGGGGGATTTCTGTCCACCGCCGCGATTGTAAGAATGTCGATTTGGATGATGAACTTTCTGATCGCCTGATTGAAGTTGAGTGGGAGAATACCCAGGATGATGCGGATATCAGCTTTGAGGTGGAACTGGTGATCGAAGCCTTTGAACGGAGTGGGCTCTTGAATGAAATCATCCAGGTGGTCAGTCCCTTGACCAAGTCGATCTCTAACATTAACGGGAATGTTGACCACAAGACCAACATGGCCAAGATACGCCTCCGCCTGGCTATCCAAAACATTGACCAGTTGGATAAGATCATTGATAAGGTGAAGGATATCCCTGACGTCTATGTGGTGGAGCGGGCCTCCACCCAGTAAAAAGAAAGGAAGAGTGACTGTGCGAGTAATTATTCAACGTGTTAGCCAAGCATCTGTAAGTGTTGACGACCAGACTTTGGGCGCTATTCAAGAAGGTTTCATGCTCCTAGTAGGTGTCCATGATGACGACAACGAGGAAACGGTGGACTATATGGCAAGAAAAATTGCCAAAATGCGAATTTTTGCTGATGAAGAGGGCAAACTCAACCTGGACATTAACCAGGTAGGCGGCAAGATCCTTTCCATCTCCCAGTTCACCCTCTATGCCCGGACACGCAAGGGCAACCGACCTTCCTTTGTAGACGCCGCCCATCCCGACCACGGTGAAAAAATCTACCTGGCGCTCAATCAAAAACTACGCGAAGCCTATGATCTTGACGTCGAAGAAGGCCAGTTCGGTGCTGACATGCAAGTTAGCCTAACCAACGATGGCCCAGTAACTATTATCTTAGACTCTGAAGAATAAGGGTGAGAGACTTGGGGGTTAGGCTTGGATGATTGGAGCAATTAAGGATAAGAGCGAAGCATTCGCTCGTTCCTTACTTGTGAAATCACTCCAAGCCTGCCAAGTCGAACCTGACTAAATAAGGGTGAGAGACTTGAGGTTTTGGCTTGGATGATTGGAGCAATTAAGGATAAGAGCGAAGCATTCGTTCGTTCCTTACTTGTGAAATCACTCCAAGCCTGCCAAGTCGAACCCGACTAGATAGGGTGTGAAGGCTAGCGGGAGAAATAGACCTCTGGAGCCAAAAGCCAGAGAAGGATGAAAGCCTTCGACGGGTTTTGGTGAAGAGGAGCTATTTCTGCTAGCCTGAGCCCAACTAGGGTGTGAGGGAGCCACTTCTGCGCAACCGAACGCAACTGGAGGGTGTAAGCAAAGGCGGCTAGATAGGGATGACTGGAGGCAAAGAGGATAAGAGCGGCTTTAGCCGGTCGCTCCACTTTGATGAAGTCGCTCCCTTTCTGCCTTTGCGAACCCGACTGAAAGGTGAGAGCAAGAGCGCTCAACCAAAAAATTCCCCTTCAAAAAAGGCCAGGAATCTTATCCTAGCCTTTGATCAGTGGACCGGCCTAATGTTGTCCGGTCTTTTTTTATTAATGATTTTTTTAAAACTTGCTCCTAGAGTCAGGACTAACCGCCTTTAGTCACAGTCTCTTTTCTTTGGTAGAGCTTTTGGGCGACAAGAGGGGAGAGGAGGGAGCTGGCGATGCAGACCATCATCACGATGGCGGTCGCGGCTACCACATCATCGCCGAAAGTTTCGGGTAAGGTCAGGCCAATGAGCGCTGGGTTGGCGACAGACATGCCAGCCACATTCCAAATCGCTGCTCCATCAATGCCTGCATTCTGCTTGGTGACGTAGCGGTCAAAGAAGATGAGTGGAAGCATCAGAATAAAGAAGGCAAGTGTCATCAAGAGGCCTGAGCCACCAGATGCCAGGGCGTCTTGGATCCGCATACCGGCTCCCAAGTTCCAACCGAGGAAGGGCAGGAGGCGGCCGATCATTGGCGTAAAGAAGTCCGCGAAGTCAGGATCCAAGTTGCCCAGGGCCATCCCTACAAGAAGGGGAATAAAGATCGAAATAATGGGGTTCCAGTCAATGCCGCCTGCCCCTCCATCAGCGGTAAGCAGACTCAGGAGGATAAGCGGGGTAAAGGACATACCCAGGATACCGAAGATTCCGTAGACCGCCCCAAAACGCTGGTCACCATATGAGGAATGGATGGCTAGGGCTACAGCTGGGTTCAGGGAATAAATCACACAAGCAAAGCTCAAGAGTGAAATTCCAAAGATCCCCTGGCTACCAAAAGCTAGATAGTAGAAATAGATCAGGAGGCTTGACCAAAATAATTTAAATAAGATCATGGGCAGGTGGCGCTTTAATAAGGGAACAATCTGCTTGAGGTCAAGACTCGTCCCTGCTGCAAAGACCAAAAGGCCAATGACAACCGGCGTCCCCATCTGGAAGCTAGCCTGACTGGTGCCGCCAAAACGGTCGTACATATTGGGAAAAATGGAAATTAAGACCATGCTGACGACCATGGGAACTAGGAACATGCCAGCAGGTAATTGGTTGATTTTCTTTAACATAAGAACCTCTTTTCTTTTAAAATTGACTAGCTTATAAGTTTAAAGAAAGCCTTTCTTAAAGTCAAGCTAATATAAAAAAGAGAGTAAGGCAAAAGTCATACTCTCTTTCTTTACTTATATGGTTAATCTTTTTGTTCAAACCACTGGCGGATAATGGCTTGGTACCAGGCGATGCTTTGGTAGAATTCACTGACGGTGATGTGTTCATCGGGTTCATGTAAGCTTTGGCCAGGGCCAATAATAATGGTTGGTATATCAGCTTGGTGGCGGATAAATTCCGCGCAATCGGTTCCTCCGCTGAAGGCTGCTAGTCCCGCTGCTTGATCGAGGATATCTTTTGACTTTTCGAGAGCGATTTGGACGAGGGGGTCTTGGTCGTCGGTCCGCAAGGGATAGAGGTTGGTGAAGAGGTCCATCTGTCCCTTAAAGTCAGGATCTTCAGCTTCTAAGTCTTTGATGATTTGTTCAAAACTAGCGTAAAGCTCGGGATGGTCTTGGCCAGGCACGGTCCGGATATCTACTTGAGCTTGGGCACGGTCTGGGACCACATTGACCACACTGCCGCCAGAAATTTGGTTAAAAGACATGGTCGATTGGCCAAGGAGGTCATCTTCGTGGTCGTCGGCATGGTAGGTCTGAGCGATCCGGTCCAGCCACTTGATCATTTTTTCTACGGCATTGACGCCTTTTTTAGGGGTCGATCCGTGGGCAGTCCGGCCTTGAGTTTCCAGTGATAGCCAGAAGACTCCTTTGTGGGCCCGCGCCACTTGGAGGTTAGTTGGTTCGGCACAGATCAGGGCATCGACATAGGGGAGGAGGTCTTGGTCGACTAAATCCTTGGCGCCCTTACCACCCATCTCTTCATCCGCCGTAAAGACTAGGATAATTTTTCCTTTTTTAGGAAGCTTTTCGGCTTTAAGTCGAAGTGCGGCAGCGACGAGGGCAATTAGGCCCCCCTTCATATCGCAGGCGCCCCGACCATAGATGACCCCGTCTTCAATTTCTGCGGCGAAGGGCTCGTGCTCCCAAGGGTTATCGCCGATTGGGACGACATCCATATGGCCGGTTAAGCCGAGCGTAGGTCCTTCTACGCCACTATCTAATGTTGCTATAAGCTGGGTCCGGTCACCCTTATAGGAATAGCGTTTGGTTTCTAGGCCTGCCTCCTGTAAAATAGGTTCTATAAGGTCGGCCACGGCAGTTTCATTGCCATTGGTTGAGTTTACTTTTAAAACATCTTGAAGCAATTGGAGTGCTTGTTCATTATTCATTATGATCACCTCCACCTTATTATGCACTTAAAATTAGTAAGTTACAAATTGAAAAGTTTTAGAGAGGGGAAAGATATGCTAGGCGCAATCATTGGAGACATTGTAGGCTCACGCTTTGAACTAAATAATTACCGAGGGAAGGACTTTGAACTCTTCCATCCTGACTGTCATCTCACAGATGATTCAATTATGACTCTGGCGGTGGGCGAGGCCTTGATGAAGGCTGTTGGACGGTCAGGGGGCTTGGCAAAAGACGCTGAATTCTTAGGCCTACTTGAAGAGGAAGCGGTTCGCTCCATGCAGACCTGGGGGCGGAAGTATCCTACAGCGGGTTATGGTAAGAACTTCTTCCGCTGGATCTATAGCCGGAAGCCCCAGCCCTACCAGAGTATCGGTAATGGAGCCGGTATGCGGATTAGTCCTGTCGCTGACCTAGCGCGAAGCGAAGAAGAAGTTCTCGCTTGGGGATCAGTAGTGACTGGGATTAGTCATGACAGTGAGGAAGCCTTCCTTGGGGCCTGGACCCTTGCTTTAGCGATTTACCAGGCGAAGACGGGAGTAGACCCAGAGGATATTTTCAAACAAATTGCTACAGAAGTATATGATTTAAACTTCACCATTGACAACTTACGCCCGCATTACAGCTTCCATGCCAATTGTGCGGACTCTATCCCCCAAGCCCTAGTGGCCGTAAGGGATGGCGAGGATTTCGAAGACTGCTTGCGCCTGGCTGTTTCCCTAGGCGGGGACTCCGACACCATCGCTTCCATGGCCGGTGCCATGGCTGCCTACCTCTATCCCATTCCTCAGGCTATTGCAGACCAGGCCCTGTCCTATCTTGATGACGACCAAGCCGCCCTTTACCAAGCCTGGCAAGATTTTTGCCGAAAATACCAGGCTTAACTAGGGGGATTTGGCCTTGATCAATTGGATAAAGGTCCTTTAAGCCGGATCATTGGATCGCTCGGCCATTGCAAGCCATAAAAAAGCAGCTGGACCATATTAGCGTCCAGCTGCTTTTATTAAGGATTGGGGAGTGAAGTGAGGGCTCTAGTCCAGCTGTCCGATTGACTTACTCCAAGCATCCCAAGCTAACCGCTCTTGCTCACACCCTGTAGTCGGGTTCGCAAGAGCAGCTTGGGAGTGCTTTCGCAAGTTGGGAACGTGCAAGCGTGGCTTGCCCTTATCCCAACTTACTCCAAGCATCCAAAGCTGAACGCTCTTGCTCACACCCTGTTTATAAATTTCTAAATTGCTGACTAGAGAAATGAATATCCTGGCCATAGAGGATTTCTTTTTTGCCATTGGCTTTGGCAATGATCAGCTGGCCTTCGGGATTGACGCCAACGATGATTCCAGACTGCCAGTCGCCATTGTACTGGTAGGAAACCTCCTTGCCTACGCCCATGAGCCGGTCCTTGTATAAGGGGAAGAAGGCTTTGTCATCGAAGTTGGCATGGTAGGTCAAGATTCGGCTCACAATTTGTGCTAAGAATTGGTTGATATTGAAGTCTTCTGGAGTTTCTTGACCAAAAATGGTGCCTGCGACTTCTCGAACAGCGGGGTCTGAGTCTTCAAAGGAACCCGCTAGGTTGATTCCAATTCCAATCATGACAGCGGAGGTATCAGCCGCTTCAATGGAGCTAATCATTTCGCTCAAGATGCCAGTGATCTTGCGCTTGTGGTAGAAGATGTCATTAACCCATTTGATCTCGCACTGGTCGTCGACATAGCTTTCAATGGTCTCGACAACAGCAGTCGCTGCCAGGATGGTGTACATAGGCACGTCCTGGAGTTTCACCTGATGGGGGCGGAGGGCTAGGGTGAAATAGAGACCTTCTGCCAGGTCGCAATAATAGGCCTTGCCTCGCCGTCCTCGGCCCTTGGTCTGCTGTTGGGTGGCGTACAAGAGATAATCCGCCTGGCTATGGGCTAGGGCCTCTTTCATCAAGTCATTAGTCGAGCTCATGCTGGGGCGGACCTCATAAGCTATGTCAAACGAACCGACTGCTTGCTTGAGAAAGTGGTCGATTTGTTGGGGGGCCAAGTCATCGCTCAGACTTTCTAGCTGGTAGCCCTTATTGGGGGTCGAAGAAATTTGATAGCCCTGGTCTTTGAGAGCTTGGATGGCTTTCCAGATGGCATTGCGAGAAACCCCTAATATTTCAGCCAGCTTCTGTCCAGACAGGTAAGCACCATCCGCTTTTAAGAGATGATCGAGGACTTTTTGCTGTGAATTCATAATAAGCCTCCTTTGTTGTAAATGATTTAACTGCCTTGCCTAATCGACAATTTTGGCGTCTAGGCAGGTCTCGAAGTGGGTTAGGGCCCAGTCGTGGCCTGCTTGGTTGAAACTTGCCACGGCTGTGGGGTGGATTACTAATTGATAGCCCAGATTATAGGCGTCCACAGCAGTATGGAGGATACAGATATCGGTGCAGACCCCAACTAAGTGGAGGGTTTGGATATGGCGCTCCCGCAGTTTCATATCGAGATTGGTCCCCGCAAAGGCGGAGTAGCGAGTCTTTTCCATATAGTAGACATGGGTTTGGTCCTTGGCCCCTTGGTAGATGTCAGCGAGACGTCCGTAGAGCTCTTGACCCTGGCTGCCTTGGATATTATGGCTTGGGAAGAGCCGGCTCTCGGGATGGTAGGGGTCATCTTTTTGGTGGCTATCGATAGCAAAGACCACAAATTCTTGGTCTTGGATAAAGCGCTCCGTCAAGTCGCAGATCTTGTCTTCGATAGCCTGACCGGGTTGGCCACAGGTTAAACTGCCATCGTCTGCGACAAAATCGTTGGTGTAGTCAATGTTAATTAAGGCTTCTTTCATGGTGAGATTCTCCTTTTAATGTGAATAGATAAAATTGCTTTCATAGTAGAAGTTTTTCTTTAATTTTAAGAATTTTTTGCAATCTGTCAAGATCGCGAAAAGGGTAGCCCGGAGCTCAAATTCTTTGCGGGTCTGAGGCAGGTCGCTCTCCCTGTAAGTCTTAATGAGCTGGTCCAATTCTGCGCTTAGTCCCAAAGCTGGATTGCGCTCGTTCAGCTGTTCGGACACGTGGATGAGAAACTGGGCTAAATCCTGGTGCTGGGAGGTCTTCTGGTCGAGCCGCTGCAAGCTCTCCGCTATCTGGTAGAGAACATTGCTTTGGGCCTGGCGCATGGCAAAATACTGCTTATAGTATAGGGTATCCTGGTTCATTCGGTTGGCATTCTCCCTGGCAGCCAGACCTTGCCCATCTTGGATGAGCTGGCTGAGTTCGTGGAGGGCCAAAACAAAATGATCTTGCTCAAAGAAAGTGCCTTGGTCTAATTGATCGGCATAGGAGCAAAGGACCGTCCGCATCCGGTCTTCGATCGCCTCTTTTAACTGGGCCATTTCCTTTTGGTGGGAAGGTTGGAGGAAGTTAACCAAGAGGGCGATCCCGGTCCCGATGATGAGAAGTAGAAACTCGTTCATCAAGTCGGGAAAAGCTATGGTCTGGTCCAAAAGCAAGTGGGAGACCGATACCGCACAAGGAGCAATGGCATTCCCCGACTTCATCCAGGCGGCCAGTGGATAGGTGATCAAAAGATAGAGGGCAAAGACCCAAACGGTAAATCCTAGGTAATAAAAAAGCAGGCTAGCAACAGTCAAGCTTAAGACCATGGCCAGGCTAATATTTCCGATATAATGGACGGTTTGTTGGTTAGTGTCAGCTAAGGTCAGGATAGCGATAATGCCAGCGGAAACCGCATAATCTAAATGGAGCCACTGGGCCAGGAAGATGGCAAAGAAGGTCGCGACCCCGTACTTGAGGGCTTTAATTAAATGCAAGGTCATTGGTTCGATCAGTCCTCCTTTAATTCTAATAAACTTATTATAGCAAAAACTCCCTAGAAAAGCCTGAGAGTCCAGTTGAAAGAAATATACAATAATTGTATTCATTTTAACTGCTTTAATCACTAAAATAAAGCAAAGCTAAGCAGACTATACACTGGAAATTTACTTTTATTTGGCAGAATCTGGTTTTTTCAGTGAAACTTTTTTCTTAACTTTCAATCGAGATGAGCAGACTATTTGTGTAAGCGCTTAAACATGTTATAATTGATTTAGTTAATTTTAAAGGAGGAGTCATTATATGTTAACGGATATTCAAATTGCCCAGCAAAATGAACCGAAGCGAATCACTGAGATTGCTGAAGGCCTCGGCTTTAAGGAAAGCGATTTAGACCAATACGGACTCTATAAGGCCAAAATCCCTCAAAGAACTCTGGATCAAATCCAAGATCGAGAAGATGGTAAGTTAATCCTGGTCACCGCTATTAACCCAACGGCAGCTGGTGAGGGGAAAACCACAATTACAGTCGGTCTAGGGGATGCCCTGCAAAAAATTGGAAAGAAATCCATGGTGGCTCTTCGTGAACCTTCATTTGGCCCGACTTTCGGCTTGAAGGGCGGCGCTGCTGGTGGGGGCTATGCCCAAGTTGTGCCGATGGAAGATATCAATATGCACTTTACGGGGGACATGCATGCCATCACAACCGCCAACAACTTACTATCAGCTGTGATTGATAACCACATCCACCAAGGCAATAAATTGAATATTGACAACCGCCGGATTACTTGGAAGCGTGTCGTTGACATGAACGACCGGAACTTGCGACATGTGGTCGTTGGTCTGGGTGGACCAGGCAACGGTTATCCACGCGAGGATGGTTTTGATATTACAGTGGCTTCCGAAGTAATGGCAGCCCTCTGCTTGGCTACTGACTTAAGTGACCTGAGAGACCGCTTCAACCGGATCGTTATCGGGGAAACCCGGGACAAGGAACCTGTGACGGTTGAACAATTGGGCTGCGCTGGTGCCATGACCCTAATTATGAAAGACGCGATCGAACCTAACTTGGTACAAACCTTAGAACATACGCCAGCTTTAGTCCACGGGGGGCCCTTTGCCAATATCGCCCATGGCTGTAACTCCATTATCGCCACCAAGGCAGCCTTGAAACTGGCTGACTATGCGGTAACTGAGGCTGGTTTCGGTGCTGACCTAGGTGGGGAAAAATTCATGGACATCGTGACTCCTAACCTCGGTAAGACGCCGGATGCTGTGGTTATTGTAACCACGATCCGTTCGATGAAGATGCACGGGGGCATTCCGAAGAAAGAATTGAAGGATGCCGGTGAAGATGTGGAAGCTGTTAAAGCCGGTGTGGTGAACTTAGAAAAACACATCGAAACCATGCAAGGCTACAATGTACCAGTTGTTGTCGCTTTAAATGAATTCGTTACCGATACGGAAGCAGAAATTGCTGCTGTCCAAGAAGCTTGTGACCAGCTCAATGTTCCATTCGTCAAAGCATCCGTCTGGGAAAATGGTGGTGAAGGTGGTGTTGACCTAGCCAAGGAAGTCGTTGAACTCATCGACCAAGCCGGAAATCCTGAATTTAAACCTTTATATGACGCTGAAAATACCAGCATCAAAGAAAAACTCGATGCCATTGTAACGAAGGTATATGGGGGCCGCGGCGTCGTTTATGAATCCAAAGCCGAAAAACAAATTGCTGATTTCGAGAAGAATGGTTGGGGTCACTTGCCAATCTGTATGGCTAAAACCCAGTATTCGCTGACTGATGACCCAAGTAAGGTAGCCCGTCCAAGCGACTTCGATATCCATATCCGTGAATTTGTGCCTAAGATTGGGGCTGGCTTTATTGTTGCTCTGACAGGAGACGTGATGACCATGCCCGGTCTGCCAAAAGAACCAGCTGCTATGAAGATGGATATTAAAGAAGACGGTACCATTGAAGGGCTTTTCTAAGTCTTTACTCATTTGATAAAAAATTGGGAGACAGTTTTGTCCTGTCTCCTTTTTTACTGGGCTAGGTCAGGCTTTTTATTTAGACATATGTTAAAATAGAATAAGATCAAAAAAGTGGAGGAGGCTAGTTATGCGCTTAGATAAATTAATTGCCAATTACACGCTCTTAAGCCGCAAGGAGGCCAAGCAAGCCATCAAAAAAGGGCGCGTCCAAGTGAACGGTCAGACGCTTAAAAAAGTTGACCACCATTTGGATCCAGACCAGGACCAGGTCAGCTTGGATGGGGAGAGCGTCCGCTACCAACCCTTCATTTATTTTATCTTGCACAAGCCAGCAGGTTATTTGTCTACGACTAAGGACGGGCAGACAGCCATTGTTACTGATCTTCTGCCCCAAGACCTGGTCCAAATCTACGATCCCTTCCCTGTGGGGCGCTTGGATAAGGACACAGAAGGCCTGCTTTTGATCACGAATGATGGCCAGCTCAGTCATGACCTCCTGTCCCCACGCAAGAAGGTGGACAAGGAATACTATGCGGAAATTGCAGGCATAGTGACTGCTGAAGACCAGGCGGCTTTCGCTTCCGGCCTGGCCATTGACCAAGGAGAAACTTGCCTGCCTGCGGAACTTTTTATTGACCAGGTCGACCTGGGTTCTGGGAGGAGCCAGATTCGTCTCATCCTCCACGAAGGGAAGTTCCACCAGGTCAAGCGGATGTTCCAAGCGGTCGGTAAGGAAGTGACCTATCTCAAGCGCCTCCGCATGGGCGGCTTGCGCTTAGACCCTGACCTGGACCGGGGAGACTACCAGGAAGTAGACAAGGCCAGCCTTCTCGCTTTACTCCACTTAGATGAAACTGAGGCCAGGGCCTCGCAAAGAAAGGAAGACCAAAAATGACACAGACCATCTACACCGTTTACTGGGAAAATAAACGCCACGGCGTCCGTAAGCAACACGGCTCTTACAAGAGTGAAGAAGAAGCCATCGAGGGCATCAAGGCTTGGTGGGAGCTGCAGAAGGACAAGTACGATAATGTCAACTACGAGCGCACCAATACCGGTGCCTTGGAGATCACCTACGATGACGACAACTATGTCTACCGGGTGGAAAAGGAAGAAAGCGACCAAGAACTTCCTAGCCGCCAATACAAACTGCGTTCAGAAGGCGAAAATGAAGCCAACCGTAAAAAATACAACCTCCACGATGAGGAATTTCTCTTTGACGAATTGGCCGAACCCTACCGCGACCGCCTGATTCTGAGCATGGCTAGCAGCCAAAAAGCCCGCGACCACGTCTATGACGAACGGGGCCGTTTGATCCGCAACTTGGACCAACGTCCTCCTAAAGCTTAAAATTAAAAACGCCTTAGCAGCTTCTTATGGAGCTGCTGAGGCGTTTTCATTTGCTTGCTTTTGATCGCTAGAGGCTGGGACACTCTGGCCCTGGCTATTGCCGCCTTCTTGGAAGTAGCAGACCAGGCCGTTGTAGACGGCTTGAGCGACCCGCTCGTGGTAGTCTTTTTGGCTAAATTTCTGCACATCATTAGGGTTGGACATGTAACCGAGCTCTAAGAGAAGGGCAGGGGGATGGGAGTCCCGGATGACCTGGAAGTTCCCGAATTCGATCCCATTATTGGGCACATTCATCTGTTCGATGAGCTGACTTTGGAGCTCTTGGGCTACTGGAATCGAGGCTTCATCGTAATAGTAGACGGTATTACCGCTGACGGTCGCTTCAGCTGCCGAATCGTAGTGGAGGCTGAGGAAGAGGTCGCCGTTGACTTCATTGTAGAGTCGACCCCGGTCAGCCAGTTCGATGAATTGGTCGTCCTCCCGGGTCATGATGACCTTGGCACCGGCCGCTTCCAGTTTTTCCTTGAGGATCTGAGCCGAGGCTAGGGCAACGTCTTTTTCATAGACTTTTTCGTCATCGGAGATAGCACCTGGGTCCTTGCCCCCGTGGCCTGGGTCGAGCACGATGGTTTTTTGGCTGAGAGTGGTTGTAGCTTCTGCTTCCTGGGCTTTCTTGGACATTTCCGTGGCGTCGGACTTGGCCAGCCAGTTGGCCAGGTAGCCTTCTTGGCCGTCCTTGGTCTTGACCTTGTAGTAGACGTCCTCTTGGCCCAGGTAGGCGAAGCCCTCGTTCATCTTGCCCTTGTAGATCACATCAGACTCATTGGTCGGTGCCTCCCGGATATTGACGCCAGCTGCGGTGGCCACGACCTTAGCGGGATAATCCTTGAGTAAGTTATCGACGGCCGCCTGCTCGTCCTCGGACAGGCTGGCAATGTACTCGTTAGCAATCGTACCGGGCGTGATGTCGATAGCGCTCTGGTCGATCCAGGCAGTTTCATTTTGGAATTGGACTTGGATCCATCCCTTGTCCTGGTAGAGAATGGTGAACTTATCGCCTTGCTTAGCCTCGCCAAGCTTGTCGCCATCTTTGGCCTGAGAGAGGATAGGGACCTGGTCGTCGATCACGGTTGCGATAAAGCCCCGGTCTTTGTCATCTTGGCCCTGGGGCATGAGCCAGCTAGGCAGCCAACCTGTCTGTCCATTAGCCAGGCGGACATAAAGCCAGTCATTGGCCTCCCGCATCACTTGGTAGCCCGTTCCCTTCTTGACTTGTTCCTTGATGTCATAAGTAATACCGGGTCCCTGGCGGAGGTTGATCAGGTCAGCCTGGGTCTTCTTCTGCTGGTTTTGACTTAGGTGAAAAATCGTTAAAAAAGCCCCCAACAAGACCAGGATGACGACCAAGCTGTAGATAAAATAATGGCCCCGCCTGGCTTCCCAATGGTCTTTCCAGTTCATTTTCAACCCCCTTTCTGAATGACTTCTTTCTATAAGTTTACCCTTTAATTAAAAAGAGCGCAATTCAAAAGACAAAAAGTCTGAGCTAAAACTTAGCTGGCACTTGGGGCTGACTGGAAGAGGATGGCTTCTATCTCTTGCCCGAAACAAAAAGTCCAAGTTGGGAAAGATTTTTAAATTGACTTTTGTCTAAAGATTGGTTAAGCTAGTTACTGATAAAACCGTTGAAAGAGAATGACTTATGGAGAGAATCCTTAGAGAGAATGCGGAGGGTGCAAGCATTTATTCTTGACTTAAGTTGGACACTCTGGAGGTGAGTGAAGACTCCGTTGCGCACGTTACGCGCTAGAGATTTCTAGCCAATAGCTAGAATAATTAAGGTGGTACCACGAAACTTTCGTCCTTATCCTGTTTTTCAGGATAGGGATTTTTTTATGGAATGATTAAGGGGGATGTGAATGATTCAGCGACCAAAAGGAACGGTTGATATTTTACCTGAAGAAATTGCCAAGTGGCATTATGTAGAAGACAAGGCTCGGGCGATCCTGAGCCGCTACCGCTTCCGTGAAATTCGAACACCGATGTTTGAGCACTACGAACTCTTCGCACGGGGAGTGGGAGAGACCTCAGACGTGGTCTCTAAAGAAATGTATGACTTTAAAGACAAGGGCGACCGCCATATTGCCCTCAAGCCAGAAGGGACGGCACCGGTTGTTCGGGCCTATATTGAAAACAAACTTTATGGCCCAGAACACCATCATCCTTACAAGGTCTACTATCTGAGCCCGATGTTCCGCTATGAGCGGCCCCAGGGTGGGCGCCAGCGCCAGTTCAACCAATTAGGTGTGGAGGTCTTCGGCGATTCCCAGGCACTCATTGATGTGGAAACCATCGCCCTGGCTTGGGAAATTCTCACAGGCTTAGGGATTTCTGACTTGGAATTAGTGATTAACTCACTAGGCGATATCGATTCACGTATAGCCTACCGCCAGGCTCTCATTGACTATCTGGAACCCTTCGAAGACCGGTTGAGTGAAGACTCCAAGACCCGGCTCCACAAGAATCCTCTGCGCGTCCTCGATAGCAAGGACCCTAAGGACAAGGAGATTGTAAAGGATGCGCCAAGTATTCTGGACTTCTTATCCGAAGAATCTAAGGAACGCTTTGACCTAGTCCAAAGCCTTCTCGATCAATTAGGGATTCCTTACCGGATCGATGCTAATATGGTCCGGGGCTTGGACTACTACCAAGATACCATCTTTGAGATCATGACCAAGAATGAAGTTTTCGGAGCAGAAACCACTATCTGCGGGGGCGGGTCTTATTCAGGACTTGTCAAGGAACTCTCAGATGGAAAGCAGGATGTACCAGGTTTTGGCTTTGCGATTGGTTTAGAGCGGCTCATGCTCCTCTTGGAAGCCCAAGAAGTGGCCTTGCCTGACACGGATCCTTTAGATGTCTACTTGGTGACTATTCCAGGGATCCAGGTTGCAAACAGCCTGCCCTTAATTGAGGCCATCCGCCAACAGGGCTATTCCTGTCAGCTCGATTACAAGCACCGCAAGCCGGGCAAGCAATTCCGGGATGCCGATAAGTTGGGCGCCAAGTTCGTGATTACTCTGGGTGAGAGCGAATTAGAAGAAGGGGCCCTCAATGTTAAAGACATGGCTTCGGGCGAGGAGAAAAAATTCGCCATTGACCAAATTAAAGAACAATTTTCAGATGTTATTGCAAGTTTTCATGCTAATGCATAAGGAGGAACAAGATGAAACGTACAACATATTGTGGAAACGTATCTAAAGAATTAGTCGGCCAGACGGTCACACTCAAGGGCTGGGTACAAAAACGCCGGGACCTTGGTGGGGTAATCTTCGTTGACCTGAGAGACCGTGAAGGCTTCGTTCAAGTGGTTTTCAACGTAGAAAATTTAGGGGACCACTTCGACCAAGCGGAAAAATTACGGTCTGAATATGTCATCGAAGTGACTGGTGACGTCATCAACCGTGACGAAGACATGGTTAACCCTAAGATTAAGAATGGGGACATCGAAGTCATGGTCAAAGAATTGACTATCTTAAACAAGGCTAAGACCCCACCATTCATGGTAGAGGACGACATCGATGTGAACGATGATATCCGCTTGAAATACCGCTATGTGGATCTCCGCCGCCCTGAAATGAACGCTAATATTGTTTTACGTGCGAAAGTCACCCAAGCCATCCGCCGCTTCCTTGAAAAAGAAGGCTTCTTGGATATTGAGACCCCTTACCTGACCAAGTCAACACCAGAAGGCGCTCGCGACTACTTGGTTCCTTCCCGTGTCCACCCTGGTGAATTCTATGCTCTGCCTCAGTCACCTCAGCTCTTCAAGCAATTGCTGATGGCTTCAGGTATGGACCGCTACTACCAAATCGTTCGTTGCTTCCGTGATGAAGACTTGCGGGGGGACCGCCAACCAGAATTTACCCAAGTGGACTTGGAAACCAGCTTCCTCAGCCAGGAAGAAATTCGTGAAATCGTCGAAGCCATGCTTAAAGATGTCATGAAAGAAACCCGGGGCGTTGAAATTACCGAAGACTTCCCTATTATTTCCTATGATGACGCCATGAATTATTACGGGACAGACAAACCCGACACCCGTTTCGGCATGAAATTAGTGGATGTATCGGACGTGGTCAGCCAGTATGAATTGAAGGTCTTCAATCAAGCCATCGAAAATGGCGGTATGGTCAAAGCCATCAATGTCAAAGGTGCAGCTGATCAGTACTCCCGTAAGGACTTAGACGGCTTAACTGACTTCGCCAGCACATATGGTGCCAAAGGGGTCGCTTGGATTAAGGTCAGTGAAGACGGCTTGACTGGTCCGATCGGTAAATTCTTCAAGGAAAATCCGGAGCCACTTGTTGACCGTCTCCAAGCAGAAGCAGGGGATATCCTCCTCTTCTTAGCTGACAAGGCCAGTGTGGTCCACCAATCCCTGTCCGAAATTCGCCTGAAATTTGCCCGCGAACTAGGATTGATGGACAAGAACCAATTCAACTTCCTCTGGGTCGTAAATTGGCCACTGCTCGAGTATGATGAACAAGAAGGCCGCTACAATGCCATGCACCATCCCTTCACCATGCCTAATGAAGAAGATCTCGACAAGTTAAGCAACCAACCTGAAGAAGTCTATGCCCAAGCCTATGACATCGTCCTCAACGGCTATGAAATCGGGGGCGGGTCCATCCGTATCCACCAAAAAGATATCCAACTCCAAATGTTAGAAGCATTAGGCTTCAGCGAAGAGAGCGCCAATGAACAATTCGGCTTCTTACTGGACGCCTTGGAATACGGCTTCCCACCACACGGCGGCTTAGCGATTGGTCTCGACCGTTTAGTGATGCTTTTAGCCGGCGAAGATAACATTCGTGAAGTCATGGCCTTCCCTAAGAATGGCCGCGCCTTCGATCCATTGACAAATGCGCCTAGTGAAGTTTCCCAAGAGCAAATAAACGACTTGAGTCTTGAAGTGACTCGCATCGATGTGGACTAAGCTACAATTTAAGTGTCAAAGGAAGGAGAGCTTGTAAATGAAAGCCAAATCATGGATTTTGGTCATTGTGGCTGCTTTACTCTTGATTCTCGGACTTGCTAGCCGCCGACAAAGCCAAGAGCGGCTTAAAGAAGTCAATTGGGAGGAATTGAGCAAGCCCTTTGCGGGTAAGGAGGAGGTCCTTGAGAGCGGCAATCCGAGTCAACGGATTGCCGTCCTCAAGGTGGAAGGTACTATAGCAGATACAGGCGATGGCTCAAGCTTGCAAGGCCCTGGTTACCGCCACCAGGAAGTCCTGGACCAGATTGCTGACCTCAAGGAAGACGACAGCGTTAAGGCCTTGCTCCTAGTTGTCGATTCTCCAGGTGGGACCACCTACCACAGCCAGGAACTCTACCGCGCCCTTAAAGACTTAAAAGACGACCGCCAGCTGCCTATCTATGTCAGCATGGGCTCGATGGCAGCCAGCGGGGGCTATATGATCTCCATGGCAGGGGATAAGATCTTTGCCGATAACAATACAACTACCGGCTCTATTGGGGTCATCATGTCCTCGCTCAATGTCAAGGACTTCATGGACGAGCACGGCTTCAAAATGGAAGTCTACAAGTCTGGTGACCAGAAGGATATGGGCAGTCCCTTCAAGGATGCTTCTGACGAAGAGAAGAAGATCTTTGATGGCCTGATCAAGGAATCCTACGACGAATTCGTCCGCATTGTCGCGGATGGGCGAGGCATGGATGAAGACCAAGTCCGCAAATTAGCGGATGGGCGGGTTTATTCCGGCAAGCAGGCGAAGGATAATGGCCTCATCGATGAGATGGGCTACCAAGCCGACGCCCTAGCTGCCCTCAAAAAGGACCAATCCTTAGAAGAAGCTGAAGTCGTTGATGTAACACCTAAGGCTTCCGAAATGGACTCCATCCTCGGCCTCTTCTCCAAATCCTTGGATCTCAAAAGCGCCATCCCTAACTGGGACACTCTCCAAGGCCAGGCCCTCCACCAAAACACCCCTCAAGCCTACTATCTCTACGGAGGTGTTTAAAGATGGCCAAGGAAAGAGATGACAAGCTCCAAGGACCTCTGCCCCAACTCAATGACCAGCTCTACCACGGCCGTTTAGAAGGAGAGGCAGAGGCTGTCCGACATGATAAGCAAAAGAAGGCCCAGAAACTATCGGGCCAAGACCTACTCATGTCCTACCGCCGCCATGTCGACCGCAACCTGGTCAACGGCTTTAGCCGCAAACTCTATGCTGGCTTTTGGATCCGGCTCTGGGCCTTTCTCGTGGACCTGATCTTTGTGGGGGCCCTCCAAGCCATCCTCTTGGCCTGTGTCCTGACCTTTCTGCCTGATGCCTACCTGGTTCAGTGGCCCTTAGTAAAGTATTTAGCGTGGCAGTTAGTTTTAGTGGTCTACTTTAGCCTGGCCTCATATCTATTAAACGGCCAGACCCTGGGCAAGGCCCTCTTCAAGCTACAAGTTGTTAAGGCGGACCAGTACCGCTTGAATTTTGGCACTTGTTTTGTCCGCGAGGGTTTAGGCAAGCTGATCCTAAGCAATTTGCCCATTCTCGGCCTCTTTGTGGTCGTTACGCCTAAGCGGCAGAATTTCATGGACTTCTTTACCGACACCAATGTCGTCGCCCTAGACCAATTCCGCTTCCTCTATGAAGAGAATCGGATTTAAGCGCTAAAAAGGCCGCCTAGTCACTGTTTAAGTGTGACTAGGCGGCCTTTTTCTAATCTTCAACCTCTTTTTCTTGGAAATTGAGGAACATGAGAATGAGGGTGGCGGTTTCTTCGATGCTCCGGTCGGCAACATTGATGACCGGGCAGCCGAGTTCAGCGTAAATCTGATCTGCATAGTCCAGTTCTTTTTGGATACGCTGGTCGTCACTATAGCGGCCCAGCTCTTGGATACCATAAGAGCGGAGGCGTTCCCTTCGAAACTTGTTGAGGACATTGACATCATTGGTTAGTCCGATTATTTTTTTAGGGTCAACTTCATAGAGCTCTTCGGGTAAGTGGGCTTCGGGAACTAGGGGGAGGTTGGTGACCCTGTAGCCCTGGTTGGCGAGAAAGAGACTGAGCGGAGTCTTCGAGGTCCGGGAAATCCCTAAGAGGACAATATCCGCCTTCTTGAAGTCAGCGGGGTGCTTGCCATCATCGTTCTTGACTGCGAATTCAATGGCTTCGATCCGCCGGTAGTAGTCCTTGTCCAAGGCCTTCTTATTGCCTGGTTTCTGCCGGGGAGCCTGGTCCGCTTCCTTAGCGATATGTTGGACGAGGGGATCGATTAAGTTGTAGTAGAAGAGGTCATTAGCCTCACAGTAGTTACTGGCCATTTCCTCTAATTCTTGCTTGATAAAGGTGGAAATAATGCTAGCCTGGCAGTCTTTAGCTGATTTCAGAATCCGTTTGAGATAGTCCGTATACTGGACAAAGGGAAAGATGCGCACCTTGTATTCGATATTCGGAAACTGGACAAAGGCGTTGTTCAAGGCATCCTTAGCAATGGTTCCCACTGCATCGGATAGGACATAAAAAATTTTTGTTTGGTCTTCACTCATAGACTTCACCCTCCATTGATAGTGGCCCCATTATAGCATAGCTGAGGAGCCGGGCCCAGCCTAAGACAAATGAATTATTAGTCATCTAAGCCTATCCTGTGTTATAATCAGGTCACAAAAGGGGGCTTAATGATGACAAATTTTGTGACGGAGTCCATGGATGAACTCAAAGATGCGGGCTACAAGTATACCCAAAGACGGGCTGATCTCTTAGCGGCTTTTGACCAAGCAGAGGGCCAGTATTTGACCGCTAAAGAAGTCCAACAGGCTATGGAAGACAAGTATCCGGGGATGAGCTTCGACACCATCTACCGCAACCTGAAGCTCTTCAGTGACTTTCATTTCTTAGAAGAAACTGATGTGAACGGGGAAATGTTATTCCGCAAGCACTGCGACCCTGAAATTGGCCACCACCACCACTTCATCTGTGAGAACTGCGGCCGCGCTTTCCCGCTTGAAATGTGCCCCTTGGATTTCTTCTCCGACCAGGTGCCCGGCGCCGAAATCCACAGCCACGATTTCAAGATTATGGGCCTGTGCGCAGACTGCAGTAAGCAAAAGAAATAAGAGGGAAATTCAGGACTAAAGGCTTGAGGAGTCACAATCAAATGGAAAAGCTAGACGGCTTCTATTTCTGACTCTTCATTTTAGCTTTAATTCTTTGAAAGCGTAGATAATAGAAGTCATAAAAATCCAGGGGGTGGTTGACATGAAAAATAAATACCATGCTTTTGTGCTAGTGATTGTACTTGGTCTGTTGATTTTCGGATCGCCCTTTTTTCAAGATAAAATTGTCAATTTTATCTTTGGGCTAATTGTTATCTTGGCTAGTGGGGGTTTGATGGCCCTAGCAGAAGGCGATATCAGAAAGAATAGCAGGAAAAATTAATTAACAGCTGTTGCCTTTTGCTCCTTTAGCTCATAACAGTAAATCTCATTTAGAACTTAAATTCAGACTTTATTTTTGTTTAAGAAATTTAAAGAGACTGGGACAAAAAAGTTCCAACCTCTTTTTAAAAAACGAACTTTTTTCAAAGATCTGTTCCAAAAGTCAGACCTGACATCCACTTCACGAACTATGTCCAATCGTTTGCAAACGATTGGACATAGTTCGCTCCAGTGGTTCAGCCCTGAACGACTTTTGTCACACTCTTTTTTAACAGCTTAAGATTCTGTCAGGAAATGGCTTTCTTTATTAATTTATGACTATTGAGTGTTATAATGAAACTATCATAATTGGAAAAGGAGATGCGAAAATGACAGAACAAGTTTGGTTAGACGACTCCAAGTCGCCTAAGGAGCGAGCAGAAGCCCTGGTCGCTGCCATGCCTTTAGAAGATAAGATTGGGCAATTGCACGGTGGCATGAAGACCATCAACATCTACAACATTGATATGGAAGCCATGCAGAATTTATCCGAAGAAGAATATGAAGAACAGATGACCCAATTGCGGGTGGAACGCCATGTTAAAGAGAATGAAGAATTTTCAATCCCCCGCATGCGGGTGACCAATGGCCCAGTAGGCGTGGGCATGGGGGATGGCTATCCGAGCCCCAAGGCGACTGCCCTGCCGATGACTATCGGGGTGGCGGCTTCCTTCGATCCCCAGTTAGCCTATGAATATGGGGATATTATTGGGAGTGAGACTCGGACCCTGGGCCAACATGTCTTGGAAGGGCCAGCTGTTTGTCTTCACCGCCTGCCCATTTCAGGTCGGAACTTCGAATACTTCTCAGAAGATCCTTATCTCAGTGGACGCATGGGGGTAGAAGTGACCAAGGCTATCCAGAACCATGATGTGATCGCTATGGGTAAACACTTCGTCCTCAACGACCAGGAAGATGAACGCTTCCGCCACAGCGTGGAAGCTTCCGATCAAGTCATGCGGGAGCTCTACTTGCTGCCCTTTGAAATGTTAGTGAAAGACGGCAAAATTTCTTCAATTATGAGCTCTTACAACCGGATCCGTGGGGTCTATGGGACGGAATACCGGGAAACCCTAACCGAAATTCTTCGCCATGAATGGGACTTTGAGGGCTATGTTCAGTCCGACTTCTGGTCTACCCGATCAGCTGCCCCTTCGCTCAACGCTGGACTAGACTTGGAGATGCCTGATGCCAAGTGGTTCAATGAAGACAATATCAAGGCGGCCCTTGAAGACCAAAGCCTGGAAGAAAAGACTATTGACCGGGCTCTTATCCGTCGCTTTACCCAAATGTTCCGCTTCAACCAGTTCGATTGGGAATATAATCCTGGTGAAATCGATGCTAAGGGCCATGGCGAACGCGCTCGTAAGATCGGTCAAGCTTCAGCTGTCTTGCTCAAGAACGATAAGAAGCTTTTACCTGTGGAACCTGCTGACTACGACCACATCCTCTTGGTCGGTCAAGAAAAATTCGCTGGCCAAGCCTGCAATGGGGGTGGGGGTTCTTCCAAGGTTGAACCAATCTATACAGTTAAACCTGAAGACGGTTTGAAAGATGTTCTGAGTGACCTAGGTGCTAAGACTGAGCTCGAGACCGTAATCGTAGCAGATAATCTCTCTAATATTGAAGAGGCCCTGGCAAAGGCTAAAGAGGCTGACTTGGTCATTATTATGGCAGGAATTGTGGCTTCTGAAGGCTTTGACCTGGCCAAACCGAGTCTGCCTAACCAACAAGATATCATGGTGGAACAGCTCCTTGCAGTTAATTCCCAAAGCATCTTAGTCCTAAAAGATTCCACGCCCGTCCTCATGCCTTGGATTGACGACGCCCACACGGTCCTTGAAACCTGGAACCAGGGGACAGAAGATGGCCATGTGGCAGCTGACTTGATCTTTGGTTTAGCTAATCCTTCAGGTAAGGTGCCAACCACTTATGCTAAGCGCGAAGAAGACTTGCTCTACTACGACCATCCTGAACGCCATCCGGGTGTTGATGAAGGGGACGGCTATCCTGTTATCCGTTACTCAGAAGGGCTTGAGATGGGCTATCGCTGGTACCAAGCCAATGACATCGAACCGCTCTTCCCCTTCGGCTACGGTTTGTCCTATACCGACTTTGAAGTGACAGATGTCGAGTTGAAGCGGACAGAAGACCAAGCTAAGGATGCAGCTTTTGAAGTCACAGCTACCGTCAGCAATACCGGCGATCGTGACGGGGCCGAAGTGGTCCAAGTTTACCTTGGCATCCCACAAGACCAACAGCCACCTAAGCGCTTGATCGCCTTCCAAAAGGTTCAGCTAGAAGCTGGCCATTCAAAAGCCATCTCCATCACTATCGATCCTAAGGCAAGTCACCATCCGCTATCCGTATGGGATCGGGGCGCCCATGATTTTGTGATTCCAAATGGTGACTTTACCCTCTACGTCGGCACCTCCAGCGAAGACAATAGCGCTAGCTTTAACTTCACCATTGAAGATTAAGAGTGTGCCTGGTGGCTACTATAGGTGGTAAGCGCCTAAGGCATAGGCTAGCAGAGGGCTAGACTTGTTCTTAGTTCTCTAAATCTTTAATAAGTAGCTTTAAAAGACCAATGGATGCCCAGCACGCTGATAGGAAAAGATTAATTGATAACAAAAAGGCTCCCCGTCAATTGAGTGACGGGGAGCCTTTGCTTACTTCATTTAGACTTTTTTTGCTTCTTTGAGCTCCGTATGTTGATCTTGACCGGGGTGACCAAAGAGCCATTTAGCAATAATTGGGGTGAGGATACTTGAAATCACAACCCCGAAGGCAATTTGGGCGGTTGCTGCATCCACATAGGCTTGGTAGGCCGGATTGGTCGCCCCAATTAAGGCTGGAACAGAGACTGACATCCCGGCGATGGTCGACATGGCGAGAGAAGTTACGCCATCCTTCTTTAAGACATAGCGTTCAACGAGGACTAAGATCACAACCATTGGAATGTAGAAGAGGAGAGTGAGAAGGATCCCTTGGCCGCCCGCTTTGAGGGCATTGACCAGGTTAATATTAGCTCCGAAAGCCCAACCCATGAAAGGAAGGGAGAGGGCCGCCCCAGGCTTGAGGAAGTCGGCCAATTTCTGGTCGGTATTGCCGATGATGACCCCGAGGATAACTGGAATCAAGGTTGAAATAATCGGCATCCAGTTAATAGGCGTTGCCTGGGAAACAGAGAAAACTAACATGGGATAAGCTGGCGTACAGAGAACAGCAAGTAAACCAAAAGCAGCTGAGTCGCTTTCCGTCCCGTATTCTTCTTCTAAGGCTAAGAAGAGGGAGGGGTTTGTCGATGCGATAGTTGTAATATAGGCAATGGCAGAGATGCCGAAGATACCTGGCAAACCAAAGAACTTGAAGAAGAGAAAGCCCAGTAGAACATTCAGAATAATTTTACAGAGGATCAAAATCCCTTCTTTTTTGAGGACTACCCGGATGGTATTGAGCTTGAGAGTTGTGCCGGAACACAAGCAGGCAAAACCAATAATATAGTTCAAACCTTTCGAGGTAAAGAGGGCCTCCGTTGCCCCACCAATTTCAAAAAGGCCGGGGAAGAAGGTACAAAAAAGAGCGCTGATCAGCATCGGGACTAGGAGCAGACCGCCCGGTACATTTTTCATCAATTTAAACATGTCCATCTCTCATTTCTATCACTATATTTTTAATTAATTATAACATAATGCCTTCAAAATTGTTGTAATAAAAGGAATAATCGCTGTTTTGAAAAAAACTTCAAGTAAAAATTGACGGCAGAGAAGAAAAAAGCTATAATGAACGATGTACATTTTCAATGGGAAAATGACAGGTTGAAACGAGGGGAGGTATTGTTCATGTCAAAAACTGTAGTTCGTAAAAACGAATCTCTTGATGATGCTCTTCGTCGCTTCAAACGCACGGTTTCTAAGTCAGGTACTTTACAAGAAGCACGCAAACGTGAATATTACGAAAAACCATCAGTTCGTCGTAAGAAAAAATCGGAAGCTGCTCGTAAACGTAAATACTAATTTATATATGAGCTGATAGGAGGCGAATTCATGGCACTTATTGATGAATTAAATCAAGATATCAAACAAGCCATGAAAGCTAAAGATAAGACAGCCTTATCTGTCTTGAGAATGCTTAAGGGTTCAGTTCAAAACGAAGAAATCAACGAAGGCGGATCTTTAACTGAGGACCAGGAAATGACCGTGCTTTCTCGTGAGTTGAAGCAACGCAAGGACTCGATTTCGGAATTTCGGGCAGCCGGTCGCGAAGACTTGGCTGAGAAGACTGAAGCTGAACTAGGCTATGTTGAAAAGTATTTACCTAAGCAATTAAACCGCGATGAGATTGAAGCAGTAGTTAAGGATCTTATCCAAGATACTAATGCCCAATCCAAAGCTGACTTTGGTAAGGTAATGGGCCAGGCAGTTGCTCGCATGAAAGGGCAGGCTGCGGGGGCAGAAATTCAACAAGTCGTCAAAGAATTATTAAAATAATTCCAAAAGGCAGGTCAACTGCCAAAAGAAAACTGGAGCTCTTGTTCCAGCTTTTTTCTTTGCTCAGGCTGATGACTTAATTTCATTCGTATTTTAGGCGGATATTTGGTATACTTTGAAGTAAATAGAAGAAGGAGGCCGTGCACATTTGACAGCAGCAGATGCGACATACACTTACCAGATTGATCATCCAGACATTGCCCAACAAATTTTTGGCAGCCAGGACCGCCATTTAGCTTTCTTGGAGCGGAGCTTTGAGGCAGAAGTCTTTGCCCGCGGAAATGAGGTCGTGGTGAAGGGGGAGGAAGGCCCGCAGATTATTGATTTAATCAAGACGCTAGAAGGCCTACTGCTCAAGGGCCAGATGCTTGAAAAAGCTGATATCGTGACCGCTATCAAGATGGCCAAGAAGGGGACCCTGTCTTACTTTGTCAACCTCTACGATGAAGCGATTGGGAAAACTTATGACGGTAAGGAGATTCGAGCCAAGTCAGCCGGTCAGAAGCGCTATGTCGATGCGGTGAAGAAGCATCCGGTAACTTTCGGGGTTGGACCAGCAGGGACTGGGAAGACCTATCTAGCTGTGGTCCTGGCTGTATCTGCCCTGAGAAAAGGGGAAGTCAAACGTCTTGTTCTGACCCGGCCTGCCGTTGAAGCAGGGGAGAGCCTGGGCTTCTTGCCTGGCGACTTGAAAGAGAAGGTCGACCCATATCTCCGGCCTATCTATGACGCCCTCTACGCCATTTATGGTGTGGAGCAGACCGAGCGATTGATCGAGCGTGGGGTCATTGAGATTGCACCCCTGGCTTACATGCGGGGACGGACCCTGGACGACGCCTTTGTCATCCTCGATGAGGCACAAAATACAACCATTGCCCAGATGAAGATGTTTTTAACCCGTCTCGGCTTCGGCTCCAAGATGATTGTCAACGGGGACCGGACTCAGATTGACCTTCCGCGCGGCGTCAAGTCTGGTCTGATCGATGCCCAGCACAAGCTGCAAGATCTCTCCGATATTGCCTTTGTCTCCTTTGATACGTCGGATGTGGTCCGCCATCCCGTCGTGGCTGCCATTATACAAGCCTATGAAAACTAAGATTAAATAAAAAGCAGGTGACGCCATGTTAACAATTGAATTTACGGATAAAACCCAAGCCCTTAAGCCCGAGCACTGCCAAATGGTCCAAGAGCTCTTAGCCTATGCCAGTGACTACCTGGACTTAGCTGACCAGACCGAGATGTCAGTGACTATCGTAGATGATGAAGAGATCCACCAGATCAATAAGACCTACCGCGGTGTGGACCGGCCGACTGATGTGATCAGCTTTGCTATCAATGATGAAGTAGCGGATGAATTTGAAATCCTAGAGCTTCCTGAAGGCATGCCTTATGAACTAGGGGACCTCTTCATTTCTTTAGACCGGGTCAAGGCTCAAGCTCAGGAATATGGACATAGCTTTGAACGTGAACTTGGCTTCTTGACCGTCCATGGCTTCCTCCATCTCAATGGTTATGACCATATGACGGAAGAAGACGAGAAAGAAATGTTTGCTTTGCAAAGAGAGATTCTAGATAATTATGGACTCAAACGATCAGAATAAGGAACAAGTCGGCAAAAACCGCCACTTCCTAGGGGCATTGGGGCATGCCCATGACGGCCTACGCTTTGCCCTCCACCATGAGCGGAACTTTCGCTTCCAACTGGCCATGGTTCCCTTGCTGGGGGCTTTGGGCCTATACCTCGGCTTAAAGCCCACGGAATGGGCCTTGCTCGCCCTAGCTTGTGGCCTGGTCCTTTTGGCTGAACTCTTCAATACTAGTGTGGAATGGCTCTGTGACCTGGTGGTGGGGGACCACTTCCACCCCTTGGTCAAGACCATCAAGGATGTCGCGGCAGGAAGCGTCCTCTTGATGACCCTAGTAGCTATATTTGTCGGTTTTGTTATTTTTGGTTCCTATATTCTTTAATAAAGTGAGGAAAAATTTTGAAGGAAAACACACACGATACATTTAAATCAGGCTTTATTGCCATTGTCGGTCGTCCCAATGTGGGCAAGTCGACCCTAATGAACCAAATTGTCGGCCAAAAAGTCGCCATCATGAGCGACAAGGCCCAGACAACCCGCAATAAGATCCAGGCTATCTACACCAGTTCCGACAGCCAGATGATCTTTATTGATACGCCGGGGATCCATAAGCCCAAGAATGAGTTAGATGATTACATGCTCCAGAGTGCCTACCAGGCTTTAGACGAGGTGGAAGCTATTCTCATGCTGGTCAGTGCGGACGAAAAGATCGGACCGGGTGACCGCTTTATCATGGACAAGGTCAAGGATCGGGAGAGCCCCGCTTTCCTGATCGTCAACAAGACCGATAAAGTCTCTGAGGAAGATTTGGCGGCTTATATGGCCGATATTCCTAATCCAGAAGCCTTTGAGCAAATTATCCCCATGTCTGCCCTGAATTCTGGCCAGGTGGAGGGCTTAATCGCTAAGCTGGAAGACTTATTACCGGAGGGCCCCCAGTATTATCCCGAAGACCAGCTGACTGACCACCCTGAATACTTTGTGGTCAGTGAATTGATCCGGGAACAAATCCTACAGAAGACCCGGGAAGAGATTCCCCATTCGGTGGCCGTCACTGTGGATAAGATGCAAAAGGACGAACTGGACCGGGTCCATGTCTATGCCAATATCATTGTCGAACGCAAGTCCCAAAAAGGGATTATCATCGGCAAGGGCGGCAAGATGATCAAGTCGATCGGGACAGGAGCTCGCAAGGAAATTGAAAACTTGCTAGGGTCCAAGGTCTTCTTGGAACTCTGGGTCAAGGTCGAGAAGAAGTGGCGGGACAAGAAGTCCCTGCTCAAGGAATTTGGCTATAACACCAAGCAGGATTATTAGAAGCTAGAGGGGATTTTTTGCAGGCGGAAGAATTTGCAGGAATTATTCTATTTACACGCAAGCACCGGGAGAAGGACATGCTGGTCAAGATCTTCACCCGCGAATACGGCAAGCGGATGTTTTTCCTGCGCAATATCCAAAGGACCAAGAATCCTCTGCGACCAGCTGCCTTTGCCTTTGTCCGCGGTCACTTTATCGGTCAGGTTAATGCCTCGGGCCTGAGTTTCCTCAATGATGTCCGGGACAGCCTCTTTCCCCGCCTGACGACTGCGGATATTAGCGTCAATGCCTACGCCAGTTACATGACGGGGCTCCTGGACGCAGCACTGGAGGACGGGGAAGTTAATGCGATTCTCTTTGATTCGCTCTGGCAGGCTCTCGGACAGCTTGAAGCAAGCAAGGATCCAGCCGTCGTCGCTAATATCTTTGAACTCCAGCTCCTGCCCCAATTCGGGGTGGTTCCTAATCTCAAAGCCTGTGTCTTCTGCGGCCAGGCAGATACGGTCTTGGACTATTCCATGAAGTATGCGGGTTTTTTGTGCCAAAAGCACTTCGACAAGGATCCCCGCCGCTTGCATTGGACGCCGCGAACGGCTTATCTGGTCCAGCATTTGAGCCAAGTCAATCTCAGCCACCTGGGGTCTGTCAGCTTGGGAGAAGCTAATAAGCGGGCCCTCCGCTCAGCCATCGATGACCTCTACGAAGAATATGTGGGCATTCATTTAAAAAGTCGGTCCTTTATCGACCAGTTGGAAAAAATGATAAACCCTCTTGACGGTGAGGAGGGAAATCGAGTATAGTAAACGTATATATCGCATGCAAAGATAACCGAATAAGGAATTCCCTTTTTAGCGAGCCTAGTTAGTGAAAGTAGGCAACGAATTCTAAGGCAGGTTAGAGCATGTCCTGTTAAAGAGTGCCGGCGCTTTGCCGGAAATAGGGTGGAACCGCGATTGAATCGTCCCTATGCACTATTTTTTAGTGTATGGGGCTTTTTTGTTTGTTAATTTAAATTAAAGAAAAGAGGAGAAGACAAGATGAACCAAGCAGCCAATACCTTACAAGGGATGATTTTAACCTTGCATCAGTTCTGGTCCGAGCAAGGCTGCCTCATTCTGAATGCATATGATACGGAGAAGGGAGCAGGGACCATGAGTCCTTATACTATTCTCCGGGCAATTGGGCCGGAGCCATGGAATGCTAGCTATGTGGAACCCTCCCGCCGGCCAGACGATGGCCGCTATGGGGAAAACCCTAACCGGCTTTACCAACACCACCAATACCAAGTGGTGATGAAGCCCCATCCCGATAACATCCAAGAGCTCTACATCCAGAGTCTGGAACGCTTGGGCCTTGATGCCAAGGACCACGATATTCGCTTTGTTGAGGACAACTGGGAGAATCCTTCTATGGGCTGTGCCGGCCTAGGCTGGGAAGTGTGGATTGATGGGATGGAAATCACCCAATTTACCTACTTCCAACAAGTCGGGGGCTTAGATTGTCACCCAACCACCTGTGAAATTACCTACGGACTCGAGCGCCTAGCTTCCTACATCCAAGGTGTCGATAGTGTCTACGACCTGGAATGGGGCGGTGGCGTGAAATACGGTGAAATCTTCAAACAACCGGAATATGAACATTCCAAATATACCTTTGAAGAATCCACATATGAAGCCCTCTTCAAGATGTTTAACTTCTACGAAGAAGAAGCCCTCAAGCAAATTGACAACAAGCTGGTTCATCCAGCCTATGACTATATTTTGAAGTGTTCCCATACCTTCAACCTTCTGGACGCGCGCGGGGTGATTTCGACAACCGACCGCCAAGCCTATCTGAGCCGGATCCGCAACATGGCCCGGCAAGTAGCCAAACAATTTGTCGCCAACCGCAAAGCCCTGGAATATCCATTATTAAGCCGGGAAGAAGCGAAAAAATTATTAGAGGAGGACGCAGCTAATGAGTAAGCAACAGTATTTATTAGAAGTTGGTTTAGAAGAAATGCCCGCCAAATACGTGCGTCAAATCAGCCAACAATTCCAAGACCGCGTCGCTAACTTCTTAACTGAAGAGCGATTGACTTATGACGCTATTAAGGCCTTTGCCACTCCTCGCCGTTTTGCGGTTTTAGTGGATGGTTTAGCCGATAAGCAAGCTGATTTTGTTGAAACAGCTAAGGGCCCTTCAGAAAAGATTGCCAAGGATGACCAAGGAGAATGGACCAAGGCCGCCCAAGGTTTTGCCCGGGGTAAGGGCTTGTCGACTGACGACCTCTATGTAGAAGATGGCTATATCTATGCGGAAATCAAAGAAGAGGGGAAGCCCAGCCGGGAAATTCTGCCTCAAATCAGCCAATGCATCACGCAGATGACTTTCCCTGTATCCATGTACTGGTCTACCCATCGCAATTTCAAGTACATTCGGCCCATCCACTGGTTACTCTCTCTCTTAGATGATGAGGTCCTACCTTTTGAAATTTTGGGCATCCAAGCTGACCGCTACACCCGCGGTCATCGCTTCCTCGGTCATGACCAATTAACGATCGACAAGGCTTCAAATTACGAGAAACTTCTGGAACGAGACTTTGTCATTGCTGACCAGGATAAGCGTAAGGAAGTCATTGTCCAACAGATTAAAGATCTCGCTCAGACGGAAGGCGTCCAAGTCAGTCAAGATGAGGCCCTCCTAGAAGAAGTCACTCAAATTGTAGAATACCCAACCGCCTTCATCGGCAGCTTCGATGATAAGTACCTGGCCCTGCCTGATCCTGTGCTTATTACCTCGATGGCCGAACACCAACGTTACTTCTATGTGTCCGACCAAGAAGGTAACTTGCTGCCAAAATTCGTGGCCGTCCGCAACGGTAATGAAGAAGGGCTAGAAAATGTCCGCCACGGAAATGAAAAAGTCTTGGTGGCCCGCTTAGAAGATGGTCTGTTCTTTGTGGAAGAAGATAAGCAAGAATCGATCGATGACTTCGCTAAGCGTCTCAGCCATGTGACCTTCCACGCTGAAATTGGGACCATGAAGGAGAAGATGGACCGGGTCAGCCAAATCGCTAAGCTCTTATACAGCCATTGGACCATGGAAAACCTCTTTGCCGACTACTTATCGACTGACTTTGAGCCCTTGATTGAGCGGACCGGAGCCATCTATAAGTTCGACTTAGAAACTAATATCGTCAATGAATTCTCTGAACTCCAAGGGATTATGGGCGAGTACTATGCCAGAGAAGCTGGCGAGGCAGAAGAAGTTGCCGTCGCTATTCGCGAACACTACATGCCGATCGCTTCTGATGCGGCATTAGGCCAATCAGCCCTGGGGATCCTCTTCGCCATTGCCGATAAATTGGATACGATTATTAGCTTCTTTAAGATTGATCGGATTCCTTCTGGCTCAAACGATCCCTTCGCCCTGCGTCGGCAAATGATCGGGATTGTTCGTCTAATAGCAGCTGAAGAGCTCCCCTTTGATTGGGATAAGGATCTGAAAGCTATCTTAGAGGCCGTTTACCCATCCGACGACGACCAAGTTGCCTTGGCGGAAGCAGTCTATGCCTTCATGTTAGAACGCTTGAAGAATATTTTGGAACAAGAAGGTTATGCCCGGGACATTATCCAGGCTGTTTTAGGGTCTGCTAGTCACGGCATCAACCAAAAACGTGCAGCCGCTAAAACCTTAGCTGACCACCATGAGGATGAAGACTTCAAGACTGTTATCGAATCTTGGAACCGGATCCTAAATCTCAAGGATAAAATGAAAGAGTTTGATATTGACCAAGTCACAGTCTCAGCAGACCTTCTGGAAAGCGAGAGCGAAGAGGCCCTCTACCAGGCTGTGGATAGTCTCTACCTAGGGGATATGCCAGCTGACTACTACCAAGCCTTGGCTGAACTGGCACCGCTTATTGAGCAATTCTTTGAAGACAATATGGTCTTTACCGATGATGAAGCGGTTCGTAACAACCGCCTGGCTCTCCTAGAAAAAATTGGTCAGCCAGTCAAAGTACTTGCCAATACCAAGGAACTCCTAATAAAATAAGAAGTGAAATAAAGAAAAAGAAGAGAAAGGAGGCAAAAGATGTCAACCTTTTATGATTATGCTAAAATTTGGGTGAAAGCCGGCAAGGGTGGCGACGGCCTTGTCGCCTTCCTGCGTGAAAAATACCGGCCAGATGGTGGCCCTGCTGGTGGCGATGGAGGCCGCGGTGGCGATATTATATTCCAGGTGGACGAGGGGCTAAGGACCCTGCTCGACTTCCGCTATAACCGCCACTTTAAGGCCAAAGCCGGCCAGAATGGTATGACTAAAGGCCGTTATGGACGGGGCGCAGAAGACCTCATTGTTGGTGTTCCCCCAGGCACTATTGTCAAGGATTTTGATACGGGCCAAGTCTTAGCCGACCTGGTAGAAGAAGGTCAGGAAGCTATTGTTGCTAAGGGTGGCCGGGGTGGCCGGGGCAATATGAAGTTTGCCACTCACAATAACCCCGCCCCTGAAATTGCAGAGAATGGGGAACCTGGTCAAGAAAGGACCCTGCAATTGGAACTCCGGGTCCTAGCTGACGCTGGTTTGGTAGGTTTTCCTTCAGTAGGGAAATCAACCATCCTATCCATTGTTAGTGCTGCTAAACCCAAGATTGCTGACTACCATTTCACCACCCTGTCACCAAACTTAGGGGTTGTTGATCTGTCCGACCAACGTTCCTTTGTCCTGGCCGATTTGCCGGGCCTTATTGAAGGAGCTGCGGAGGGGATCGGTCTCGGTTTTCAGTTCTTGCGCCATGTGCAACGGACCAAGGTAATTCTCCATGTTGTGGATATGGGAGGCTTTGAGAACCGCGATCCCTTCGAGGACTATGTGGCCATTAATGAGGAATTGAAGACTTATGACGAGACCATCTTAGAGCGGCCAACTATCATTGTCGCTAACAAGATGGACATTCCCGAAGCGGAGCTCTATATTGAGGAATTCCGGGAGAAGTTAGCCGCATACTTTGAGGAACATTTTCCTGGTCGTGACTTGCCGGAGATCTTCCCGATTTCGGCCATTAGCCAGTCTGGTTTGAAGGACTTAATGGAAGAAACTTACCGCTTGATTCAAGAAGAAGAGGTCCGTCTGGCTCAAATCGAAGCTGAAAAAGTCGATGAAGTCGACCAAACACACAAGCTTTACCAAATCGAAGCTGAAGAACCCTATTTCAATCTGTCCTATGACCAAGCCGATAAGTTGTTTGTCTTATCCGGCGACCGGATTGAAAAAGACTTCTTGATGGCCAATCTTGAATACGATGAGAGCGCCCTGCGTTTTGCGCGCAAGCTTAAGCACCATGGCGTCGACCAAGCCTTGGTTGATGCTGGAGCCCAAGCTGGGGATATCGTCCGCATTCGAGACTATGAATTTGAGTTTTTTGATTAAGGAAGATGCGATAAATACTGGGGTAGGGCGATGAGACTGGGTGCTGATGAAGCAGTTTGGTCCTAAGACCTACCCCTCTTTTATCCTCATCCTGGGCTGTGCCAAGAGGCATTTAGAAAGGTTTTTGAATTGGAATTACATTTTTTAGGAACAGGAGCTGGTGTGCCGAGTCGTCAACGCAATGTGTCTGCTCTAATGCTTAAGCTATTGGATGAAATTAATGAGATGTGGCTTTTTGACTGTGGGGAAGCCACCCAGCAGCAGATCCTCCAGACCACCCTTAAGCCAGGCAAGGTCAGTCGGGTCTTTATTACCCACCTCCACGGCGACCACCTCTATGGACTACCGGGCTTTTTAAGTTCTCGGTCCTTCCAAGGTGGGGCAGAGCGTCCCTTGACAGTCTACGGGCCTAAGGGCTTGAAGCAGTATGTCTGGACTGCGCTGAAAGTGTCCCAGTCTAAGTTGAACTACCCTCTAAAGATTGTGGAATTAGAAGGGAAGGGCCTGGCTTTTGAGGATTCTTCCTTCAAGGTGAGCTATGGACCTCTTGACCACGCTGTAGAATGTTTTGGCTACCGGGTGGAACAAGCCGACCAAGAGGGGGAACTCTTGGTTGATAAGGCCCGGGCTGCCGGAGTTCCGAATGGGCCCCTCTTAGGCAAGCTCAAACAGCGGGAAAAAGTGACCTTGGAAGATGGACGCGTCCTCGATGGCAATGACTTTGTCGGCGATAAGCAGGCGGGGAAGACGGTCACTATTTTTGGCGATACCAGGCCTTGTGACCAGGCCCTGAGCTTGGCTAAGGATGCGGACGTCTTGGTGCATGAGGCCACCTATGAGGCGGGCGAAGAGAAGATGGCCCACCGTCATTTCCATTCGACTGCCGCTCAAGCGGCCAAGCTTGCCAAAGAAGCAGGCGTTAAGCAGCTCTACCTGACCCATATTTCCTCACGCTATGTCACGGCGCCCCAGATCAAACAATTGGTCCAAGGTGCCCAAAAAATCCACCCTCAAAGCTTGGTGGTTAAAGATTTTGACCAGTTTCAGATCAAGTAGAAAGTAGGGAGATACTTGCTTAAAGCAAACTATGATTGGAAAGTAAGATCTGACCAGTTAACAGACCAAGACCTGGAGACTATTGCCCAGTTAAAGGAAGCGGTAGACCTTCCTGAATTGATGGTGAACTTGCTCTACCAGCGGGGCTTCCAAGATGAAGCCACTATCCATGGCTTCTTGGACGAAGAGCCTGTCATCCACGACCCCTTTCTCCTATCCGACATGGACCGAGCAGTGGACCGACTGATGGCTGCCATTGAAGCAGGCGAGGCCATTTTAGTCTATGGGGACTATGATGCCGATGGAATTACGGCAGCTACCATCCTCGTTGAAAGCCTGGAGAATATGGGCGCCAATGTCCATAGCTACCTACCAGACCGCTTCGTGGATGGCTATGGGCCCAATACCGAGGTTTACGACTACTATATCAAGCAAGGGATCCAAGTCATCCTTACTTGCGATAACGGAGTCAAGGGCCATGAAGCGATTGCCCATGCCCAAGCCCAGGGGGTGGATGTGATTGTTACCGACCACCACGAAATCGGTGCTAGCTTACCCGAAGCCTTTGCCATTGTCCATCCCCGCCATCCTGACCAGGCCTATCCTTTCGATGACCTGAGTGGGGCAGGGGTGGCCTTGAAGCTGGTCCAAGCCCTAACTGGAGACTTACCCGTCGACCTCTTAGACCTCTGCGCTATCGGGACAGTAGCGGACTTAGTCAGCCTCACTGATGAAAACCGGTCCTTGGTCAAGTTGGGCATCCAAGAACTTAAGCAGACCCAGCGTCTCGCCTTTATCCGGCTCTTTGAAAAACTGGAAATTAACCGGTCGGCAATTGATGAAGAGACCATCGGCTTTAAGATTGCCCCTCGGCTCAACGCCTTAGGACGGCTCTCCGATGCCAACCTAGGCCTTAGACTCTTGATGAGCTTCGATCCGGATGAAGTGGACCAACTTCTCCAAGAAATGGAAGCCATCAATGACGAACGTCGCGGCCTAGTCGACCAAATCGAAAGAGAAGCCCGGTCTCAAATTGACCAGCGCGATCATTTGGACGATATCTTAGTCTGTTGGCAGGAGGACTGGCATGAGGGCGTCTTGGGTATTGTTGCTAGCCGCCTGGTTGAGCGTTACCAACGTCCTTGTATTGTCCTCACCCATAAGACGGACCAGGATGTTTACAAGGGGTCTGGCCGGTCGATTGAGGGAGTTAACCTCTTTGACCTACTGAGCCAAGTCGACGACCTCATGCAAGCCTTTGGGGGCCACGCTATGGCAGCAGGCTTGACGGTTGCGGGTGAAAACTTTGCGAACTGGCAGTCCCAGCTCCAAGCACTCAGCCAGACTATCCATGAGATGGTTCAAAAACCTGCGCCCTTGGTCCTAGATGGCCGCATCCAGCCGGAAAGCATTAGCTTGACCAGCCTCGAAGCCTTAGACCGCCTGAAACCTTTTGGGACGGATAATCCGAAACCTAGCTTCTTGCTTGAAGCCGGTCCCTTGAACCGGGTCCAGCAGATTGGCCGCGACAAGCAGACTTTGAAATTAGGCTTAGAGGAGGCGCCTGACCTGGCCCTGATTGGTTTTCGCATGGGAGACTTGGCCCGCCAGCTCGCTGTTGGCAATAATTTAGAGGCTGCCGTTGAATTGAATATTAATGAGTGGCAGGGCAAGCGCTCGTCCCAGGCCCTTTTGATTGACTTGAGGGTGGATGAGGCCAGTGTCATTGACCTCCGCCAAGCCCGGGCCCGGGAAGAGGTCTTTGCGGTTAAAGAAGCCTTCTATCTCTTCCAGGACCCCAAGTACTTGGCAGCCTACCGCGACCAAATTCCTAGCTCGAGTCGGGCCATTTTGGTCGATGAATTGGACCAGGATCAAGGCCTAAGCTACCAGCAGGCCGTCCTCTTTGACTGCCCCTTGGTTCTAGAAGACGTGCGTCGCTTTGTTCAAGGCCAAGGGATTAAGAACCTTTATCTCTTTGCCTATTCGCCCAAGCAGGTCTACTTGAATGGCTTGCCCCAGCGCGAGGATTTTGAGCGTTACTACCGTTATCTCTTGGGCCATCCCCAACTCCCGCTTAAAGGACAGACAGGTGTCCTAGCTTCTTATCTCAAACTCGCTGAAGGACAACTCATCCTGATGACGGATATTCTTGAGGAAGCGGGTCTGGTCGCTTGGCAAGGACAGACCCTTCACATTTTGCCTGTCCAAGGCAAGGTCGACTTGAAGGCCTATCTGACCAAGTATGAGCAATTATTAAACAGTGAACAAGTTTTGCTTTATAATGATATTGAATCAATTACGAGCTACTTTTTTGCGCCAGAGCCAGCCAGTGCACCATAAGGAGGAAATTATGAATTTTGAAGACTATATTGCTAGTATTGAGAACTATCCTGAAGAAGGAGTGACTTTCCGCGACATTACCCCTCTGATGGCTGATGGGGAAGCCTTCCACGCTGCCATTGACCAGATTGTCCAGTTCGCTCAGGATAAGCAAGTCGATATGATTGTCGGACCAGAAGCGCGGGGCTTTATTGTGGGCTGTCCCGTGGCCTATCAATTAGGGATCGGCTTTGCGCCCGCTCGTAAGAAGGGCAAGCTCCCCCGCGACATCATCAGCGTAGACTATGGATTAGAATACGGGGAAAATACCCTCCAGCTCCATAAAGATGCTGTTAAGCCCGGCCAGCGCGTCCTCATCGTCGATGACCTCCTAGCAACCGGAGGCACCATCCAAGCCACCACCCAATTAGTGGAAAAACTCGGCGGCCAAGTCGTCGGCGCAGCCTTCATTATTGAACTAGAAGCCCTCAAAGGCAGAGAAAAAATCCCCAACCTAGACATCTTTAAAATACTGACTTATTAGAAAAGGGTGTGAGCAAGAGCGTTCAGACTTGAATGATTGGAGGCTCATCGAAAAAGACTGACGCTAGTCAGACGTTTCGATGGGCAGAAATCACTTCAAGTCTGCAACTGCGAACCCGACTAGGGTGTGAGAAGATGCGGCTAGAAAGGGACTTCTAGAGCCAAAAGCCAGAGAAGACTGAAGGTCTTCGGCGGCTTTTGGTGAAGAGGAGCTATTTCTGCTAGCCTAAACCCGACTGCGGCGGAGACTTGTGAACTGACACGAAAGCTGCCAGCCCGAACCCGACTACAGCGCGCAAGCAATTTCCCATAGAAACTAAAAAAGGAAACTGGCAAAAATCCAGTTTCCTTTTTCTATAAAAAATTTCACTTTAGAAGGTATGCTCTCTAAAGAGGGAAATAACCTTGCCTAAGATGGTACAATTGTCCAAGATAATCGGGGCCATTTCATGGTTTTCGGGTTGCAGGCGGATATGGCCGTCTTCTTTAAAGAAACGTTTGCAGGTAGCCTCATCAGCATCAGTCATCGCAATGACAATCTCGCCGTTCTCAGCGCTCTGCTGTTGGCGAACGAGAACATAGTCCCCATTGAGGATACCAGCTTCAATCATTGAATCCCCGCGAATCTTCAGCATGAAGAGGTCTTCATCACTCTCGGCGAGGTGGGGTGGCTTAGGAAAATAACCTTCAATATCCTCGTAAGCAGTAATAGGCTGACCCGCTGTCACGGTCCCTAGCATGGGGATGCCACGGGTGTTGATGCCCAGTTTATCTAGGCCCTTTTGAGTGATTTCTAGCGCCCGGGGCTTGGTCGAATCTTTGAAAAGATAGCCTCCTTCTTCTAGACGGTTCAAATGGCCATGGACTGTGGACGTTGAGGCCAGGCCAACTGCATCGCATATTTCGCGGACAGTCGGGGGATAGCCCTTGTCGTCAACACAATCAAAGATATAGCGTAAGATTTGCAGTTGCCGTTCTCTCATCTCTGTGTCCTCCTCGAATGATTTGCCCTCATTATAGCATAAATCGATCACAGACACAAACAAACGTTCTCATTTTATTCTTTATTAGCGATCTGGGCTGGTTTGACAAAGACGGTTTTTTGGTTGAAGTAGTTGACAAAGCCCGGCTTAGCCCCGTTCGGTTTCTTGACGTCCTTAACCTGGGTGTAGTCAACCGGTACATTGTTGGAGTGGCGCGACTTGGAATAGTGGGCAGCGATACTAGCGGCTTCGAGAATATCGTCATCACTAGCTTGGTCTGTCTCTAAGATGACATGGCTGCCGGGCACGTCCTTGACATGGAACCAGTAATGGTTCTTGTTGGCCTGGCGCATGGTCAGTTGGTCATTTTGTTTGTTATTGCGGCCCACTTTAATGGTATAGCCGGAGGGACTGGTGAATTGCCGGGGCTTGAGCGGCTTGATCCGCTTATGGGTCTTCTTTTTACGGTCCTTGATATAGCCTTCTTCTTTGAGCTCTTCGCGGATCAGTTCCAGTTCTTTAGGATTAGACCATTCGATTTGGGCTTGGATGGATTCCAGGTAGTCGATTTCTTCCTGGCTCTTAGCCAATTGTTCCTGGATATGTGACCGCGACTTAGTGAGTTTATTGTATTTTTGATAGTAGGCTTGGGCATTCTCGGCAGGCGACAGCTCTGCTTTGAGAGGGATATGGACCAGGCGGTTGTCGTCGTAATAATTGGGCAGCTCCACACTAGCTTGGTTCCCCTGGAGCTGGTAGAGGTTGGAGGTGAGGAGCTCCCCTAAGAGCTGGTAGTGGTCAGCTTTTTGACTCTTTTCCAGGTCCTTCCTGAGGTTCTTCTGTTTCTTTCTCTGGTGCTTGAGTTCCCGCTGGGTAACTTGGTCAATCTGCTGGCCGATTTCTTGGACTTGCTGGCGCTCGGTATGACGGGCATAATAAACATCCAAGAGCTGGCCGAGGCTGGCGTAAGTTTCTTTATCCCCAGTCAGACTGAGATAGGGGAAGGCCGTGAATTCTAATTTCTTGTCAGTGCCTGTCAGGCAGGGCTGGGGCTGGTCGAAGGCCTGGCAGAATTCTTGGATAATCTGCCCCAGAGCCTTATCTGGATTGGACTGGGCACGGAAGATAATTTCATCCGCTGATTCCCGGCCTAGCCCCATGAGTTCTTGCTGGAGGACTTGCCGGGACAGGTTCTGTTGGCTGGTAGGCTGCCAATCGCTCCCAATTTTGAAAGGATTGGCCTTGTTTTGATAGGGAGGGAGTTGGTAGCTAGCCCCGGGCAAGAGGGTCCGGTAGCGGTTCTGGTAAAGAGGGACCCGTTTGATCACATCCAGAATTTGCCCCTGGTGGTCGACTAAGATGATATTGGAATGGCGTCCCATCATCTCGACGACTAAAGTCAGCTTCTGTTGGTCGCCGATCTCATCCGTCCGCAAGAGCTCCAAACGAATCACCCGGTCGTTTTCGTATTGGTCAACAGCGATCACTAGGGCGCCCTTGAGGTACTTGCGCAGGACCATGCAAAAATTGGGTGGGGTATCGGGCATAGGGTAGTCCACCTGGCTCAATTGGGCCCGGGCAAAGTCCGGATGGGCGGAGAGGAGGAGCTTATGATTTTGCCCCTGTTTGCGTATGGTAAGTAGAACTTCATAATCAGAAGGTTGTTGGATCTTGTTGATTTTACCTTGTGTCAATGTATCTTTGAGTTCGTGTGTCATACTGTGTGTAAACATTCCATCAAATGACATTCAAACACCTTCTTTCCAATCACTAATTATAGCAAAAAAGCCTATAATATCAAAACTAAGGAGGATAGCAAGGGAGTTTTATGATAAAGTCTTAATAAAGTTATTGCAAATTCAGACTTAATCTGCTATTCTAGAGCTAACAAATCAAAGGGAGGTTATCACATGTCAGTTTTAGATACAAAACTTAGAGCTTGGCAAATCCGCACGGCTTAGTTGTATTTATTACTGTTGAAGCAATAGATACAACTTCAGACAACTGAGGCTGTATCTGTGCGGTGTGATAACAAGACAATTTTGAGTACCCGCATAGACGCATAAAGAGTGACTTTATGTCTGTGCGGGTTTTTCTATGGACCTGCAGCTTCTGCTTTAGCTGGAGGTTTTTTATTTTTAATAAGGAGGAAAGAAGAAATGAAACGATTTACAGCTTTAGGTAGTTTCTTGATTGCTGCCTTGATGGTATTATTCCTAGCTATGCCAACGCTTATCGAGAAAAATAAGGCCGCTCAAGCACCTAAGACTAATTCGGGGAACCAGGCCGTGACGGCTAAGGCCTTAGATGAAGACTTGAAGGTAGGCCTGCTCCAACTCATGGACCATCCCGCCCTGGACCAAATCCGCCAAGGCTTCTATGACCAACTGGCCAAGCGGGGGTATGTGGATGGGGAAAACATCCATATTGACTACCAAAACGGCCAGGGTGACCAAAATAACTTAAAAATGATTTCGGATAAATTTATTGCCGATGACGCGGACTACCTAGTAGGGATTGCAACCCCGGCTGCCCAGGCCTTGGCCAATGCAGCAGAAGGGAACGTGCCGGTTGTTATGGGGGCCGTTGCCAATCCTAAGTCCGCTGGTTTAGTGGAAAATTACGAGAAACCAGGGTCTAACATCACCGGAGTTTCTGATATTCCACCGGTTAAAGAACAATTTAGACTGATTCAAGAAATCCTTCCTGAGGCCAAAACCATCGGCATTATCTACAATTCTTCCGAAACCAACTCTCACGCCAATGTAGCTTTGGCCAAAGAAGTCGCTGCAGATATGGGCTATGAGGTTAAAGAAGCGACCATCAATTCCACTAACGATTTAGCCCAAGTCGCCGAACAATTAGCCAATGATGTGGATGCCATCTGGGTCCCAAATGATAACTCGATTGCTTCGTCTATGCCGACTCTGATTGCTGCTACCGACAGCAAGGGCATTCCTGTCTTCCCGGTTGTAGATACCATGGTTAAGGACGGGGGCCTGGCAACAGTCGGCATCAACCAATACCAATTAGGGGTCGATACAGCCAATGTCACCGCTGACCTCATGGATGGCCAGAGTCCAGCTGACCATCCGATCGTCTTTACAGATAAGACAGATACCTATGTCAATAAAGAAAAGGCCGACCAATTAGGGATTAAATTGCCTGATTCCGTCCTTGAAAAAGCAAGCGATGTTAATGAAGGAGGGCACTAAGCATGGATATGATTATTTCTGCCTTATCACAAGGCGTGATCTGGGCCGTTATGGGTCTGGGCATCTATATTAGTTTCCGGATCCTAAACGCCCCTGATATGACGACAGAAGCTTCCTTTACTCTAGGGGCAGCCATTGGGGTTCAGATGATCCATTTTGGTCTCAACCCCATCCTTGCCTTATTGATTGGCTTTCTAGCCGGTATGGCAGCGGGGGCCATCACAGCCCTCCTTGTCACTAAGCTAGACATCAACCCCCTCCTGTCAGGGATTATTACTATGACTGGTCTTTATTCCATCAACCTGAAGATGATGGGCCAGGCCAATCTCAGTTTGAGTGGCCAAGAAACCTTCAAGACCATGCTGAGTGGGCTCGCTCTCCCTCGAAATGTAGATACCATCCTGATAGGGACTGTCGTTGTAGCCATCGTTATTGCCCTGATGGCATACTTCTTCAAGACCGACCTGGGCCAGGCGCTGATTGCGACTGGGGACAATGTTCACATGGCCCGAGCCGTGGGAATCGACAGCAATGAAATGACCATGTTAGGCTACATGCTAGCCAATGGTTTGATTGCCGCTTCCGGCCTCTTGGTGGCGACCGACAACGGCTATGCGGATATCTCTATGGGGATTGGGACTGTGGTGATCGGCCTGGCCTCCATTATTATCGGCGAGGTCATCTTCAAAAATGTCAGTCTGACCACCCGTTTCATCACGATTGTGGCGGGGTCGATCATCTACCGCTTACTCTTAAGTCTGGTGCTCATGCTTAACTTTAATGCAGATGATTTTAAACTCTTCTCTGCGATTATCGTAGGTCTCTGCCTAGCCATTCCTAAACTTCGCAAGTCCTTTAACCGCAGCAGTCGTCAAAGTAGAAAGGGGTAGACCAATGACGCACTTATTAGAGCTTAAAAACGTAGACAAACGCTTCAATCCCCATACACCGGATGAATTCTATGCCTTGGATGATTTGAATCTCACGATTGAAGGCGGGGACTTCATCACGATCATTGGGGGCAACGGAGCAGGGAAGTCCACTCTCCTTAATGCTATAGCCGGGACTTTTGATCTGGATGCTGGACAGATCCTTCTGGAAGGGGAGGACATCACGGACACTTCGGACATCGAGCGAGCGGCCTATATTTCCCGGGTCTTCCAAGATCCTAAGATGGGGACGGCACCGCGGATGACAGTGGAAGAGAACCTGGCCTTGGCTGAGAAGCGGGGGCAGACCCGGGGCTTACAATTGGCCTTGGACCAAGACAAGCAAAGCAAGTATCAGGCACTCCTCAAACAATTAGGCCTAGGTTTGGATGAACGCTTGGAAGCGGAGATTGGCCTGCTCTCAGGGGGCCAACGTCAGTCTGTCGCCTTGTTGATGGCAACTATCGTGAAGCCGAAGCTCCTCTTGCTGGACGAACATACGGCTGCCTTGGACCCCAAGACCTCACGGCGGATCCTAGAGATCACTGCTGAGCAAGTCTCCCAGGAAAACTTGACGGCCCTGATGATCACCCACAACCTCCAAGATGCCTTAACATACGGCAACCGCATGATCTTAATGGACCGCGGGCATATCATCCGAGACTTTAGCCAAGCGGAAAAAGAAGCCCTCAACCCAACCCAACTCTATAGTTTGATGGAAGAGATCAACCAGTAAAAGACGTCTCACATCATTCAAAAAGCCCCCTGACCGATTGTCAGAGGGCTTTTGTATTGGGCTTAGGCAAATTTTGCTAAGATATCTGGGCGGAAGCCGTAGAAGGGTTCTTCGCCATCCGCTACGATCACCGGTAGGGCTTGGAAGCCAAGGGCCTTGACTTCTTCTAGAGCGGCTTCGGATTCAGTAACATCGATCATTTCGAAGGCTACCCCATGTTCGTCTAAAAATTTCTTTGTAAATTTACATTGCATGCAATTAGGTTTAGAATATACTTTGACCATTTCCGTCATCCTTTCAATCCATCTTTTTCTTTTCGCCTAGATATAGTATCATAGAATCATAGGAGATACAAGATATAGCTTTTATAAAAAATCAAGGAGGGTTGAAGCCAATGCAAGCCATAAAAATTACAGAAAAACGGGTGGTCGATTGGCTGCCCCAGCGGCCCCGTCAGTCCTATAAGGGCTCTTATGGGCGCCTGCTCTTAATTGGAGGCAACGCAAATATGGGGGGCGCTATCCAGATGGCGGGTCAAGCGGCCCTAGCCGGGGGTGCAGGTCTAATCACGATAGCCACTGATCCGGTGAATGTGCCTGCTATCCATGCCAGCCAGCCTGAATTAATGGTGGTCGACTGGTCAAACGTAAAACAAGTCCAAGCCGCCCTTGAAAGCAGCGAAGTTATCCTCGTCGGGCCAGGTATGGGGCGGTCACTCTACCGCTGGCGACGCATCAGCCAGCTTCTCTACCAAGAAGCCCGGACCAAGCCCCTTATTATTGACGGAGATGCCCTAACCATGTTGGCAGCAGATATCAAAGACCAGGTCGCTCGCTTAAAAGAATTTAAGCAGCTGATTCTAACCCCTCATCCTGGCGAATGGGCTCGGCTCTATGGGACTTCCGAGCCCAAGGCCGATCCAGTCAGCGTCCAGGCCTGGTGCGACCGCTACCAAGTCTATTTGGTTAAGAAGAGTGAGGCCAGCCAAGTCTACCTGCCGGGCCAGACTGCCTATTACCAGAACACTTGCGGTAATCCTGGCATGGCGGTCGGCGGGTCGGGGGATACCCTGGCTGGTATGATGGCTGCCTTTATCGGCCAGAGTCAGGATGACTTGGCAGGGGCTATCTTGAGTGCCCTTTACTGCCACAGCGCCCTGGCTGACCAGATTTACCAGGACCATTATGTGGTCCGGCCCAGCGCCATTGCGGCGGGCTTATCAGTCTTTATGCGGGATTTAAGTCGGAAGAAGGGAGTCTAAATGGGAAAGAAACATAAGAAAACTAATGCTATCCGCATGGTCGAACAAGCGGGGATAACTTATGAACAGCATGAATACGACTACGATGAAAACCACCTGTCGGGACGGGACGCCGCCAAGCATTCCGACCTGCCGGCTGAGCAGATGTATAAGACCATTGTCTGCCAGGCCAATCCTCGGGACCACTATGTCTTTGTCCTTCCGATTCTAGAAGAATTGGACCTCAAGCACTGTGCCCGGATTGCTGGTGTCAAGAAATTGGAACTTTTACCCTTACAGGATCTGCTCAAAGTGACCGGCTATGTTCGCGGGGGCTGTTCGCCAGTTGGCATGAAACAGCTCTTTCCAACCTATATTGACCAATCTAGCCTAGCTTATGATATGATTTATGTCAGTGCCGGCAAGCGTGGCTTCCAGTTGGGCCTTGCGCCTAGGGACTTGGCCAGCTTAGTTCAGGCGGAATTCCATGCGCTTAGCTGCGATGAATAGAAAGAGGGAAACTATGTCAAACCATCATCTATCGCCCAGTGCGGGCATCCTCATCCTAACACGCGAGTGCGAAGGACAAAGGGAAGTCCTCCTCCAGCACCGGGCCAATACAAAAATGCTGCCCCAACAATGGGACCTCATTAGTGGTCATGTTGAAGCAGCTGAAAGTGTCCGCCAAGCCATTGTGAGGGAAGCCAAAGAAGAAATCGGCATCGACCTTCATGTCGATGATCTCGACTTTGTCCTCCTCAGCCACAATCGCATTAGCCAAGACACGACTTATTATAATATTTTCTTTACCAGCCAGCATTTTCAAGGCCAGCCTCACATCTTGGAAGCGCAAAAGCATGACGCTTTAGACTGGTTCCCCTTGGACGACCTGCCTAGCCCCTTGGTCAAGGACCGCAAGCTCGCTTTAGAGGCCTTAAGGACAGGTCAGACCTATGTGGAAGTGGACTTCGACGCTTACGAAGACTAGCGGCCAGGGAAGTATTCAGCCTTTTCCGTAACGATATGGGGGACTAGGTGGTCGTGGGGGGCCATAGGTATTTCGTCCACCATTAATTCCTCGAAGTAGGGGAGACTGATCTTCCCTTGGTATTGGGCCAAGAAGCGATCATAGAAGCCGCCCCCATAGCCTAAGCGTTCGCCTTTAGGATTGCAGGTCATGCAGGGCAGGGTTACCCAGTCAATGTTTTCAAGAGGAACAATCTCCGCTTCGGGGCTGGGTTCTTCGATATTTAAGTTACTCATAATCAGTTCATCGCCTTGGTCATAGCGGCGTAGGCTCATCTGCCCCATACTTTCCACCCGGGGAACGACAATGGTTTTCCCATCCTGCCAGGCCTGACGGATGAGCGCTTCGGTATCAAATTCCCGGGGCATGGTCAGGAAGGTGAAGATGCATTGGGCCTCTTGGTAGGTCTCGCTTTTAATGAGGCGGTTCGTAATTTTCTGACTGGCCGAAGCATAGTATTCGGGACTCAGTTCTTGACGTTTGGCTTTGACGGCTTTACGCAGTTCTTTTTTGCTTAACATAAAATAACCTCCTGTTAATTCTAGAAAGGATCACAATGTACGTACTAGCTTTTGAATTGACCTGTCGCTTATCCGGCATCCAGTCACTCAAAGACAAGCGGCGATTGATCAAGAGTATCATTCAACGCTGCCAGCGAAACTATGGGGTATCAGCTGCTGAAATTGCTCACTTAGATGACCACCACTTCATGAGTCTGGGCTTTGCTTTAGTATCTAATACTTACAGTAAGACTCGCAACCGCCTCCTCCAGTTAAAAGAAGAAGTCGAAATGACCTATCCTATTGAAATCGTCGCCTGTGACTGGTATGAAGGGGTCTAGAAAAAAGTTTCTGCTGATTCAGGCCTAATGACTTTTGTCACACGCTCATAAGAGAAAAGGAGAAAAAATCATGAGTAACCGCATCCCTTGGGACCAATACTTCCTGGCGCAGAGCCTAATGCTATCCATGCGCTCAACCTGCCAGCGTTTAATGGTGGGCGCCGTTATCGTTCGAGACAAGCGGATTATTTCGGGAGGCTATAACGGCTCCGTTTCCGGTGAGGTCCACTGCCTCGATGAAGGCTGTTATATGGAAGACGGCCACTGTGTGCGAACCATCCACGCCGAGATGAACGCCTTACTCCAGTGCGCCAAATTCGGGGCTCCGACAGCTGGGGCTGAAATCTACGTCTCCCACTTCCCCTGCCTCCAGTGCAGCAAGGCCATCATCCAGGCTGGCATTTCGAAGATCTATTACTTGTATAACTACCACAACCATCCTTATGCCCTCCATCTCCTGGACCAAGCGGGAATCGCCTACCAGGAAGTCCAGCTCGAAGAGGGCTTCTTTAAGGAAGTGGGCCAGCAACACCAAAAAAATCTCAAGCAGACAGACTAAGGGCTGGCTGCTTTTATTGTGAGGAAATGCCTGGCTTTATATGCATCCAGGCGAGGCCATTCACCTTTCTTATGCATTTTTTTCATCTAGGCATTGGTAGAGTTGGGGATAGTCCCGGCAGTCAGGATTTTTGGGATGGCAGATATTGCGGCCAAAGTAGATCAAGGCTTGGTGGGCCTGGGTCCACTCACTAGGGTCCAAGAGGCTGGTCACCCGGTCCTCAATCTCTCTGACACTGGCATCTTGGGCGACGATCCCGTGGTGCTTGCAGACCCGGGTCACATGGGTATCCACCGCAAAGGCAGGGATATCAAAGGCAATACTTAAGACGACATTGGCAGTTTTCCGTCCGACACCTGGCAGTTTCTCCAGGTCTTTACGGTTCTGGGGCACCTTCCCATCAAAATCTTCCACCAGCATCTTGGCGCAGGCGACCAGGTATTTGGATTTGTTGCGGTAGAGGCCAATCCGGTTGATATAGTCCGCCACATCATCTTCCTTCGCCTGGCTTAGGCTTTCTGGATCAGGATAGGCCGCAAAGAGGGCAGGGGTGACCTTATTGACCTGGACGTCTGTTGTCTGGGCGCTCAGGATCACAGCTACCAATAATTCAAAAGGATTTTGATAATCAAGGGCGGTTTCCACGTCAGGATAGAGGGCAATAATCTCTCTTAGAACCTGACGGGCACATTGGTCAGTTAACATAGTACACCTCCTTTAACGAGTTGCTCTTATTTTATCATAGTTTTAAAGAAAACGGTTGCTATTCAATTATTGTACTTTTATATGAACAATAAATGTATAAATACCAAGCTTTTCTAGTCCAAAGAAGAATTTTTTGAGGAAAGACCCTTGGCAAAAATTGACATGTATTCGCTTTCGTCATAAATTAGAAGAAAGACATGTTGGTTAAAGAAAGGAGTTCCGAGATGACGGAATATAGTATCTTAGACTATGCAGTAATGGATGAAGGGGAGAGTGCGGTTGAGGCCTTAGCCCATACGGAAGAATTGGCCGAGCTAGCTGAAGACTTGGGCTATCAACGCTTCTGGGTGGCTGAACACCACAATATCCCCGCCTTCGCTTCCTCTAGCCCGGAAGTGATTATGATGCGCCTGGCGGACCGGACCAAAAGCATTCATATTGGGTCAGGTGGCGTGATGCTTCCTCATTACAGTCCCTACAAGGTTGCGGAAAATTTCAAGGTCTTAGCGGCCTACCATCCGGGGCGGATTGATTTAGGCTTCGGTAACAATAAGAGCGTGCCCCAAATTGCCAAGGTGATGAATGAATATCAAGAAGGGGAGCTCTCTTACGAACAGGCCATCAAGGACCTCTATAAGTATATGACTGATGAGGACCAGACCGACCACCGCTTCAATGATCTCAAGGCCAATCCGACAATCGGAGAAGATTTAGAGATGTGGATCCTCTCCTCAAGCGTAAACAATGCCAAATTAGCGGGACGCTTGGGGCTTGCCTATTGCTTTGGGATCTTCCCCTTTGCCCGGGATAATGTCTTAGAAATTGCGGAAGAGGCGGTGGCTGCTTACCGGGATAACTTCAAGCCCTCCAAGGCAACAGCCGAGCCCCGGGTGATGTATGCCGCCTTTGTCGCCGTGGCAGACGACCCTGACCATGCCGAAGACCTAGCTCAAGCTTTGGACTGGTGGCTCTTGGGTCAAGATAATTTCCGCTATTATGACCGTTTTCCCTCCATCGCTAGCAGCCAGTCCTTTGAAGCAACAGCGGACCAAAGCCAGGCCATGAAGGAGAACCGCAAGCGCATGATTACGGGAGGAATTGACCAGGTAAGCGCCGAAATCGCCGATTGGAACCGCCGCTTAAACGCCGATGAGGCCCTTTTGATTCCCTTAGTGCCCGGCTTTGATAACCGGACCAAGAGCTTAGAGTTGCTAGCTGAGGCCCTGATCAAGTAAAGCAGGCAAAGGGTCCCATTATTTGGGAAAATATGTTATCATGATAAAGTAAGTTTTAACTTGGAGGTATTAGAATGAAAAAACGTGCAAATTTCTTATTTATCGAAAAAGACGGCGCTAATTATGTCGTTTCTATGACCCCTGAACTACAAGATGATGTCGGCACCGTTGGCTTCGTTGAATTCACTAGCGAAGACCACTTAGAAAAAGATGACCCTATCGCCAATATCGAGGCTTCAAAAACCGTGATGGAAATCCAAAGTCCATTAGCTGGTAAGGTCGTAGAAAAGAATACGGCGGCTGAAGACCAAGCGGAACTCTTAAACTCAGCCAAGTCAGAAGAAAATTGGTTGCTTAAATTAACAGATGTTGATGAAGAAGCCTTTGCGGGCTTAGAAGACGCCTAATTAGCCTATGATAAAAGTCGTTAAACCCTGGACTACGAGAAGAAATGCTGGCGGATTGCTCTTAGACAATCGTCTAGCCATTTTGGAAGTGGATGCCAGGGTTGACTTTTGGATTAGCTTTTGCATATTAACGATTTATGAGGTGGCGGGGCCTTCACCTTGCCCCTTTACTGATTGAAGAAGAGGAGGGGACTTTTATGGAAGCCAGTTTGCCAGCTTTGATTAAGTATCTCCAGGCCGAACGTCCGGATTTTGACTTGGACCCTGCTTTACCAAGTTTTGACCAATACCGTAGCCTAGTCAATACCCGGCCAGCACAACCCATCAGCTCAGACTACCTGGAGGCGGAAGGCCAGGTGCTCGATGTCATTAACCAGGCCAAGCCGCATTATGACTGGACGGACATGGCTGAGACTTGGGGGCCCTTAGCTCTCTGGCAAGGGGATATTTGCCAGTTAGCAGTGGATGGGATTGTCAATGCCGCCAATTCTCAACTCTTGGGTTGCTTCATTCCTGGTCATGCCTGCATCGATAATGTCATCCATAGCTATGCTGGGACTGCCTTGCGTTTAGAATGCCAAGACCTGATGGCTAAACAGGGGCGCTTGGAAGCTGCCGGCAAGGCCAAGCTAACGTCCGCCCACCACTTACCCAGTCGCTACATAATCCATACGGTAGGCCCTGTGATCCAAGATGGTCGAGTGACGCCTATCCGCCGTCAGCTCCTGGCCAAGTGCTACCGGTCTTGCTTAGAAGTCGCTGAGCGGGAAGGACTAGACTGTATCGCCTTCCCTTGCATTGCCACGGGGCAGTTTGCCTTTCCAAGAGAAGAAGCTGCCCAGATTGCCATTCATACGGTGACTGCTTACCTAGATGAGCACCCATCTCGACTCAAGGTCATCTTCAATGTTTTTAGCGATGAGGATGCCCAGATTTACCGTCAACTATTAGGGGAGGAAAACGATGAATAAAATTTGGAAAGCGCTCCAGGGCGCAGAAGAAAAGTCCGAATCAGAATTACTGGCTGAGCTCTTTAAGGGAGCCGAGGCTCTGGTGATCGGAATTGGAGCAGGGATGTCAGCTGCGGATGGTTTTACCTATGTGGGCCCTCGTTTTAAGGAGAATTTTCCTGACTTTATCGCTAAATATGGACTTTTTGACATGCTCCAAGCTTTTTTAAATGATTTTGAGTCCTTAGAAGAGTACTGGGCCTTCCAGAGTCGCTTTGTTAAACTTAACGGCTTAGACCAAGAAGCTGGGGCTTCCTATCTCAAATTAAAAGATCTCCTAGCAGATAAAAACTACCACATCATTACCTCCAATGCGGATAATGCCTTTGAAGCAGCGTGCTTTGACCTGGATAAGGTTTTCTACTACCAGGGCAAGTACGTCCTCTTCCAATGTTCCAAGCAGTGCCAGGATGTGACCTACCGCGATGATGATATGATCCGCGAGATGGTTGACCGTCAAGAAGATATGAAGGTACCTAGCGAACTGATTCCTTACTGCCCAAATTGTGGGGCACCCCTGGAAATTAACAAGCGTGACACAGTCCGAGGCATGGTCGAGGACGCCCATTGGCATGAACAAGAAGCGGCTTATACGGACTTCTTAGCTGCCAATGAAGGGAAAAAGGTGCTTTACTTGGAGATTGGTATCGGCCATACTACTCCTGAATTGATCCGCGAACCCTTCCAAGAAGAAACCCTGGATAATCCACAAGCCCTCTATGTGATGATGAACCAGAAACCCTATCATATTCCGTCCGAACTGGCTGACCAGAGCCTGCGTTTGAGTGATGACTTAGCCCAAACTTTCGCCAATATGTAAGAAGAAGGGAAAAGGTATTGTATCAATCACTTTTATCGTATAAAATAAGAATGATTACGATTTGAGGAGGCGGTGCTATGGAAAAATCTGAATTAAGTCCTGAAGTGAAACAGCAGGTGACCAAGTTTTTTAAGGTGATTGGGGACCAAACACGCTTCTCCATCCTTTACCTACTTAAGGGACGTGAATTGAACGTGACGGAAATTGCGCAAGCGCTCGATATGGAGCAATCAGCCATTTCCCACCAACTACAGGTCCTCAGAGAAAGCAAGCTGTTAAAATCCAGACGGGACAAGCGGTCAGTTTATTACAGCCAGGCCGACGACCACGTCTATGAAATCATCAGTCAGGCCATTGAACATATGTGTGAAGAATAAAGGATAAGGGGCAAGAGATACAAGATCTGTGTTTTTTCTTTTGGCCCTTATTTTTATTTTGGGGCTGATTCCCCATGTCATACTATATCTTGTGTGAGAATTAAATTAGAATTCAAGATATGGAGTTGATTAACTTGAATTTCAAAGAGCTCCTGACGTATGATAGGACTATTGAAAAAGGAGGGATTTGATGTTAATCGTCTACATGTCTCTGGTAGGCAATACCCGCCGCTTTGTTGAAAAGCTCGGCTTGCCTTCGCTAGAAATCACAGACCACAATGCTTTTACCACGGTGGACCAACCCTATCTTATGATTGTTCCCACTTACGAAATCGAAGTGACTGATATCATGAATGATTTCATTGAAACAGGGGACAACCTGTCCTATTGCCAGGGCGTCATTGGAGGAGGTAATCTGAATTTTAATGACCTCTTCTGCTTCACCGCAAAAGATCTGGCTATGGACTATGACCTGCCCCTCTTACACACCTTTGAATTTATGGGCAATTCCCACGATGTAGAAAAAGTAAAGGAGTTGGCGAAAGAAATTGAAGAATCCACAAGTATCCAACGAACCAAATGAAATTACCTACTATAAGTTAAACAACGAATTAAATATTCCAATCGATAACAAGATCCCGCTCGAAAAAGATAAAGAAGCTGTCCGGGCTTTTTTCTTGGAGCATGTCAACCCTAATACAGTTTTCTTCTATACCTTCGAAGAGAAGATCCGCTACCTGATTGACCATGACTACCTGGATGAAAGTTTCATCAACAAGTATGACCGGAACTTTATCTACCAACTGATGCAGGACGCCTATGACCGTAAGTTCCGCTTCCGATCCTTCATGGGGGCCTATAAGTTCTATACCCAGTATGCCATGAAGACCGATGATGGCGAACGCTATTTGGAACGCTATGAGGACCGGGTCGTTTATAATGCCCTCTACCTAGCCGACGGGGATGAAGACCTGGCTCGTAAGCTCTGTGATGAGATCCTCTCCCAGCGCTTCCAGCCTGCAACCCCAACCTTCCTCAATGCCGGACGTAAGCGCCGGGGGGAGATGGTCTCTTGTTTCCTGATCCAACTAACCGATGACATGAATTCGATCGGCCGGGGCATCAATTCCGCCTTACAACTCTCCAAGCGCGGGGGAGGGGTAGGAATCAACCTCAGCAACCTCCGTGAAGAAGGGGCTCCCATCAAGAAGATTGAAAATGCGGCTTCAGGGGTCGTTCACGTTATGAAATTATTTGAAGACTGCTTCAGCTATGCTAACCAATTAGGGCAAAGAAACGGAGCCGGAGTGGTTTACCTGAATGTCTTCCATCCTGATATTGTCCGCTTCCTCTCCACCAAGAAGGAGAATGCGGATGAAAAAATTCGGGTGAAGACCTTATCCCTAGGCATTACGGTTCCAGACAAATTCTATGAACTCGTAGCAGCTGATGATGACATGTACCTCTTCAGCCCCTACGATGTGGAACGGATTTATGGCAAGCCTTTCTCCTATGTCAATATTACAGAGGAGTATGACCAACTTGTTCACCATCCAGAGGTCCGCAAGTATCGGATCCGGGCTCGGGAATTAGAGAATGAAATTTCCAAACTCCAACAAGAATCTGGCTACCCTTATATTGTTAATATCGATACGGCCAATGAAGCCAACCCTATCGATGGAACGATTGTGATGTCCAACCTATGCTCAGAAATTTTACAGATCCAAGAACCTTCGAAGATTAATGATGAGCAGCTCTATGACCACTTAGGCACCGATATTTCCTGTAACTTAGGATCAACCAATATGGTGAACATGGTCGAGTCGGATGACTTTGCTCGATCTGTAGAAACAGCTGTTCGAGGGCTGACCTTTGTGACCGACAGCACCGATATTGAGGCCGTCCCATCCATCCAAAACGGCAACCAGATGTACCACACCATTGGTCTAGGGGCTATGGGGCTCCATACCCTCTTTGCCATCAACCACATTTATTACGGGTCAGATGAATCGCTCGAATTAACGGAGGCTTATTTCTACGCCCTCAACTACTGGTCCCTCAAAGCCAGCCATAAGATTGCAGCTGAGCGTGGCCAACGCTTCGCCAACTTCGAAAACTCCGCTTATGCGGATGGGTCTTACTTCGAGCCATATATCGAAGAAGACTTCCATTATGAATCCGATAAAGTGGCTCAAATCATGGCTAAGGTACCGCTACCAAGCAAGGAAGACTGGCAAGCCTTGCGCGATGACGTGATGCGGGATGGTCTCTACCACGCTTATCGTCTAGCTGTTGCGCCAACAGGTTCCATTTCCTATGTCAATGAAACCAGCGCTAGCTTGCAGCCGATTATCCGTCTAATTGAAGAGCGGCAAGAAAAGAAGACTGGGAAGACCTATTACCCAGCCCCCCAGCTCTCCAATGACAATATCCAATACTATGAGTCCGCCTATGACCTGGATATGCGGAAGGTGATCGACGTTTATGCTGCCGCCCAAGAGCATGTGGACCAAGGTATGTCCATGACCCTCTTCATGCGCTCAGACATTCCTTCCGGCCTCTATCCTTGGAAAGATCCAGATGACCATAAGCTAACCACGCGGGACTTAAATATCTTGCGCAATTATGCTTGGAATCAGGGTATCAAGTCCATCTACTATATCCGAACCTTTACCGACGATGGCGATGAAATCGGCAGCAATTACTGTGAATCCTGCTCTATTTAAGAACAGTTAAGGAGGTCAAAATGGGACAAATTGATAACAATCTCTATATAAATTCAAAAGATAATTGGCAACAAAACTTGTGGGATGGGACGGACCAAGCTGACCCGGACCTGGGTAAATACTACAAGGCCATTAACTGGGACAGCATTGAAGACATGGTCGACAAGCTGACCTGGGAGAAGCTTACGGAACAATTCTGGCTGGACACCCGGATCCCCGTCTCCAACGACCTGGATGACTGGCGTCGGCTGTCTGCTGCTGAGCAAGATGTGGTCGACAAGGTCTTCGGGGGCTTAACCCTCCTGGATACCCTCCAATCAGAAGAGGGCGCCTTAGTCCTCTTACCAGACGCTCGGACCCAGCAAGAGCGTGCCGTCTTCTCAAATATCCACTTCATGGAGTCTGTTCACGCTAAGTCTTATTCCACGATCTTTATCACGCTTAATACCACGTCTGAAATCGATAAGATTTTTGACTGGACCAATGAGAATGAACTGATCCAATATAAGGCGAAAAAGATCAACCAAGTTTACCGGACAGGGACGGGCCTACAGAAGAAGGCAGCCAGCGTCTTACTGGAATCCTTCCTCTTCTATTCCGGTTTCTATGCGCCCCTCTGGTACTTAGGCAACAGCAAACTGCCTAATGTGGCGGAAATTATCAAGCTGATCTTGCGTGATGAGTCCGTCCACGGCACCTATATTGGCTACAAGTTCCAATTAGGGTATAATGAACTGTCCGAAGAAGAACAAGAAGAGTTGAAGAATTGGACCTTCGAGCTCCTCTACGACCTATATGAAAACGAAATGAAGTATACCTCAGCCGTCTATGACCAAATTGGTTGGACAGAGGATGTTAATATTTTCGTCCGCTACAATGCTAATAAGGCCCTGCAGAACCTAGGCTTTGACCCGCTCTTCCCAGATACAGCGGAAGACGTCAACCCGATCGTCATGAATGGGATTTCAACAGGAACGTCTAATCATGACTTCTTCTCCCAAGTCGGCAACGGCTACCTATTAGGTGAAGTCCAAGCCATGGAAGACGAAGACTACTCCAAGTGGTCCACCTCTGCCCGCCGCGAACAACGTATGGCCTACCGTAAGGCGAAAAAAGCTGCCCGCAAAAAGGCCCAAGAGGAAGGCAAATAATTGACACTTTAAGAGATCGTGGTTAAGATCAAACCGCGGTCTCTTTTGTTTAAAAAGGGTGTGAGAGGATGCGGGAGAAAGGGAGCTCTGGAGTAAAAGGGCTGAGAAGGCTGCAAGCCTTCGAGGGACTTTTACGAAGAGGAGCCCTTTCTGCATCCTCGAACCCGACTATACAGGGTGAGAGCAGTTGCGCCCAGACTTGAATGACTGGAGCCCAAACGGAAAAGAGCGGCTTTAGCCGATCGTTCCGATTGGGTGAAGTCACTTCAAGTCTGCAACTGCGAACCCGACTGGGGTGTGAGCAAGAGCGTTTAGCTTTGGATGCTTGGAGTAAGTCGGAATAAGGGCAAGCAAAGCTTGCATGTTTCCGACTTGCGAAAGCACTCCAAAGCTGCTCTTGCGAACCCGACTAAAAAGGGTGAGGGAGGATGCAGGAGAAAGGGAAGTATTAAAGGCTAATCATGCCTGGACTTTTATAAAATTTTTCCTTCCTAGTCCCGAACTTATGATAAACTATAAGGATGTAAGTAACTTTAAAGGAGTCGATGAAATAGATGAAAGATTTCAAGGCCTTAAATTGGTATAAAACTTATGGGGCGAAACCCCTGTTAACAGATGTCTCCTTCCTTATTCGGGGTGGGGACCATGTGGGCTTGATTGGAACCAACGGCTCAGGAAAAAGTACTTTAATGCGTATTTTAGCAGGCGTGGACAGCCTGGACAGCGGGGAAATGGAACACCCCAAAGATTTCAAAGTCACCATGGTTAGCCAAGAGGAAGATTTTGATGAAGACCTCACGATCTTCGAAGCCGTCTATGATTCAGAGAGCCACTTGGTCCAAATTGTCGCCCGTTACCAGGAAGCGGCCCATCGTCTCGCGCAGTCGCCCCAGGATAAAGACTTCCAAGCTGCCTTTAGCCAGGCGGAAGAGGCTATGAATGCGGAAGATGGCTGGCAATTAGATACCACCATCCATACCGTCCTCAATCAGTTAGGTTTTACGGATAGCTCCCTAACCATCCGTCAGCTGAGCGGGGGACAGCGTAAGCGGATTGGCCTAGCCAAGGCCTTGATTGAAGAACCGGACCTCCTCCTTCTCGATGAACCGACCAACCACCTGGACTTTGAGATGGTTGCCTGGTTGGAGAAGTATTTAGCTAATTATAAGGGGTCGGTCCTCTTGATTACCCACGACCGTTACTTCCTGGACCGGGTAGTGGGGCGTATTTTTGCCTTGGACCATGGGAACTTGCGCGAATACGAAGGCAATTATCAGGCTTACCTGGAGAAGAAGGCCATCGAGGACGAGCAAGAACGTGAGACGGCCCGCAAACAAAAGCAACTCTATAAGAAGGAGTTAGCCTGGATGCGGACAGGTGCCAAGGCTCGAACGACTAAGCAACAGGCTCGGATTAACCGCTTTGAGGACTTGGAAGGCCAAGTGAAAGGCCAACGGGGGCCTGACCAGAAGCTCAGCTTCGACTTTGACCAAGAACGCTTGGGTAAGAAGGTCATCGAATGCCAGGATTTAACAGTTGGTTATGAGCCAGATGCTCCCCTGGTCAAAAACTTAGAGCTCCTAGTCCAGAACCGGGACCGAATCGGTATTATAGGGGAGAACGGGGCAGGAAAGACCAGTCTGATGAACACCATCGCTGGCCTCTTGCCTCCTTTGTTCGGCCAGGTTGTGATTGGAGAGACGGTAAAAATCGGCTACTTCCAACAAGTACCTGTCGATTTGCCCGAAGACAAGCGGGTCATTTCTTATATCCAAGAAGAGGCGGAAGACTATGTTTACCGGGATGGGAAGACCCTCAGTGCCTCCCAAATGCTCGAAACCTTCCTCTTTGACCGGTCCATGCATGGGGTGAAGATTTCATCCCTGTCAGGGGGCGAGAAGAAGCGGCTTTATCTCTTGCGTATCCTCATGGCCCGGCCCAATGTCTTATTCTTAGACGAGCCGACCAATGACCTGGATATCCAGACCCTGACGATTCTGGAAGATTATTTAGAAGATTTTCCAGGCGCAGTTCTTACTGTCAGCCACGACCGTTACTTCCTCGACAAGGTAGTCGACAAACTCTTGGCCATCGATGATAATCATGAGGTGGACATCTTCTTCGGTTCCTATAGCGACTATCAAGAAGAGCTTAAGGCAGCGGATAAGGCCAAGACGGAAGCCCAGACCAAAAAAACACCCAAGGAGCCAGCAGAAGCTCAAAAACAAAAGGAGCCAGGCCACAAAAACCGGATGACCTACCAAGAGAAAAAGGATTGGGAACAGATCGAAACGGTGATTAGTCAACTAGAAGACAAACTCCAAAGCATTGATGAAGAGATGTTGGCCAATGGAGCAGACTATGGGAAATTAGCCGACTTACAAAAAGAAAAAGAGACCACCGAAGCTGAACTTTTAGACCAAATGACGTATTGGGATTATCTCAGTGAAAAAACTTATTAGGGAGTGACACAATGGCCAAACAATATTTAGATTTATTGCAACATATTTTAGATAAGGGGAGCTTTAAGGATGACCGAACAGGGGTAGGGACCCTGTCGACTTTCGGCTACCAGATGCGCTTTGACTTAAATGAGGGCTTTCCACTTCTGACAACCAAAAAAGTCGCTTTTGGTTTAATTAAGAGCGAACTCCTCTGGTTTTTAAGAGGGGATACCAATATCCGCTTCTTACTCGAGCATAATAACCATATCTGGGACGAGTGGGCCTTTAAGAATTGGGTGGAAAGCGAGGCCTACCAAGGACCGGATATGACTGATTTTGGTCTGCGAGCTGAAAGCGATCCAGACTTCGCGGCAGTTTATAAAGAAGAAATGGCTAAGTTCCGCCAGCTCATGCTTGAAGACGATGATTTTGCGGCTCAATATGGCAATCTCGGTGCGGTATACGGTAAACAGTGGCGGCACTGGGAGACCCGGGATGGCGGGGAAATCGACCAAATCGCCATCCTCCTCGACCAATTGCGACATACGCCAGATTCAAGGCGGATGATCCTCAGCGCTTGGAATCCTGAAGATGTGCCAGACATGGCCCTGCCTCCCTGCCATACTTTGAGCCAGTTCTATGTCCAAGATGGGAAATTGAGCTGCCAGCTCTACCAGCGGAGTGCCGATGTCTTCCTGGGTGTTCCTTTTAATATCGCCTCTTATGCTTTATTGACCCATCTTTTAGCCCGGGAGGTGGGACTCGGTGTGGGGGATTTCGTCCATAGTTTTGGTGATGTGCATATCTACAAGAACCACTTAGACCAAGTCAAGGAACAGTTGTCGCGCGAGCCCCGTCCCTTGCCCGAACTTGTCATTCAAGGAGAAGCCCCGATGGATGAGCTTGCGACTGAAGATATCTTCGTCCAGGGCTACGACCCTTACCCTGCTATCAAGGCCCCTGTTGCTGTTTAATGTCATGCTTTAACGTTGAAGGAGAGATAAGATGTTAATTGCCGTTTGGGCCCAGGCCCGCAATGGTGTCATCGGTAAAGATCAGAAGATGCCCTGGCACCTGCCCAATGATTTTCAATTCTTTCGTTCCCAAACCATGTACCATAAAATTGTTCTCGGCCGAAAAACATTTGAGGGCATGGGCTCTAAGCCTCTGCCTGATCGACAGACCTATATCCTGACTCGTTCAGAATCGATAGCAATCAATGGCGATAGCGCCTCTGTTGATCTCATCCATGCTATCGATCCAATTCTAGAACTCGCCAAGAAGGAAGATGTCTATATTATCGGCGGTAAGCAGATTTACCAAAGCTTCTGGCCTTATTTAGATGAATTACGGGTAACTTATATCGACCATGCCGTGGCAGGGGATACGGTCATGGATCCCGACCTCAGTGATTTCTACAGCTATGCGGAAATCAAGGGCGCAGTTGACGATAAGAATCCTTACCCGCATCGTTTTATTTTTTACCGACGGGAGGTTAAGTGATGACAAGACAAAGCAATGGCTGGCGCCGGGCCTTCTTTATTCTCCTCGGCTTAGTCCTGGCTCTGGTACTTGGCGTCATCCTTGTCCTCTCTAGTATCCGGCCCTCTTATGAACCGGTTGACCAGGGAGAGCTAGCCCAAACGGAAGAGACCATCCAAGCTGAAACCCAGCTCACTAGGGAGAGCTTCAACGTTCTCATGCAGGCCCTCCTAGCTGGCGACCAGGTGCCTTACCGCCTCCACTTGGACGATCAGGTCCATTTATTAGGCCAATTTGAGATCTTAGGACAAGGACTGTCTTATGAGATTCGTGCCCAGGCAGAAGCCCAGAATGACGGGAATATTGGTCTTGCCATCGAAGCGATTGAAGTAGAAGGATTGGACTTGCCCGTTGGAACTAGTCTAGCGCTCTTTAGCCGGCTCATTCCCGACCATGTGCCACTCAGTGTGGATAGGGACCAGGAGCGTCTAATTGTCCGCCTCGACCAAGTTTCAGCAAAAGGACAAGTCGCTATCGCAGCGCAAGCGATTGACCTGCCTAATAATCAGATCAAACTTGCCTTTTCTCTGCCTTTGCCTTATGCTGTAGAACAAATAGAAGCTTACCGACAAGGCCAGTAGAGGAGGAAGACGATGTCACTTTCATTTTATCGCTATGTGGAACGATTTAGAGGGCGGGGCAGTCTAGAGAGCGACCAGAAGGAAGCTTTTGCTGACCTAGTTTATCGCGACCTGGATTTTCCCCGCGACAGTAAGGAATTCGATGAAATCAGCCGCTATATTGAAGGCCATAGTGACTATGCCGATTACATTTCATGTTTTGATGACTTATGGCAGGCCTATGACTATGAACAAGGTTAGAAAGTAGGCTCACATGCAGGAAGATAAATACACGCAAACAAGTGACCAAGCTAAAGCAAGCCCTAAAAATACAGGCAAGCTGGGCAAAAAAAGAGTCGGCCAGGGCGTTCTCTGCCTGTCAGTTGGACTGGTCCTGGGTATCCTAGGAACCAATACCTATACCACAGGCCGTTTACCCTGGGAGCTGCTATCTTCAGACCGGGCCCTATCGGCTGCGGACCTGCGCAAGCTCCAGTATGGCTACCAAATCTTGAACGACCAATATATTGGAGAAGTTAAGAAGGGGGAAGCCGTGAATGGCGCTATGGCGGGAATGGCAGATAGTGTAGGTGATCCCTATACCGCTTATTTGACCGGTGCTGCTTCAGAGAGTTTGGATGAAACCATCAAGGGTAGTTTTGAAGGGATTGGCGCCCAAGTCACCACCGAGAATGGCTGGCTTACGATTATCAGCCCCATCAAGGATTCACCCGCTGAAAAAGCTGGCTTACAGGCTAATGATATCATCCTCGAAGTCGATGGCAAGTCAACCAAGGGCTTGTCTACTGAGGAAGCGGTTAAGTTGATCCGTGGCGAGAAGGGGACAGAGGTCGAGCTGAAGATTAAGCGGGGGGACCAAGAGCAGACGGTCAAGGTGAAGCGGGATGAAATCCCTATCGAAACCGTCCATGCCCGTCTTATGGACCAAGCACCTGACGTCGGCCATATCCAAATCTCCGAATTCTCAGAAACGACCTACGACGAACTTGTTCAAAGCCTCAAGGACCTGCAAAAGCAGGGCGCTAAAAAATTCGTCTTAGATGTGCGGGGTAATCCTGGTGGCCTCCTGCCTTCTGTTTTGAAGGTTGCCAATATCTTCCTCGAAGATGGGCAGACCATTTTGAGGGTGGAAGACAACCAGGGGGAAGAGCAAGTCTACCAGGCCAATAGCCAAGACTTGGGCGACTTTAAGATCCAAGCTCCTCTCGTTGTCTTAATCGACGAAGGCTCGGCCAGTGCGAGTGAAATCCTAGCCGGCGCCCTCCAACAGAGCGGTCAAGTGCCGGTCGTGGGCCAGAATTCTTATGGTAAGGGCTCCGTGCAGACTGTCTTCCCCCTTGATAAGAATGGGAAGATGAAGGTCACTGTAGCGAAATGGCTGACCCCTGACGGCACTTGGATCAATGAGAAGGGCATCCAGCCAGATATTGAGCAAAGCCTGCCAGACTATGCTAAACTGACCCTAATTGATACGAGCCAGCACTACAAGGCGGGCCAGCAATCTGAAGCCGTCCTCAATATTCAAAAGATCCTCCATAGCTTGGGTTATCTCAGCGAAGACCAGGTAAGCAGCCGTTACGACCAAGACACCGTTGAAGCGGTTCAAACCGTCCAGGAAGAAACCGGCTTGAAGGCCACAGGGGAAGTGGACGGAGAAACCGCCCTGCGTTTAACCCAAAAGATGCAAGAGAAGATTAAAGCCAATGATAGCCAGTTGGATAAGGCCATTGACGTCTTGGCGCAAGCTTAGAAAGAAGGCAAATTGATGAAACGATTTTTTAATGAAGTAATTTCTTTTATCCTCCCAATTCTCATTGCGGTTGTCCTAGTTTTAGGGGTGCAAAAATACATTGCCTTCCCGATTAATATTTCGGGTGACTCCATGGCGCCTACCCTCCACAATGGGGATATGGCCATCGCCTATCGCTTGGCTGAACCAGATCGAGGGGATATTGTCGTCTTCCCGGGCCCCGATGCCCCAAATGAAAAATACATCAAACGGGTGATTGGTAAGGCTGGCGATACGATTAAATACCAGGACAACCAACTCTATGTGAATGGAGAGCCCGTCGCTGAGGAATATCTGGAACCCTTAAAAGCCGCTAATCCCGGCCAGCTGGTGACCCAGAACTTCACCCTCGAAGAATTGACCAATGAAAAAACGGTACCTGAAGGAGAATTCTTTGTCCTCGGTGACAACCGTCCCGTTTCAAAGGACAGCCGCTATTTTGGCTTCGTCCACAGCGACCAAGTCGAAGGGACCACCAACTTTAGATTCTGGCCCCTATCTGACTTTGGCAAGATTCAAGAATAAATTTTAAGGAGGCAGCCTGCCTCCCTTTTTAATGACAAGCTATAAAGGAGTGAAAGAAGATGGCAACAATTCAATGGTATCCTGGACATATGGCCAAAGCCAAGAAAGAGGTTCAAAACCACCTGAGCCAAGTCGATTATGTGATCGAACTCAGGGATGCCCGGGTGCCCGAAAGCAGTAAGAACCCGATGATCGATCAGATTATCCAAGACAAGCCCCGGATCATTGTCCTTAACAAAGCAGACCTAGCCGATAAAGAAGAAACCCAGGCTTGGCTAGACCTGCTCAACCAAGAAGATGGCAGCCAGGCTTGCGCCTTAAACAGTAAAAACCCCAAGGAAATGAAACGCTTTAAGAAAAAGCTCTACGACTGGACAGCTCCAGTGCGGGACAAGTGGCAGGCCAAGGGAGTCAAACACCAAGCGGTCCGCCTCATGATTGTGGGGATCCCCAATGTAGGTAAGTCCACCTTTATCAACCAGTTTACCCAAAAGAAAAAGGCCCAAGTTGGGAATAAGCCCGGTGTCACTAAGGGCCAACAATGGATTCGAATTGATAAGGATTTTGAACTATTAGATACGCCGGGTATCCTCTGGCCTAAGTTTGAAGACCCAGAAGTAGGGACGCGTCTAGCCCTCTGTACAGCGATTAAGCAGACCCATTACTACAACGATGACATCGCCCTCTATGCTTTAGCCTTCCTCATGGACTATTATCCCGGTGTCATCGAGGCCAAGTATCCCATTGCAGCCGACCAGGTTCACCCTCCTTATCCGGAACTCCTCATGACCCTAACGGAAAAGATGGGCTTCTTAGATGATTATGACCGAGCCTCAGAAAAAATCATCAAGGATTTCCAAGATGGAGCCATTAGCCGGCTGACCTTGGACCGAGTGGCGGACTATCAAATGGCTCAGGAGGCAGCTGATAATGACTAAGCGCGAGAGCATCCAAGCTATTAAGGACCGACTCCAAGCCAAGGGAGCGAACCTGAGGCCGGAAGATCTGGCTCCCTATAGCCAAGACGAGCGCAAGGGGGTCCAGCAGGTCCTCAAGACTTACCAGCGCCGCATCGACCGGGCCCAAGAAGAAGGAGCAGCGATCCAAGAGTTGAGAGCCTATGAAGACCAGCTGAGGGCCCAGGGCTATGCCTATATTGCTGGCGTTGACGAAGTGGGGCGGGGACCCCTGGCTGGGCCAGTTGTCACTTGCGCAGTCATTTTGCCCCCAGATATGCCAGCTGTTTACTTCAATGATTCCAAGCAGCTCTCCCATAAGAAGCGCCAGGGCTTGGTTGCTGATATCGATAAGTATGCCCTGGCCTGCGAGATTGCCTTCAGTCCCGCTGATCGCATTGACCACATTAATATCCTCCAGGCGACTAAGGAAGCGATGGCGGCTTCTGTTAACCAGCTCCAACCCCAGGCTTCCTACGTCCTAGTTGATGCGGTAACTATACCGGGAATCAGCCAGCCCCAAGAGGCGATTATCAAAGGCGATGCGCGAATTTATTCCATTGCTGCGGCTTCGATCTATGCCAAGGAGTACCGGGACCGTCTCATGGCAGACTATGCCGATCTTTATCCTGAATATGGTTTCGACCAACATGCAGGCTACGGAACTAAGGTCCACTTAGAGGCCCTAGCCAAGTACGGCCCTTGTCCCATCCACCGCAAAAGCTTTGCACCGGTTAAAGATTTTATTTAATGAATAAATCACTTGATGAACTGGGCTCTCTTTCGTTTATATATGAATGAAGGAGTTGATAAGATGTTTAACAAGCTAAGCCGCCGCCAGCAAGTGATTTACCTGACTGAATCGGGCCTCATTCCCTATAGCGAGCGCCTGCGGTTATTACAGGATCCTGACCGAGAAAGAGTGAAGATCCCAGCCAAACACTATAACAAATGGCAAGACTTTACCGCCCACTACCCACCGGCCTATTTCCAAGACCTCTACCAAAAAGAGGGGGTCGTGCCCCTTGTCCTAGGAGACGCTGCCTATCCTGAGGGACTTGTAGAAACCCATAAACCAGCCCTTGTCCTCTTCTGCCAGGGAGACCTTACTTTATTAAAACGCCTAGCCCTAGCGGTAGTTGGTAGCCGTAAAATGACGGCTTATGGCCAAGAAGCACTAGAAAGTTTCCTACCAGAAGTCGCTAAGAAATTAGTCATTGTTAGCGGATTGGCAAATGGAATTGATTGCGTATCTCATCAGATAGCTATGGAAGAGCAAGGGAAAACCATTGCGGTTATCGGGACTGGCTTGGGTCAAGTTTATCCAGACAACCATGCCAAGCTGCAAAGTCAAATTGCACGCGACCACTTGCTGGTTTCGGCCCTGCCTTACCATGCGGGTGCCAAGCGCTGGCACTTTCCTTACCGCAATGAAATTATCGCGGGCCTTTCTGCCGCCTGCCTAGTAGTCGAAGCGGGGCATAAGAGTGGATCTTTGATTACAGCGAATTATGCCTTGCAGGCTAACCGAGATGTCTTTGCCGTACCTGGTCCCATCAACCAGCCGCTCTCTCGGGGGACCAATGAATTGATCCAGGCAGGGGCTAAGCTGATTTTGACCAGTCAAGATATCCTGGAAGAGTATAGCCATCTTTTTTGAATCATTTCTACTATAATAAGGGACAATTTAAGCAATTTTTTTCTCTTGCCATCATTTTATATTTGACAAAGAATCTTGAATGGCATAATATGAGAATCAATTTGACAGCTTATCCGACACTTCAGCCTTTTCCAGCATCTTCTTATTATCCTGTCGGGTAAATTCGAAAGGAGTTATTCTTTTGGCTTATAAGTACCTTGTCATTGTGGAATCACCGACTAAGGCGAAAACCATTGAAAAATATTTAGGCAGAAATTACAAAGTGGTCGCAAGTAAGGGCCACTTGCGGGACCTTCCTAAGAGTAAGATGGGGATCGATATCGAAAATGAGTATGATCCTTACTATATTACCATTCGGGGCAAGGGCCCCATTATTAAAGAATTGAAGAAATACGCGAAAAAAGCAGAAAAAATTTATCTGGCTTCCGACCCGGACCGGGAAGGGGAGGCTATTGCCTGGCACCTGGCCTATATTCTAGGCCTAGACCCTAAGGATAAAATCCGGGTGACCTATAATGAAATTACCAAGGAAGCCGTCAAGGAGGCCTTCAAGCACGCCCGGCCGATCGACAATGACCTGGTAGATGCCCAACAGGCGCGCCGGATCCTCGACCGCTTGGTGGGCTATAGCCTGTCACCGATTCTCTGGTCCAAAGTCAAAAAAGGACTGTCTGCTGGACGGGTTCAATCGGTCGCTTTACACTTAATCATTGAACGTGAAAAGGAAATTCGCAATTTCAAACCAGAAGAATACTGGTCTATTGACGGGGAATTTAAGAAGGGCCGAGAAAAGTTTAAAGCCAATGCTTCTAAATTCAAAGGCAAAAAGCTCGATCTAAAGAACAAGCAAGATGTTGACCAGTTGATGGCCCACATCACATCAGATGAATTCACCATTGCCAACCTGACTAAGAAGGAACGGCAAAGAAAGCCACAAAAACCTTTCACCACGTCTTCGCTCCAACAAGAAGCTTCTAAGCGGCTTAAATTCCGGACCCGGAAGACCATGATGATCGCCCAACAATTATATGAAGGGATTAATATTGGCAAGGGAAGCGTTGGTCTGATTACCTACATGCGTACCGACTCCACCCGGGTCGCTGATGTCGCCAAAGAAGGGGCTAGTGACTTTATCACTAACACTTACGGTAAGGAATACCTGGGTAAGCAAGGGCAAAACAAGGCCAAAAACAGCAATGCCCAAGACGCTCACGAAGCCATTCGTCCTTCAGCTCCCGACCGGACCCCTCAGTCCATCGAATCTTACCTGACCAAGGACCAGTACAAGCTCTACAGCCTTATCTGGTGCCGGTTTATGGCCAGTCAAATGGCGCCTGCTATCTATGACACAGTAGGCTGCGACATTGTCCAAGGAGAAGTTTCTTTCCGGGCAACAGGTTCACAAATCAAATTTGAAGGTTATCAAAAAGTCTACGCTGAGAAAAAGGAAAAGGATAATCCGCTCCCTGACTTAGCTAATGGGGATACTGTAAAGAGTGTCAGCTTAGATCCTAAGCAACACTTTACCCAACCTCCAGCCCGCTATACGGAAGCTAGCCTCATCCAAACCTTGGAAGAAAACGGCGTCGGGCGGCCATCGACCTATTCACCAACTATTGAAACCCTGATCAAACGCTACTATGTTAAGATCGAAGCTCGGCGCTTTGAGCCGACCGAGCTCGGTGAAATCGTCAACCAACTTGTTGCCACTTATTTCCCAGACATTGTTGACGTGAACTTCACGGCCAGCCTAGAAAATGAGCTGGATAAGATTGAAGAGGGCAAGGAAGAGTGGGTGGAAGTCATCGACCGCTTCTACCAACCCTTCGCCAAGGACTTGGAAAACGCTGAGGAAAAAATTGAAAAAATTGTCATCAAAGATGAGCCCGCTGGTTTCGACTGCGAAAAATGTGGCCATCCCATGGTGATTAAATTGGGACGCTATGGCAAATTCTACGCTTGCTCTAACTTCCCTGACTGTCGGAATACTAAGGCCATTGTCAAGGAAATTGGTGTTGACTGTCCTAAGTGCCAAGAAGGCCAAGTTATTGAGCGGAAATCGAAAAAGAACCGTATTTTCTACGGCTGTAGCCGCTATCCTGACTGCGACTTTGCTTCTTGGGACAAGCCCATTGGTCGGCAGTGTCCAGTTTGCCAAAACTACCTCGTTGAAAAGAAAAAGCGGGGGAGTAAACAAGTCAAATGTAGCCAATGCGACTACCAAGAAAGCGAGCAAAAAGGGGATAATTAGAATTTCTCCCCAGTTTCTAGTTCTGCCTCTTAATCACTTTTTTGCTATAGCAAAATAAATTAAAAACTATTTATTCGAAGAGATAAAATCAATTTCCGACTTTGGATGATTTTATCTCTTTGTTTGTGTTATAATATTTAGGTAAAAGAGGGTGAGTGCCATCGAGTTGACAGCAAAAGGAAAAGCCTTCCTAAACTATCTTAAAAATGAAAGACACTATAGTGAAGAAACGCTCCTAGCCTACCAGCATGACCTTGAGGAATTTGCGGACTTTCTATCGGAAGCAAATGTAAACGATTTAAAAGATTTGACTTATCAAGATATCCGCCGCTATTTATTCCAATTACAAAAAAAGGACCTGGCCAAGTCATCGCTTGCCAGACGTTTGAGTAGTTTAAGGTCTGCTTTTACTTTCTTCCAAGAATCCGGTTGGGTCGATAACAATCCTTTTCAATATGTTCATTCGCCCAAGCAAGGCTTGCACCTGCCGGACTTTTTTTATGAGGAGGAGCTGCTCGCTCTATTCGAAGCCGTCCAAGGTCCTGAAGCACTCCAGCAGAGGGACCGAGCTCTTCTCGAATTTCTTTATGCAACAGGCGCCCGGGTTAGTGAATGCACGGAACTTAGCTTAGACCAAGTTGACTTGGACGCCATGGTCGTGCTCCTCCACGGTAAGGGGGGCAAGGACCGCTATGTGCCGTTCGGTGGGCCTTGTAAGGAGGCTTTACAGACCTATCTAGTTGAGGGACGCCAAGAGCTCCTAGCTAAGTCTGGCGAAGACCACCAGCTCGTTTTTGTTAACTACAAGGGACAGGGGCTCAGCCGTGAGGGGATTGCCTACATTCTCAAGCAGATTGTCAAACGGAGTGCCTCCCAGCTGGCCATCCACCCCCACAAACTCCGCCACTCCTTTGCCACCCATTTATTGAACCATGGAGCAGATATTCGGACTGTCCAGGAGCTACTGGGCCACTCCAGCCTCTCCACTACCCAAATCTACACCCATCTTTCTAAGGAAAGCCTACGTCAGAATTATATGACTTTTCACCCGCGGGCCCAGCGCCAAGGGGACAATTCAAACCGATCATCTCAGGAGGATTAAGATTATGGAAATTCAGGAAGTATTAGATAAAATTCGCCAAGTTAAACGTGTCGTTCAAACCGAAGATATTATTTCAGAAGACAAGGGCAGCGATTTTCCTTTCCAGCGTTTAGTTGAAGAAATCTCTGAAATTCTCGCAGTCAATGCCTACCTATTAAATTACGAAGGCCAGCTGCTCGGTTATTTGTCTATCTTTGATGACATTAACAGTGCTCGGACCCATCAAATGATGGAAGAGAAGCAATTAGACCCCAATTACATGAAGCGGGTCCAAGAACTTACCGTTACCCTGACCAATATCCCCGTTGAAGATGAACGTACTATTTTTGCCAATGAATATGCGGCCAATTTTCCTAATGGTAAGACGACGATTATTCCGATTATCGGCCATGGGCGGGGATTGGGCTATCTGATCCTAGCACGTAAAAAACATGCCTTTGATGCCGGTGATATGATCCTAGGAGAATATGTTGCGACGATCCTGGCTATTGAAATTGAAAACCTCCTTCACCAGCAAGAAGACCGCCAACAAAAGAACCGACTGATGGCCAAAAAGGCAGTGGCTTCCTTGAGCTTCTCCGAATTGGCTGCTATGCGGACAATCTTAAAGGATAAAACCGAGCCTAGCTTCCGCTTCACTGCCTCACGTTTAGCGGAAAAAGAGGGTCTGACCCGGTCCATCATTGTTAACGGCATCCGCAAGATGGAATCCGCCAATATCCTCTCCTCCCAGTCACTTGGCACTAAGGGCACCTTTATCGACCTCTACACCGAAGAGAACCTCCATCTGATCCAGGAAACCTTAGACCAAGAAGAGCGCTAAGCAAGACGATACGATAAAGAAAAAGAGGAGCCGGAAAAACTCCAGTTCCTCTTATATAAAGCTAGCTCTACCAGCTAGTTCACGACCGATGGGAGATCCTTAATAGATCATCCATCGGTCGCTTAAATTTTAAGACTTCTCATTTTAAGTTTTAATATTTCAAGTACTATTTTTTACATCAGCTATTTTTGATCAAGAGTGGAGCTTGAAAGTGATCGTTAGCCATGAACAAGCAAACATACTAAGATTAGCTCGAAGGTAAATCGACGGATTTATCTTCGAGCTATTTCTGTTTTTCAGATATAGTATATGTGAAAGAAGAATCCGGACAAACCCTGAGGGGCTACGAGCCCGAAACGCAAAACGGATTCTTTCACTCTTGTTTTTAATTTTGGTTTAAGTATGTTGAGCTGCGAGCTCGTGTTTAGGAAATTAGA
>NZ_JASPDS010000012.1:0-58006 GCF_030230715.1 Aerococcus sp. UMB1112A | reverse complement strand
GACTGCACATACTGGTCCGGTACATAGTATCAATCATCGCTTTCCTAGACAAACCGCACTGCACTAGGATTTACAGCACTTTTTATAGGCCATCTTTGGCCTTTAAAGTCCATCAAAGTTGCTGGAGTTTGTGCCAAAAATGAGCCACTCAGATTAATTTCCGAGTGGCTCTCTTTCATTTTATTTCCAAATTTTCTCTTTCTCTTGATCAAACTCTTCTTGAGTGATCGCCCCACTGTCCAGCAGCTCTTTGAGCTTAGTCAGCTTTTCTATGGATTGGCTATCGTGTCCTTGATCTTTATACGGGTAGTCTTTAAATCCATTCTTACCTGGAAGACCTAAGCATTGAAAAACAATTAGTAAAAACGCAACAAGTCTAAAAAGATTATATGCTGGCAAATATGCCACAAGACTTGAGTAGGTAAAAAGCAACAATGCAGGAGTAATGCACGCTAAAGTTACTTCTTGCCATTTAACCGGTCTACGCTTGCAGGTAGCAATGTAGATAATACCTAAGACTATTGACCAGATCATAAAGACTAAATACTTGGACATAAACACAGCATCCGTCAATTGGCTATAGTCTAAATACTCAACACAATAAGTAATGAACAAAAGCAGTTCAAACAACGCCAGCACCAATAATAAAATACCGCCTACTAATCTTCTCTTAATCATTATCCTTTACCTCGTGTATAACAGCTGGCAGTTCTCCGTCAACCTTATCTGCATTAACTAAGATTGGGTCAATCCAAATAAATTCCAATGTCCGTTTCCCGTTTCTAGGCCCTCTCCAGTAATGTTGAAAATGTCCTCTGCGATAATGCGGTCGCTTTCCCGTATGACTTCCTGCGTGCGTTTTATTGGTTTGCTTGTATTGCTTGATAGCAGCTCCGTAGCGAAGTCCTACGTCCCATGTGCGTATTTCCCTATAACTATCTTTAGGGTGGCTCGTAGGCCGCTTAAATCGATTCTGGCGTGGTCTAACTTCCGGATTGCCAGTGCAGAGATAGAGCGTCAGCTGCATTGCCTTCTTGACCATATCGAACAGCCTTGGATTTTCCCGCCCCAGTGACATCTTATCCACAGCCTCTTTGATCGTGCTTGCCGAATCATAGGCTATGAAGGCAGGCCAGGCTTCGGCAGTGTTGTTGCAAAAAGTAAATCGCAATTCAACCGCCTTGTTCTTTACATCATATTCTCGGCTGACAAAGAAACCATTCACACCCAGTCCAGGCGCTTGTATGTAGATTGCTGGAAACGGCAGTCTTTCAAATACCACGGTGGGGAGTTTGTCCAGTGGCTGGCTATACAGATCATTGGCTAGCTCGTTATCAAACACATAGATTTCCTTGCTTATCCTCCACGGTGCTAGGGCTGACATGAGAACGGCATCCTGGACCTGCTGAAATACATTTGCTTGGCTTGCCATAGTAATTGTTAGGCAGCGGTTGATTGGAACATAGCACCAGTCAGGCCAATTTCTATTTTCCCTGGCTGATTCAATTTCAGACCAGGCGCTGGGGTATTTGCTGGACGTTAGTTTCAACATCCGTAATGGTAAGCATTTTTCTTTCTTCATTGGCTTTTCCTCCACACCCATATTATAGCAAAACAAAAAAGCCTTACCAGAATTTCTCCGGTAAGGCTTTTCATGTGACAGGCGTGACGGATCTGTCACCCACCCGTAACTCTTACTCCCACAAGGGATTGGGGCACTTTTTGTGACGGAAGTCCCCAATTTTCCCCTATCTCCTATATATACTTCTTCTTCTTCTATATAAAGATATAGAGTAGAGTACGTTTGCGTCACGGTAAGCGACTGAATCCCTTGTGGCTGTAGGGCTGAAGGCCGGTGACACAATCTGTCACACCTGTCACCCTCCACACTGTGTGGACTAAATAGACCCCACTAACCGAACAACAGGTCGTGCACCAGTTGGGAAGATGGTTTCTGTGTCATCATCATTCTTCAATCGCACTTCGAATTGATACAGACCAGCAGGCTGTGCTGCAAGCTTAGTGCCCAGAACACTAATCGTGTCATCATCGGTAATCACAATGTCGCTTGCATCAGTACTAAACAAATACTGGCCTTGCTCATTAGCAACTCTGACCTCAATATCCTCTGGGTCATAGTCATCAGTAAGATACAAGTCCATTTCGTCATCGTATAAATCCAGCGTATAAATCTGGGAAGTGTCGCCCACCTTGGCAACAGTCTCCGCTACGCCTAAACTTAATGCCATATTACTTGACCACCTTTACATACTTAGACAGAATCCATAAGTCCTTGCCAATCAAGTAAGCCTTCCCCTTCTTAAAGGTCTTGCTCTTGGTAGTCTTCCAGCTTGAACCCTGGGCAACGTAATGGTTAGCATACTTGCCGTTTGAACCAATCAAGTTCACCTTCCAGGTTTCCTTGCCAGCGCCCAAACTGTTGACCTTGACCACGTGCGTGGTAACCTTAGGCTTCTTAACAGCTTTCTTAGGTTCGACTTTAATCGTGATCGTGCCAGTCAACTTAATGACGTTTCCTGGATGGATCATGCTCTTGGTTGTCTTGCCATTCAGCTGGGCAAGCAAGCCTGCATCAAGCCCGTAACGCTTGGCAATTGCATACCAGCTGTCGCCTTGCTTGATCGTGTACTTGTTTGACTTAGGAATAGGCTGAACTCCCTGGGCCTTGTTGGTCGCAGCGTTGGCTGGAGTGACTGGAGTCTTCTTTGCCACCTTGCCGGTGGATACCAGACCATTAATCAATTCCACATTGCCATCGATGCCGTACCAGTTGTCAGCATACTGCCACATCCCTACATGATTCATGCTAGGGAAGTAGCCGAAATCTGGTTTGGTTTGCAAGCTAGTTGTCTTGTAACTAGCCACCCAAAGTACATCACCGTACTGCTTGCCAATTGATTCATAGTCTACGTACTGTTTCAGATAGTACGCGCCAGAGTACAGAATAGGCTTGTAGCCTGCCTTCTTTACTGCATCCATGAACGTTTTTACAGCAGCCGTGTTTGCACTCTTTGAATAAGTCGCTCCGGCTTCATAGTCCAGAGCAATTGCTGAGCCAGACTCAAGTCCAAACTTCTTTGCGTCTGAAACGGCCATTTTAGCCATTTGAGCAGCCTTATATTTGTCTGCGCCAAATTGTCCCCAGTAGTACCCGCCAACGTCCAGACCAGCCTTTTTCGCGTTTGAAAGCTGTGCGCTGGCCTTAGGGTTTTGATAGTGGTAACCTTCGCCGCCACCACTGCCGCCCAGCTTGACAAGGACAAACTTAGCTCCCTTAGCCTTCATGCTATTAAAGTAAGTGTATGAACTGTCTTGATAGCTGGACACGTCCATGCCTAAGCGTCGTGTGGAGGCACTGACTGGAGATGCTGACAGGGCCAAAGCAAACGCTCCAGTCGCTAAACTAAGATTTAACTTTCTCACTTGGCACCTCTTTCTTGTATTGGTCCAGCGTCCCCACCTTGGACAATTCTGCCCACTGTGCTTCAACTGCGTTTTCAATCATAGTCAAGTCAGCGTTGTCAATGCCTGCTTGATTGAGTGCATGCTGAACAAAATCAACCGCCTTGGTAAACTTAACATTGCCAGCACCACCAATTTTTTCAGCAGCAACAACGGCAGCTGGTGCTACGCTATTGATAATCTGCAAGGCCAATCTTGCCTTGCTGTCTTGCTTTACAATTTGGCACATGATTGTCCCAATTAAAGCAATCACTGCCAAAATAATATCTACGATAATTTCGTGTGTCATTTTTGCACCTCATCGTCCCCATGATCGCTTGCGTCAGTAAACGTATGCTTCGTACCTAGCTCGTTTTCAAGTTCAATTAAACGTAAGGAATATTTAGAAACCTGCTTAGTTAAATCGTCAATCTCTTTTTGATCTTCAACATGCAGTTGCTCTAAATAAGCATTGCGTTCTCTTTGATCTTTTAAATCTTCACGCAGTGCCGAACGTTCGTCTTGCTGTAGCTCACGATCATTCTTTTGCTTGCTTGTCCAGTAACTAAATAGTGCTATTAGGACTGTGCCTGCCGTGGGAATGATTCTCGTTAACCAGTCCATCAAAGAGGCCATGCGTCAACCATTCCCTTCTATCATTCATCTTCTCTCGTTGGTGATTTCCTTGCCATGTACAAAGTCACCAGGACCATAACCAAGTCGCTAACAGCGCCCCATTCCATGCGGGGAGTAAACGGACGTGCAAAAAGTAAGTGCATCAATTCCGTTAGCCCCATCATTGTATAAAATGAAGAACTGCTAGCAAGCAAAAAACGGTTCATTTTGTATGAACCGTGTTCTTGATATGCCCAGTGAATCATGCCTATCCCAATCAAAATCCCCGTGTATCCTACAATGTCGTCATTGAGAAAATCGGTAATAAATTTTGGATGAGGCGGCCAAAAGAAATAGCGTGTGCTGATTGTAAGCACAAAGCCATTCAAGATTAAGGAAAAGCCAACGATGCAGTGCCAGCCATTATTCAGTAGCCTTTTCATCGTTCTTCTTAGCATCTTGTAATTCCTTCTGGAGTTGTTCAACTTGCACCTGCATCAGCAGCAGGTTGTACTGCAAATCATCAGTCAGCTTGCGATACTTTGCAATAACATCATTTGCGTCAATGTTCATAATTAAGCCTCGCCTAATGCAGCCTTAACGTAAGCTTCCAGCTTCTTCAAGCCCAAGGTTGTGATCTGCGTCTTGTTCAAGCTATCCAAGGTCGTACCGTCAGTTAAATCTGATGCCGTGATTACGAGGGAACCATTGATGTAGTCAGATGCTTCTGTACCACTCAAGTTAATAGTGATTGACTTAGTGCTACCGTCTGAATCTGAGAATTGGTAGCTAATGCCTCTTGCGTTAATCTTCATGATTTATTCTCCTTTATGCGAAAGTTAACTTACTCTTGACAAGTGCAATGACATCCTTTGGTGTCATGTCATCAAAGGTCTTGCCACTTGCCAGTTCTGACTTGTTGATAGTAATTCGGCCATTGACATAATCGCCGGAACCATCGTTTGCGTAGCCGGATACGGAAACGGTCTCACCAGTGATGATCTCATTGTCGTACTTCGGCTCAATATTATTAATTCTTAAATCCATATGTGTTCTCCTTTATAGTTCTCACACACTACAATTATATCGTTCCGGAGGGGAACGTTTGTCTCTAATTAATCTCAATTTACTTTGCTTCTAATTTGTCTAATCTCTTGAGAATTTCTTGCAATACAACTTGGTGATAACCCAGCAAGTTTGCGTCAATTCTGGCAGTGCGTTCTTTGTTAATCAGCATCGGATCCATGTTGTACTCTGGCTTATCGTGAATGTCATCGATAATCCCGGAAACATAGTGCTGACCAGTTTCGTCACTGGTATAGCGGTAGTCGTACATGTCAGTGTTTTGAACGGCCATAAGCGCACGGTCATAGGTCACCTTGGTGATTGCTGTCTTAACTGAAAGCCGGGATGATACCGTGTTTGCCCTCCGAGAAATAACGCTATTGCAGTGCACATTGACCTTACCAGCATCGCTATAACGCTGGCCCAATAATGGGCCAACATTGCCTTGCTGGATATAGAGGTCTCCGGATGGCATATATATTGTGTTCTGGCCCAGACCAATGCCAGACCAGACCTGGAAGCCGACAGAACCAGCATTGTCAAAGTTAGTGCCGTTCCAGTTGGTGACGTAAAGACTGTCGTTAAGACCACGCATTTTACTGCCTGTAAGTCTGAAGTTGCCTGCCTGGACGTCATTCGTTTCAATTCTACCCGCATCGATGTAGGTTCTAGCCAATTGATTAGTAAAGCCGTTGTTGACATCATTCCACGAAGGATATACGGTAAACTTCAGATATGTAGGGGCAAGTGTCGTTATAGCGGCAGACGAATCTCCTCTTAGTCCGCTGATTGACGTATTGTCATTACTGTAGCTCTGTGAAACAATCGTTGACTGTAGCTGAAGGCCACCACTCCCGGCAAACACGTTTGCATCCCGCCAAGCCCAAGGATTATGAAATCCCTGGACTCTTTGATCGACATATCTTTGGTCAGTAGGTAATAAATTGAGTTGACCACGAATTGTAGTGTTACCGTTTAGTTCGATGTTCTTACCATCGATTGTCACACCATCTGGGCTAAGGTTGATAGCTGAGATAAGGTTTGAACTGTTAGGAAGCATAACCCAAGGCGTCCAGTGGTCACCAGTCCACGTGCGCTGATATTGCGTTGGGTCATAGTCCCGCCAAACGGTAACGACAAACCGAGTACCATCGGCTGACCCACGAGACTGAACGTATACCCATGGCTTTAAACCGTCTGGCCCATTGTAGAAGTAATTGCCACTCGTGTCACCATTTATGAACCAGTTCTCATAAGTTGACTTTGTGTAATTGAAGTCCCAAGGACTTGATGCAGATACAGTGTAAGTTTTGTACTTAACCTTCTGATCAACGGCTAAAAGGATATCCTTTGATGTTTGTTGAATCAAAGAGCGGGTAGACGAACCATCGTTTTTTAATTCTTGATAGTAGCTGGTCAGCTTGCTGTTAGTCTGATTAATCGACCCCCACAAGGTGTTGCCTTGGTCATCTTTACCACCAATTGTGGAGTTAAGCTGGCCCCACGCTATTGCAAGATTTTGATCTGATGCTGAACCGTCAGCATTACCAACTGAATTATGAACGGTAATCTTGCTTGCGTTGATAACACCATCGTCAATGTGTGTCTGACCATTAAGGTGGATGTTCTTACCTTCAATACATACACCATCTGGATTTGTATTAATCCCAGCAATCAGCTTATTGTTTACATACGTACCAAGACCAGCTTCGCTGCCATCCAGTTTCAGAAGGGAGCCAACTACGTTGTTGCCTTCGATTCTTGATACACGCGCGCTGATTCCGTCAGCAGTTTCCTTAATCGAAGTTGCTCTGCCATCAACTGCCTTGATCTGGGTATCCAGTTCCTTTGACGTTAATTGCAGGCTGGACACGTTATTCTCTGCATCGTGCAAGCGGGTTGTGAACTGACTAGCCGTAACCTGGAGGGAGGAAATATTACCCTTCGCGTCCTTCATGTCTGCGGTGAGCCCACTTGCTGTCTGCTGGAGGGAGGTGATATCGCCATTGGACGGTTTCCATGGAGTGGCTGTTTCGCCATATTCAATTTGGTATTTGCGAGTGTAAACGTTGTCTGATTCCGTCGTTGAGAAGTACGTTACCCAGTTGTGGCCGCCAGATGTTACCTTACCGGAAACATGGTAACGAACCCACTCGGTCGTAAGTGGAGCATCTGTTAAGAAGTTGCCTTCAAGCCCCATCACACAAATCTTGGCTTTGCCGTTGTCGCACCGTGCATCAAACGAAAGCGTGTAAGTCTGACCCACCGTGTTGTTGCCGCCCCACCAAATACCTTGCCATTCCTCCGGCTTCATAACGCATTTGTGCTCAGTTACCTTTTCTGAATCATTGTATGTGTCTGATTGATTTATAGAGCTAGAGCCAGAACCCGCCCACCAGGCTAAAGGCCAAGAGAAATCACTAGTCCCAGAAAGCAAGTTAACCCCACCATTGCTCAGCGTGCTGGTGATGCTGTCTGCCCGCTGTTGGAGAGTGCTGATCTGATTGTTTGCGTTAGCCATGCTGGAGGTTAGACTGTCCGCCTTGGCCTTGACACTGGCAATGTCATGATTGGCGTTAGTGAGGTCTGTTCTGACTGAATCAGCCGTAACCTTGACGCTAGCAACATCATCCTTTGTGTTGGTGATCTGGGTTTGCAAGTCGCTTGCTGTTTGTTCCAGTTTAGACACATTACCTTGCGTGTCGGCAACCTTGCTGGTTAGGCCGTCTGCAGTGAGCTTTAATTGCGCAAGGCTGTTGTCATCTGGACACCAAATACGAGGATTGCGGAACTTCAAGTAAGTCCCAGTCGTCACGTCAACAACGTCAGTGAAGTTAAAAATATCAAACATACGGAGCAAATGAGTAGCTTCACTAGCTGTTGGTGTGTATGACCCAATAAGCCTATAAGTGTTATTTCCCAGTTTAACAAGCGTTGCATTTTCTACCCTATGACTTCCACCTGCAAACCACGTCCATTTCATGCCGTCAGTGACCTTTGCATCAGTTTCAAAGATGATCGACTGCATGTAGGTTTTACCTGCTTGCCATGGGATATTTAACGTAAACCCAGCAGTCTGCGGGAGGACTTCTGGATGTATTTTAGTTGTAGGTAACTGGATGTATGAGTTACTGTCTTGCCAAGTCGTGTTGGCAATCCCGTAACCCATGACAAATGGCTGATCGAGATTTGGAATTAAATCAATAGCCGCACCGCCCACAGTTGCGCTTAACCCATCAGCATCCTGCTGTAGTTGTGAAATCTTGTCGGACTGGTCAGTCACGGTAGACTGTAAGCCTTTAGCCGTCTGTTGTAATTGTGAGATATTACCATTTGCATCGGCCATTTGCGCTGTCAGACTATCAGCCGTAGCCTTGACCGCAGCCACGTCTCCCTTGGTGTTAACCAGATCGGTTTTGACTGCGTTAGCTGTTTGCGTCACCGAGGAAATGTCGCCCTGTGCGTTGGTGACCTGGGCTTGAATTTGGTCAGCTGTTTGCTTGATTTGGGAGATTGAATCATCTACGTCTTCCGGAGCTGGAGACCAATCGGTTGCCAAGTTGCCCTTTTTTACAAATAAGCCCTTGTACGATAACGTTCCGGCTGGAAAATTGTCTGTTCTGATTCTTAAATTGAATTTACTGTTTTTAAGATTGTCAGCGGTCAGTGTAAGGTATTGAACGAGTGTTGTGGTTGCGCCATCTGGACATACTTTAGAAATATCATACGAAGGAGAACCAATGCTACCGGCATTCCAAACCGTGACATTTCCTGGGCCTTGTAATTGAAATTTGCCAGATTGAATACCACTGTTTTTTATCGTATAACCGATTGTTACAGTATCACCTATTTGCAAATCGTCTGGGTAGAAAACGCCAAAGTCTGGTGTACAGTAATTAGTTGCGCCTGTAAATCCAGTTAATGTTTGCCACTCGTTTGAAGTGTTGCGTGCATAGTTTCTGTCACCAGCGTGCAAATTGCTTACCGTGCTAGTTAAACCGTTAGCTGTCTGTTGAAGCTGTGAAATGTTCCCCTCAGCATTGCCAACCCGTGATGTCAGTCCATTTGCCGTTTGTTGTAAGCTACTGATATCCCCCTTAGCATTAGTCAAGTCTGACTGGAGCTTAGTTGCCGTCTGTTGAAGGCCAGACACGTTACCTTCTGTATTGCTTACTCTAGTGGTTAGCCCACTAGTCGTCTGTTGAAGACTGCTTACATTTCCTTCTGCATTTGACATTCTCGTGGTCAAACTGTCAGCCGTTTGTTTGACCGAAGAAATGTTGTTTTTATTATCTGTGATCTGTGATTGCAAACTATTTGCTGTAGCTTTAACAGAAGCAACATCACCCTTGGTATTGGTCAAGTCCGCCTTGATCGCATCGGCCGTTACTTTCAGCTGAGCTATGTCACCATTAGACGGCTTCCAAGCTGTGCGGTTTGGGCCAAGTTCAAGCTTAACATCTTTGTAACTCAATGTAATTGTGCCTGAACTGTCACCACACCCGACAACCACGTTCCATACCGACCAACCACTCGGCATTGTGTAGGTTACTTGTGACCAACCACTACCTCCGGCAGGGATTTTATTACCCAGAAAACGTCCTTTGTCTGTATACATTTGCACCCAAGCCTCTTTTGATGGATTTTCAATCCATGCACTAAGAGTGACTGTTTCACCGTCTATTGAGTGTGTCGGAATAATGTCGCTTTTAGATGATTCCCACATCCAAGCTTGACCGGTAAAGGTCTTGAGTGTATCACTAGAGTCATTTAGCAGATTGTTGCCACCGCCTACTACTGTCGTGCTGATCTCCTCAGCCGTGTGCTTGACTTCTGCAATAGCATCGCTATTAAACATAATCATGCTGTTGGCTGTAGACAAGCTACCACTAAGCTGTCCAGTCTGCCTTTGCAGTTCTGAGGTAGTCGTAGCCAGACTATTTCTAGTAGCCTCCAAGCTGGTCTTTGCCACTGACAGATCGTTGCTTGCCTGCTTCACACCATTTCTCAGATCGTTGTCCACTGCAGCCAAACTGTTTTTAGCGTTGTTCAGATCATTGGCTATTTCACTGGTAGCTGTTGCAAGGCTTGTCTTAGTATCGACCAAACTGGTCTTAACATTAGCCAAATCGTTGGTAGTCGTTGCTAGACTATTTCTAGTATCATTCAAAGAGCCTCTGATAGTGTCCATATTGGAATGCAAACTCTCATCCACTGCATGGAGACTATTTGCTGTACTGTGGAGGTCTGCCAATGACAAACTGTTTTGTACACGTAAACTTTCAAGATGACTGTCAACTTCACTAGTTGCTGTGATTGCAGAGTTGTACAAACTTTCTTCCACAGTTGACATAGAGTTCCAGCTTGATTCCATGTCTGACCGCAGGCTCGCTACTGCACTATCGTTTTGGTGCTGGCCTTCATAGATTTGGCTCTTAACCCAGGAAAGATTAGATTCAAATTCTTTTTGCGCTGTGTTCAATGCTTCAATAGTTTCAGAGTTGGCTTCGTCCCATGCCATTTTATATTTATTGGCTACCGTTACCGCTTGATTGGCTGCCTGCTGAGCTTGATTCGCGGCTAAGCCATTTGCTGTAACATTGACCGAAACTGATTTGCTTTTCATCTTTATCTCCCCTTTAATGGAATTTCAAAAACAGGTTCGATTCTCGTAATGCTATTGCCATTAGTATTCGCACAATTGAACGACACTAACAACTTGCCATCTCTGTATGACAATGCTTCGGGTTCAACTACGTTGCAGTCAACTGGAGTGTGGATATAGTCCAGGAAGTTGTATTCCAGTTCAAAGACTTGCCCCTTGTGCTCCATGTTGACGCCGTAAAGCACCCGCCTGTCGTGCATGTCATAGTCACCGCTATGCCAAAATACGTATGGGTATTTGATCGCCGGAGACTGCCAAGTCTGAGTTTGCGGATTCCAGTCGTAATCAGTAAGCACTGTGTTTTGAGTTGGCTTAAAATTGCCTGCCATTAAATCTGTCAGCTTAACAGTGTAAGCATGCCAATCTTTGCTGAACACTACCACACAATAGCCGCTGTCATTATCTAAGCTTGTATAGAAATAGTCGGGACTGGTATAGCCAATTTTGAAATCATCACGGCTCGTCTTGTTGTCTGAAACCTTAACATTGGTTTGCTGTAGCATAAACTTAATTCGTGTAAATCTGTACTTATTGCTGGAATCATCATTATTGTACGTGTTCATGTAAACATAACAGTAGTCGCTGTTTACTTCCTGCACACCAAAGCAAGAACCGTGACCACCGCTGGCAATTCTGGCTGAGCCTAAAACATTGCCGCTTGTTGAATAGTGAATCAATGCACAGTCATTGTCATACTTGTTCAGGCCATCGCCTACGCCTTCAAGAGAGTACGTAGTCACAAGCGAGCCATCACTCAACCTCCAAGCGTTCTGCAAAGCCACCTGGTGGCCGAACGCTTCGTGTGGTAGTTGAGCCACGCTAACGCTAGCTGTCTGGTCTGGATAGATTTCAGCATCGCTGGTAAGGTAGTCGTTATCTACTTGTGCTCTATAGTTGCCCAGGTCTTTGCTGGTCAATGTCTGGGAATAGCCATACAAGGTCTTTTCATACTCGCCAATTGAACTATCATCGACCGTGCCATCTAAACTTATTGTGTCTGACTTGTATTTCAAAAATTCAAAGCCTTGATTTTGAACATAGCCGCTGATGTTAGTTCCCATTGACCAAGCTTGGATATAGAATCGCTTAGTTTGGTCACTGCCTTTAAAGTCAGTACCATCCGGAGTGAGCACAGAAACTGAGATGTTTGCAGCATCCTCCTTAGCCGCTTTAAGAGCCTTCTGAATGTTAGTGCTATAGTTAGCCAGCCATGCAGGCGTAACCCGTCTAACGGTCACAAATTCACCAAATGAAACAGTATTTTGACTTGGGTCAGCAAATGAAAATGTCTTGCTGATTACTCTTTGGTAGGTAGTAATTTCTGGGTCAGCCAAAAAGTCTTTAGTTCTTACAGTAGCGCCCAGTTTCGGATTGAAAGTGTGGGTGCATTGCAAGGTATAGCTGATTCTTGGGTGATTATACATCTTCAAAAGCTTAGCGCCGTACATCATCAGACCTGCTGCATCTGTGATATTGTCTGTGGTAATCACCCCGTCAAGCCAGTGCTTACCATCACTGTATTCAGCGTTTGCATCACTATCGTAGACATAAGAAAAGCCCTTATCATGTTTGATAGGGCCAGATGTGTAATTGTCAGCTTTCGCCATTGTTTCGCCGTTAGGGCCGATGACAGTAAGCCGAGTGATAACGTCACCGTTCGTTTGTTGACTGAGGGCTGTTACGTTCTTTCCTACATAAGCTTCGCCATAATAGCCAGAGTCAATTTCTGGTGCGACTTGAAAAATCTTTTTAGTTACATAGTTGCCTTTATACTCTACGTAAAAGTCACACTCAAGATTATATTGCTGCAAGAGCGTTTGGAGCATTGCTGAACTCTTAGTGTTTGCATTGAACTCCACATCACCAGTAACAGAATAATTCTGAATTGCACTAAAGTCTGCATTCCAGTCCATATCCTGCAAGAGCCAATAGAAAGCGGTCTTTGCTGATGCACTCTTCATTGACTTCTTCTGTGTCATTCTGTAGTGCAAATCCCACAAGCCCAGGTTAACCAGCTGGGCAGTGAGCACGTGAGCACCACTAGCATTCAAAGTTCTTTCCACATTCCAAATCTTCATTACATACCAGCGCTCTTGAGGCTCATCATAGTATGCTAGGCAATTGCCAATCTTGATTTTTTCTGAGTCAGTGCCTGGCTTTTCAAGAACTGAAATGCTACCGGAGTGGTCAAAGTTCTTTGACTCAGCATTAAGGTTAGGATTGTTTTCATTTGTTGGAGCTTGAGGTGATTCGCCGTATGATGATGAGGATTGGTCTGCGTCCGCAACCTGGTGCGTAATCGTATCGCCGTAAAATTCAGTCTTGCCGCCAATTTTCAAAACGCCAATCGCCATCAAGTCCTCGTTCAGAATCCGGTATTGTCCGTATTCGCTTACTGCCATTTAATTAATCACGCTCCTTTAAAGCATTCTTGGTGCCCACTCAATCTTATATGTTGCTCCAGTCAAATCTCCATCACTCTTGAAATGCAGAGTGTTGATCTTCTGTGGCGTAAGTGTAGGATAATTAGTCCCCCAAGTTGGTTGGGCTGCTACACCATTCTTTTCAACCTTAGTTTCAATTGAACTAAAGGTTACATGATCGCCACTTGAGATAGTTACGTTAGGATAGCTCTTAATATCCTTTGGTGCATACATATTGTAGTACTCTTCATTCATTGCCCAGATTGAACAATGTGTCATACTCAATGAACAAGATCTATAGATTTCAAATGGAGTAACCGTATCTTCCATAATTGAGTGCTTAAAGAATCCACAAGCAACACGACTTAATGAAACGTCTCCAGTTGGAACGTTCGGCACTGGTGTACTCTTATACTTTGTGAATGACCAACCGTCCTTCATGTGATTTCCATTGCTGTCCAGCTTGTAAGCTTCGATGTAGAACTTACCAAACTCCCGGCTGAGAGTAACTTCAATCCACCCGTTAGTAAATGCGTTTTCCTCATTCTTAGTCTTTTCAGTGTAATAACTGTATTGGTATGATGTTTTCTTTTCCGGCCTAGTAGTCGTGCTTGTGCTTGAACTAGAGTGAGAAGTAATTGCCCTGCTCTTGCCACTTCTCTTTGTCTTGGAAGTTCGTGTGGTTGATGAGGTAGACCTTCTTGAAGTCTTGCTTACAACCTTCCGGACAATTGTTGTGATTGATTTGGTCTTGTATGGAACTCTAACGATCTGGTCGTTTCTCTTGGTCTGACCTCTAAGAGCAGCCTTGGAATCACTTACCAGAGTAAGTACGTTTGCTTGGTCACTCCATGCACTACCAGGTTTGCAAAATTGCATAATCAGAGTTGGGGCTTCACCAGTTGATGAATCTTTAATCCCGGCTCTAAAGAATGCGTTGTTGCTTGCATCCAGCAGCAGAAACTCAATATCGCCCATAGCTCTAGCATTATGTGGGTGTCCATTGCCATACTTTGTATGGTGGATTCTAAAAGTGATCTTGAAATTATTCATGGCCGTGCTTGTGTCAGCTGGAATAATCCCGGTGCTTACAATTACAGGCCCATACCATGGAGTACCAGTAGGCACACCATTATTGGTTGTTCTCATCACCTCGTCAGTCCCATAATTTTGAACGCTATAGCTCTTGCCATCAGTCGGCTTTAATTCCTTGTTCTTAGGATACTCGCTAGGCTTATAGCCCTTTACCTTACGAGTGCCTACGGTAATCTTCGTACCCTCGGTCGTAACTGCCCCGCCAATGGTTTGACCTACTGAATCGTGTCCCCATTGAAGGTTTGCAAAGTTCTGTGAGATAGTAGCTTGGTCAGTTACCCAGTTTGCCAATGTACCCGATACTGAGTTGGCAATATCAACAAGATTAGTTGGATCCCACTTTGTTGGAATCAGATTGTTTGTTTCTGATGTACCATTTGAGCTAGACCAGCTGCCTACTTCAGAGCTGTCATCGCCAATTGCCATGACACCACCGTTGTCAGTAATAAAGCCTATATGACGAGCCGCCTTGTTGCTGGCATATAAGACTTCAGCTTCAAACTCAGCTGGAGCTGTACCGTCATTGTAATTTATTTTTACTTCTGTGTTATCGTTTGAGGTGAATACGCCTTGTACTGTGTGCATAGGAAGATATGCACGTGGGTCGGAGCACTCAAACGTAATGTCACAGGTAAAGTCCCTGGTCTCATCATCATGTAAATATTGCGGAGCACCAATACTAGTAACGTGACCAATATAGTGTTTGTGCGCATGATAACCGAAGCCAGATACACTTTCATTACCAAATACTAATTCGTATTCTAGTGTTGGATTGCTAGGATTAAACTTGATAAAGGCCTGGGCAATGTTTTCTCTGATCTCTTGCTCTAACCGTTCATCAGTCCCACACTTTGCAAAGATCTGAAAGTTGATTTCCCTGCTTTCATAGTTCATGCCTTCATAGAAATTCCCGTACTTGCCCGGAATGCTTTCATTTACGGCACTCATGGTTGGCCCAATAGAGATCGAACTTTTGACTGGCCGAACCTTAATATCCTTGATAAAAGAAAGCCCGTTAATCCAAGCATCATCATTACTAATGGTGTCTGGATCAACAGGTGTGTGATGTTCCATATCAATCATGAGTTCACCCCTAAATTAAATACCCGCCCTATCCCGTGGCTATAATGCCACACTCGCTTATTAATTGTTAGTAGAGCATTTTAGTTTTTAGCTCTTGATTTTTCTTGTATTTATTTAATGCTGAGTAAGCTTGAGCAGTGCCCATGATTGCAGGGACTGGATTATCTTGATTTTTGATTACTTGCTTGAGCTGACCAAGCACTGTTGTAAATTGGTTAATCAAAATATCAAGCTTATCTTCAACATTCGTGTTTACGTGCTGAACACCTCGACTAGATTCAGCGTTGAACTTATCAACCACTTGCTGAGTCAATTGCGTAGCACGTGGCCGCTTGAGTGGTGACAGTGGAATAATCATTTCTGGGTTATTATCCTCAGCCACATGAGCTAATTGCTCTCTAGTTACCAGGCCGCCGTTAGCATAACCTAACGCTTTAGCTACCCGTAATGCGCCATCAACGTGTTGTTGGTTGTAGCCACCACGCTCCCATTGACTTGAGAACGCATTGGCAAGACTAGCAACTGAACCGTGACCGCCCAAAATACGCTTGAAGATAGCACTGTCTGAACCTTCTGCATTCAAGGCAAATGATACCTGCGTTCCTGCATTTGTCCAGCTTGTGCCGTGTTTCTTGGCGTAAGCAACAAGGTTTGCTTTACGTCCACCTAACCATTGCCCTAAACCACTAGCGCCACCGCTAGGGTTGACAGCTGCTGAATTAAGTCCGGATTCAAATACCCAGTTACCGATAATTGCAGCTATACCAGCCTTGGTTGCGGCGGGGTAGACGCTCCTCATGATCTTAGCAAGTTGTCTTGCCCGCTGGGCTTGTGAACCGGAAAGTGACCCCTTGGTGAACGCACCTTCCTCTGCGTCAATTAATGCCTTGTATGCTTTCTTGAAAATGCCCTTGATGAAGTTAGTGGTATTCTTCTTGAACATGTCTTTCAGCTTAACCATTTCATTGATCTTTGCAAATGGATAAGCCGTCTTAGGTGCATCCCACTTAGTGCTGAATAGTTTGTTAACCCATTCCACTGGAGACTTCAACATGTTCTTAATTGACTTAGGAATCTTCTTGAGTACCTTGTCACTAGCTTTCTTGATATTGTTTAACCAACTACTCAATGCAGAAGTTCCCTTAGCATAACCTGGCAAGACGCCAGAATAGCTACCGCCCATCAAGCGCTTAGTGTCCCTAGCATTTAAGACTTGTTCACCAGCTTTAAGGTGTGTAAATTCAGCACCACCTACACCGACGACTCTTACGTTGTCAGCGTATGGAGTGTAGACCAGTTCGGGACCTGCTTCACCCACAAGGGCTAAGCCATTGCGAGCCACCCCACCAGTTGCGTAACTGTTGGCTGAAATATGTGGCGATTTCTTAGGTGTAGTCTTGGCGATTGGTATTGGCTTTTGACCAAAGAATTTAAGGACTGCGTTCCAAGCATCCAGGATTGATTTCGTTACACCAGTTGCGTTTACAGCTTGTGCGTTGTAAGAATCAATGCTGTTGTTACCTTGACTGACAATGTGCTTGCTTACTCCCTTGCTTTGCTTTTCAGCATATTCAATAGTCTTGTCATGTTGATCCTTGGCTTGCTTTACCACGCCTCTTCTGGCTGCATCAGCCGCATCAATCTTAGCTTTCTTTTCATCTAAAGCTTTACGCTTGAGTGCCTTGTACTGAGATTCACTGATTGTCTTACTATCATCACGAAGGTGTTTAAGAGCACTAACTCTGCCCTTATATTCATCCTTTGCCGATTGAACCGTCTTATCGTGTTGCTTGTTAGCATTCTTGATAGTATTATTGGCAGTCTTAGCACTGTCCTTAATCAGCTGGCCTGCTTCCTTTTCAGAAAGCTTGCCTTTTTGTCTGACAATACTCTTCATCTTGGACAGCTGCTTATTGTTGCTAGTGTTCCAAGTTTTTTCAAGAGCTTCAGTTAAGGATTTCTCGTTTCTCTTTCTACTTGCCGCATACTTAGAATCGATTTCACGTAACTTGTTTTTAAGATTGTTTTCAGCAAACTCTTGGCTAACGCCTTTTTTCTTTACTTCCTTGTAGTATTGGTCGTAAGCTTTAGCCCGTTCCCTAGTTTCAGTTTTGGTATCCTGAACTAATTTATCTGTAACTTTTTTATTATTCTTTTGGCGATTAGTGTCAGCCTTTTCAATATCTTGAATTGCCTTGCCGTATTGCTTTTTATTGATAAGGCCGCTCTTTAACGCAAAGTCAAGGGCTTTCTTTTCGCTCTTCATGCGAGCAATTGAAGCCCTGTCAGCAGACTTCTGCATGCTCCTGTACATGTTATCAAGAGCAGCACCAGTCTTCTTAATAGAATTGCTATTTACGCCAACCTTCAATTCAATGTTTTTCGTTCTCAGCTTTTTAATGGTATTTGCCAGGCCTTCTGCCGCCTTAGTTTGACTAGCATCAAGTATACTGTGCTTCCTCTTTGCCTTGGTTTGCTTGGTTGGAATCATCCCGCCGATACCATTACCAAGCATTGCACCTAAGCCTGCGCCGACAGCTGGGCCTAACGGGCCAAACGGAACACCTAATGCTAATCCAGCAATTGTGCCGATACCCATGCCTGCCGCCCGGTTGAACTTGGTTTGCTTTGATTGCTTCTGGTTAAATTTAGGAACAATTTTGCTAAGACCCCAGCCTGCGCCCTCGCCAAGGGTTGCGCCGATTACAGCCCCCGTTGGTCCACCTACGAATCCGCCGATGCCACCGCCAACTAACATGCCCATTATCTTCCATGCGCTACTTTGGCGTACTTTTTTAGATGATGACGTAAGCATCTCGATGATACTCTTAGACATGTCGAATGCTAAAAAAGCATAGTTCAAGCCGCCAAGTATTTTGCCACCTATTGCAAGGCCCTTAGCCCACAGACCCCGGGATTTAACTACGCCTTCGGCTGCACCTTCAACGCCTTTAGCTAAGCCACCGGATTTCTCTACAGCTGCGCCCATTTCTTGGGCAAGTTTTGATCCAGCTTGCTTTACTGCTCCAGATTCTGCCGCACCTGCGCTAACCTCTTCAGCAATTGCCCTACCCTCTTCTCTGGCGTAAGGAATAACTGATGTCTCCTTACCCGCATTTTTAACACCATAAGTGACCTTTTCAGCAGTCTTGCCGCCTTTTTCATAGTTAATGATAGGCAGGTCAGAGTTAGCATCTTCTACGCCAGCTGGGGATTTCTGTCCAAGCGGTCCGTGCTCTGACTTATAAGCCGTAGCATCAGCCACCTGTTGAGCATAATTCAATACGTCAATCTGCTTTTGTTGAATCTGACTAAGCAAGTCATTTGTGGTTTTCAGTTCAGAGTTAACGCCCATGAGCTGAGTTTGTTCGGTAGTCAACTTTGAACCAAACAAACCGTTCTTAGCCATCGCTCTAAAGTCTCTGAACCCAGCAATTGTCCAACCAAATAATGCGTTAAATAATTTGACGGCGCCTGCACCAGCAATAAACCAGCCGGCTATTCTGCCCATCCATTCAGCGCCGCCACCTTTCTTGCCGGACATCATGTCAAAGAGTTTAACCACTGGGCTAAAGATAACTTTGGTTACCTTCCCAATGTCCTTAACCCCAGTGACAGCACCTTCCAGGAATTTTAGGATTGAACCAGATCGCTTTGTGATCCCGGTAAGCAAACCACTAACCATATCAGCTACATCATGAATGGTTTGCTTGCCTTCCTTGCTGACAGTCCACTTGCCCAGAGATCTTGCTACCTTGTTCACGGTCGGCAGCAGTTCTTTGCCGATCATGATTCCAGTAGCCCACAAGGTTTCTTTCAATACAGCCATCTGGTTCTTGGTTGACTGCATGTTCTTCTTAGCCAAACGGGTAATGTAGTCCCCAGTTTCATCTTCCCTAATATGTTTAATCAAGGTTGTGATGTTCTGGTCATTGTGGGCTACTTCCCCAGCTGTCTTAGCTAAGTCTTGAGCGGCTTCCATACCTGTTGCACCGAAGACCGTCTTGTAGAACTTAGCCTTCTCTGTACCACTTTTGCCGCTAAGATGTGAATTGATTTTCCTAAAGATTTCATCGATTGAGAGCAGGTTGCCCTTTTGGTCGGTAAAGTCTTTCGTTGACAGTCCGATGCTCTTAAATGCGCTTGCGGCATATTTTGTTGGGCCAGTCAATGAAGTAAGGACCTTACGCAAACCAGTACCGGCCCTCGTTCCATCGAGCCCACGGTTGGCGAGCTCGCCCAAGGCCGCCGCTGTTTCTTCAACTGAGTAGCCAACATTGTGCGCAGTACCGGACACGTACGCAAGACCAGTACCCAAATCTTTAAAGCTGGTACTTGTTCTGTCAGCGGCTGATGCAATTGCATTGTTAACTCGCTTGGAGTTTGCTGCCATCTTGGCAGCATTTTCAGCACGTAAGTTGAATGAGTCCAAGACAGTTGAAGATACTCTAACGACATCTGAGAACTCGTCACCAGATGCCTTTGATGCTTTAAGCATGGAGTTCATAGAACCTAATGCGGCAGTCCCAGAATAACCACGCTTAATTAATTCTTCGTATTGTTCGCCAATTTCTTTTTGGCTTATCCCATACTTAGTTGATAACGTCACGGCTTGTGACATCATCTTGTTCATATTCCTTATGGATTTAGCTGAGCCTTCGCCTGCCGTCTCCATGAGGTTTCGTACTTCGATGAATTTGTTCTGAACTTCAGATGCCTTCTTGATTAAGACACCAGCCCCAGTGCCCACACTCGCCAGAGCGCCGCCTACTACCATAGCTGTAGATTTAGCTGAGCTTGCCCAGTTCCGCATATGCTCGCTATTGTTCTTAAAGATATCCATCTTAGAACCAGCGGCACTAAAGAAACTGCCAATCTTAGTCGATGAGAAAGAACTAGCGGCTTTCTTAGCATCTTTTAATGCTTGCGTGGTTTTATACAGCTGCTCTGACTGTTCACCAATAGCCTTACTTGATGCCCCGATCCGTTCAGTGAGACCTTGCACCTTGCCTTTAGCTTCGGTCAGTTCAGCATTTTCAGCTTTAGTCAGCTTACCGTTTTTTGCTTTCTTGGCAGTTAATCTATCAACCGTGGCAGATTGCTTTTTGAACTGTTCAGTAAGTTCAGCATGGTGTTCCCTGTTCTGGTCCAGCAGCATTGATTCAGCCTTGACTTGTTTGCTCAAGCCTTTGACAGTTTGCTGTAAACCTTCAACATGAGTACGATTGGCCCGGTATAAATTACCGGACTTGCGCAGTGATTCTTCAAGAGAAGTATAAGACTTTTGCAAGCCTACGTTGTGTTCTCTTAAAGCATCAACCCCAGTGGACAATCTAAGAATATGTTGGCGTGATTCCTCCATATCCTTGTTGATTGCTTCTATTCTGATTAAGACATTGGCAATTCTCCGCTGGGTGCTGGCAATTTGACTGTCCAGTTTGTCTGAACCTGCTCTGTATTGATCCTGGGCTTTTGTGCCGTTTTGAAACTCTTTACGCAGGCGCTCTTGTTCAGCCCGTTGATTGGCAAGCTTGTCTCTTAGCTTGTCAACCTCTAACATGGCTTCTTCTTCCTGCCTGCTCAAGTCATGGATTCTTTGTCCATAAGCACTGAGTGAACCTACTGAACGAGACAGTTCGCTGAAGTTAGCTTCCATAACACGTTTCATAACCTTCACACGGTTATTGAAAGTGTTGATAGAATTTATCGCTTGACGTGCATCAAGGTTAATAACAAATTCATAACCAGAAATTCGTGTCATAGCCTAGTCCTTTCTAGAGTGATTCAAGAAAATCACTTACACGCCCAGGCCGCTTATCTCGTGACTGTGCGTTCTGTGCTTCGATATAGTCAGAGAAAGAACTGTTATAAAAATCAGTTGGTAAGATATGGTAATTGACCATCATTTGCTGCGCAAGATAATCAATGTCTTGTTCCAATTGATACAAGTCCCAGATTACTTGTCGTCTTCTTGTTTTGGGTCGGTAGTACCTTCGCCTTCTTCATCATCAAAGTCTACGCCATCTTCAGCGAGTTGAGACTTTAACATAGCTTCGTTGACATCACGCAGGTAGTCACCAGTCGCTAAAGGCATGTTGAGGAACTTATCGCAGACTTCAGAGTAAAACTTCTGAATGTCGCTAAATGACATGTTTTCCAGCTCCTTTACATCAGCCTTGGACAAGCCCAATAATTTAATTACGCCTTCCATGATTAAAGGGTTACCAACGTCTTCATAGTCAAGGATGGTTGGAGACTTGTCTAACTTATCGAACTTTTCTTCCAACTCGTTGTATGCGTCAAGAATCTTTCTCAAGCCTTGACTTGCTAACTTCATGTTGTTGTTAGTATCTAAGATATGGTATTCCTTATCACCCATCTTGAATGAAACTTGCTTCATAACTTTTTTTCTCGCTTTCTTTCAATGACTAATTAATGTTTTGTTTTAGTGCCCACCCGTTCCCGACAAATAAAAAAAGCGAGCAAGACTTTGTCACGCACTTACGTCTTGCCCGCTATAAATTATTTGCCAGTTGGTGCAGGGAAACTTGAAGTAGTACCAGTAAACAAAGTTTGGCCAGGCATTACTGTGCTGAAGAACTTCGTCTTATCAAAGTCGCTATCTGATGCATAAGCCCGTACATACGGCTTACCTTCGAAGCCATCAAATGACAATGCTTCAAAGGTAATCTGGTCATCTGATCTAGTTTCAGCAGTATCCGTGTTGGTTTGTACGTCCATTGCTGATTCAGTGCAGATACCACGGCCAAAGCCCATGTACAATTCCTTGCGGTCTACAGGGTCACGGGTTACTACAATGCACGCAACTTCAACGTTGTCGTCACTTGGCACCCAATAACCATTAACCTTCTTGTGGCCAAGAATCTTTTCCTTGACTTCATGGTTAATTGCATTTGCGTCAATAGCAATTGAAGGTGCTGCTTGACCTCTGGACACATCTACTACACGGTCGTTACCGTTGATCTTAGTGTTTGACCCCGCAAGGTTGGTGATGTTGGCTTGCTTCGTACCCAAGTTACCCTTGGACTTGTCCGTATCAATTGCGAACACGCCGGAAGCACTCAAGCCATCAGCGCCAACCTTGATCTGACCAGTGTTTACATCACGCAATGCGAGATACACCATTTGTAAACCAAGAGATGCCATCTATTTTTTTCTCCTTAATCTAATAAATCTTTTACGTAATTGAATTTGTAAGTATTAGTAATGTTCTGACTGTCTGGTGTCATTGTCCAGCCTGCGCTGGAATACAGTGCGTAGCCTTCGGACAACAAAAAGGTCTCAACACTTCGTGCGAGGCTTTCAATGTCACCTTCATAAGTAGGCGGACAATAATATGTAAGCTGGATTCTGCCTAGTTCAGTAAGCGGAGTATTGTTAGCGTAAGACCTGGACTTCATCGGGACTTCGTTGATAACCAAAATGGGAGAATCTATACTAGTATCATCTTGCGGAATCATGAAAGCATGAACATGATTAGCACTAAGTCCTTCAAATTTGTCAACGTTGTCCTGCAAAAGCATAGCCAGTTCTGCGGCTTTAGTCGCCATCGCTATCACCTTCGCTATCGAATGGAACTAAGTCTCCATTGTCATCTGATACCACACCACCACGAGTGTTGATTTCGCCCAGGATTCTATTGAGCTTATCGGTCATCGCTTTCTTGACATCCTCTTGACTTTCCACTTCAGACCTTTCAAAGTAGAACTCACCGTTAACGTGTGGGAATGGTCCACCGTATTGGTTACGTGGATCCCAGCCGTCATTAATGAAACGGCCAACAAAGCCAAGCTTCCCTTCCGTAGAGAAACCTACGCCAACTGCCGTCTCCCCACGTTCGTGAGCGACAATCAACGTGTCAGCCATTTTGTCCCGGTCGTGTTGGTTGTCATAAGGAATGCCTTTAGAATCCTTGTGATAAGTAACAGGACCACCTGGAGTGTCAGCTCTCTCATGTGCAAGAAAATTCTTTTTAAGCACTGCCTTGTAAGCATTAGCACCTGCCGTGTTAATGCGGATAGCTTCCCGCCCAGTAAACGATGAGCGGAGGGATGCCAATACTCTATCGATATTGCCTGGATCGCTGACCTTCATGCGAATGCCAGTGCCTGGCTGACCAAAATACTCAATGCTACCCATGCTTATTAACCTTTCTGCAAGTCAGAATGTCAAAGTCCTTAGGTGAGCCAGTGTCGTCATACGCAATACTGTAAATATCGTAGACCGTATCCTTGCACTTCAGCTTTTGATCTGTCGTGACCTTAGGGTTATGCCTAATGGCAAATTCTACTGCATCGGTGATTCCGTTGCCCGCCAATGACAATTGTCTTGACTGGCTGATTGTCCATTCTGCACCCCACACAGTTAGGTCTGGTTTGAACTCTTCAATATATTTCCCAGTGTTAGGATTGCGTTTAGTGCCGGACGTGTATTTACCAAACTGCAATCTCAACCGCATTCTGGAAGGATTCACATTACGTGCCATCGTTGGTGTTCTCCTTTAATTGTTGTTGTTCGAGTGCGTAACGATAGTCATCTTTCAAGCCGTTAATATCATCACGTCCAATTCTGTTGTAAGACAGATAGGCCGTAGATGCTGTCGTACGGTTATTGAAGTGATCGAAGACTTCAATCCAAACTGCTTGCTGGAATAGCGGGTTGTCATCATAGAAATCATCGATTTGCTCACCGACAGAACCCATGACTTTTCTTCGTGCGGCTAGCAGCCAAACTTTCAGCAGTTCATCTTCTACACCTTCATCAAGCTTGCAGAAATTACGAACGCTTGCCAGTTCTTCGTCAGTAACAGTTGTCTTTAGGGAACTGATTGACACAGGCTGTCACCTCCTTACTTGACCAAAGCCAAAAGTTGATCCTTAGTCGAATTGGAAGCATAGCTGATGTTGTGAGCATCAAGGTAAGCCTTGATATCTGCAACAGTATTTGAGCTAGTTGGCTTAGTATCATTGCCAGCTGAACTAGTAGAACCGACAGAAGCGGTTGATTCACTAGTTGAGCCAGCAGACGGATTACCGGTTGAACCGCCATCAACCGGAACTATTTTCCCGCTGATGCACCCACGCTAGCAAGACGGAACGCACTAGCCAACTTAATTCTGTGGTCAAGCCATGCAGTCAATTGGAAGTAGTTAAAGCCAGTCTTGTAGTCCTTGTATTGTTCAAATACTGGAGTAGCAATATCATAGTTCAGACGGGCTTGGTGGAAGTCACCTACAATTGGAGTAGTTGCCTTTGAAGTGAAGTGAACCGGAACGCCAAAGATTTGTTCTGGTTGCTTTTCGTACAAAGTAGCTGAGCTGTTTGACAACTGATCCAGCATGTCGAAGTAGTCTGCACGAGTCATCAAAACTTGTGCATTGTCTTGGTAAGCATCGTCCAAGTCTGCCAGGGCCTTATTAATAGCCTTAAACATGTCAGTGCCATTAACCGTCTTAATACCATTAACAGCGTTGTAGAATGACATGTGTTCTTCACCAGTTGCTGGGGAAGTTGACAATGCGGCACTCAATTCACGTGCTTGCAAGGCTGAGGATAATGCGTTGTTTACGTATCCAACCAAGTTGGCGTCAGTGCCATTCAAAATGGTTTCTGAGATACCTGCACGTACCTTAGTCTTGAAGCGACCAAATTCAATTTCGCCACCAGTTACAGCGGCGTCCTTAGCTGGGTCGCCATCCTTAACAGCGTCAGTAACCACTTCAAACGCAATAGTAGGCAATACCAGGTTGGTTACAGTTGAAACTTCTTCCATTGAACGAAGTGGGTTAGTAGCCAGTGGTTCATAAACCAGATCGCTTGCCACGTTTACCGGCAGAACGTCAGCACCTTTAGTAACGTCTGAATCATCCTTCAATTCGTCCTTAATTGAGTGCCACTTTTCAAGGACTGCTGCATCTTCTGGCTTCATGGTCTTCCGAATCCATGCTGCCACGATGGTTTCCTTCTTTTGTTCTGGAGTCATAACAACTTCTGCCTTAGGCTTGTTCACTGGAGTAGCCGCCTTAATTTCTTCAGATGCAGTCTTCTTGTAGGCAGCGTTGATAGCTTCAAACTTGGCCTTCAAATCGTCACGGTGCTTTTGAGCAGTTTCGATTTGTTCCTTGTCAGCGTTTGGGTCGCTTGCCAAGTCGATGATGTGGTGTTCAGCCTTTGACAATGAGTCCTTCAAAGCCATGCGCTTTGCGTTCAGTTCATAAGAATTCATTTAATAGTTCTCCTTGTTAATACAATAAGTTATCGTCCAGGTATTCCATCGATTCCTGGGCTAACAGTTTTACCTTTTGACGCCAACTTTCATCTGGCGCTTTTTCCGCTTTTAATGGATGAACAGTAACCAATGCTTCTGGAGCATGCTTAAAGCTCTTAGCCTGTTCTTCGGTCAAGCATGCTACCATCTTTACAGGTTCAAGTACTTCATCAGCCAAACCATACTCAGTTGCTTCCTTAGCCGTCAGCCAGGTCTCTTCATCCATGAGCTGGTTCAAGGTATCCAAATCCAACTTGTCATTAGATTTTGACAGATATGAAGTCTTGATCGATTCACTCATCTTGTCCATGTCATCAGCAATCTTTCGCAATTCCTTAGAGTTGCCTTGGGCAATGGTCCACGGGTTGTGAATCATGAGCATTGAATTTTCTGGCATAATGATTGTGTTGCCTGCCATTGCAATAACGCTGGCAATTGATGCAGCCAGGCCGTCAATGTAAACGTTGATGTCAGCCTTGCTTTGTTTAAGCATGTTGTAGATAGCCACGCCCTCAAACACGTCCCCGCCTGGGGAGTTGATGTGAAGATTGATCGTCTTGACGTCTCCAATCTGCTTGAGCAAGTCTCTGAATTGACTGGCTGATGTTTGTGTTTCGTTATAGACGGAAGATGTGATTTCACCTTCAATGTCGATTTCTACTTCGCTGTTGCTGAGTGCTTTGTAATCGAGAAATTTAGGAAGTTTCATGTGCGTTTTCACCTCCTTCCTGCTTAGGTGCCGCTACGCTGGTATCCGTTTGAATTTGATTATCAAGGATTGCATCGTAGTACTTATCAAGCGGGTAAAGGTCCTTAGAGATGTACAAGCGGTCTGCCGCTTCATCTGAGATAGGCGCTTGCCCTTCAAGCTCTCTGATTTCATTTGGCTTGAAGATACCGTTACGAGTAAGCGTCTGGTAGTATTGCGTTCTGGCAGCCGTATCACCACGGAGCAGACCGTTGACATTGAAACTAAAGTAAAAGCCCTTTGCTCGCTGTCCTGGAGTAAAGAGCTTCATGTTAAATTGAGATTCGTATTGTCTGATGATGGGCATCAAGGTCATGGTCACAAATTGTGAGTTAACGTGCTCAACGTTGGTAGTAGACTTGGCTTGGTCATCATTCAAGAATGAGATAGGCACGTTGAAGGCCGTAGCAATTCGAATACGGCTAATTTGCTCAACGCTGTTCAAGTCGGCAGGCTCAAATTTAGATTCATATCGTTCGATATTCCATCCTGCTTCCTGGACTACAGCACCACCATTTTCCTTAACCATTCGCAGGAAGTCGTTGACCATTGCTTGCCGTTTCTCCGGAGAGATTGAACGGTCATATTGAAGAACAAACTTGTCCTTCTTGTCCATTTCACTCTGTGAAAAGTTCTCGATGCTTCTTTGAAATTTCAGAGATGATGAAAGCACATCGATAGGTGAAACGCCGTACCAACTATTGCTTGGTACGACATGCTTTACATGAATTACATCACTGATTGGAATCGTGAAATTGTAAACGTCACTAGTTACTCTATACCAGTAACTGTTGTTGTCCGTGTTTCTTAGAATAGATACCGTGTTTGGGTCAAGCGGCCACAAGGCAATAGGCTCGCCTGTGCTCAAGCTTCTTTGAATCCACGCGTAGCCGTTGCCACTTACGTTGCGGTCTGTTTCCAAACGAACAATAAATTCAAAAGCCGTCATGTTCGGATTTGGTGACGTTTTAAGCAAATCAGCTAAAGACTCATTGTCCATTTGCTTATAGTTTTGATACTCATGCAAAGGCAAGCTGGCTAGCACGTTTGATAGTCTAGTGACAATGCTAAAAATGTACTCGTTGCTTTCAAGAATACGTTCTCTTGAAAATGTAGCCTGTTCCAATTTCACGCCTGCCATGTCTAAAGGCTGTGGCATAGGATTCTGAACAATCTGATTTGCTTGGTCGTAAACGCCAAAGAATTGGCGAACTTTACTCATAAATGACATCTGGTTTAATCACCTCCTCCGTTTAGCGGAATGAGATAAACATGCTTGTGTCGGACTCTTCGTCCTTCTCCATAAGCATATTGATTACTGTTGTGTGTGCGTCAAGAGCTGCGGCAAAACCGTCAATTTTTCTTGACATGCTAGTTTTGCTTGGCAGCCAGTTATCGTTGCGGTCTTTTATAAGCCGAACGTTATTGACGTACCACTTAAACATTGATTGGTTATTAAAGACAACCTTGCCGTCCAAAAACATTTCGTTAAGATTCTGCATTGGTCCGGACAAAGTAATAGCCCCCTGTCTGGTAATGTTGGTGACAAACCCCTCCAACTCCAAAGCTTTATTTAATCTAAGGGCCTTGGCTGGGTCGTAGTTGATCTGCAAGATGTCGTACTTCTCAGACATCTCTTTGAACCAATCCAGTACGTACTCATAGTCTACAAAATCTTTAGGGATTATGGTTAGGTCTCCGGCTTCTTCCCAAGCTCTCATACGTTCTTGATTATTGTCTCGTTCATAACGAGGTTGCGGAACCCAAGAGTGCTCAAGGAAAAATACTGAACCGTCATCAAGTGGAAATTCCAAACAGGCAGCTGTAAAGTCTTCTGTTTCTGATAAGTCGAAACCACCCACGCACTGACGGCCTTCAAGTGTGTCCAGGTCAATACTGCGAGTGTTTTTCTTTAGCGTTTCTGGGGAGATAAAGCTAAGCTCATCTGTTTCTGCAAACAGATTAAATTGCTTGGTCATCCAGTCCGCTTTTTCCTTAGGGCTGCGTCTATCTTTCTTATAGTCTCCGAGCATACCAGCTAAGTCCATCAGCCCAATATTTGGATTAGCCTTAACCCACATTCTAGGGTCATCCATTTCCTTCTTGTCATCGAGGCTGCAAAGGAAATAGAATGTGCGCTCATCAACGTCATCTTCGTAATTGTTGAGACAGTCTTCACCTTGATCTATCATGTCAGCTAATGGCCCGTCTAATACATAGCCCGCAGTCGTGATATAAACGATTAAGGGCTGGGTACGTGTCCCACGTGACCGCTTCATAACGTTAATCAAGGAGTAGTCTCTATACTCGTGAATTTCATCGAACACGCCGAAATGTAAATTTTCCCCGTCTTTGTCTTTCTTTTCAGCAGACATGGCAACGATTGAACCATTGGTTGCTGGGAAACGAATTTCTGAACGTGTCGTTCTGAATCTGTCTGACAGCCATGGCGAGCTGTCGATCATGTTCTTAGCTTCTTGAAAAAGGATTGATGATTGTTTTTGTGAGTTCGCAAGGAAGTATACGTTCGCTCCGTTTTCTCCGTCAAAGCCAACCATGTAGTCAGCCAGACCGGACTCAAGCGTAGTTTTCATTTGTGTTATCGCACAGGCTTTTTATCCTGGCTTCTAGTAGTCGCCTACTAGTTCGGCATATATTTTCTGGGTTAGCCCAGGTGCGGTCTCGTGGAGGTATTATATTTGTTCAACCTCTATGCTCTACAATGCTAACCAGCCTTTCGCAATCTGATTAGTTATCTCGGTGTCTTCTCATTGAGGTTTTCACCGATTTACCGCACTTTTACAACGGCAAAACTCTACCGTTCTTACGTCCCATGAAGATCAGCGCTTCTCTGAATCTTCTTAGACCAGTTTCCTTGTGAACCCAGCCAAACAGATTACCAACTACAAAGTGCTGCCAAGGCTGGAGAACTAATCTTCGAATAGTCCCTTTACTTGGCGTTACTTTCTGCTCAATGAATCTGATTGGCCGCCATGCCTTTGACTCATCAAACCTCCACATGAAGTTGGGGTCAGTTCTGCTTCGCTCCAGATCTCGCAAAAATCGCATACAAGCCCGTTTAACTTCCTTGCAGGCTATTTGTACGCCATTGACTACATCTCGTGCATACGCCTCTGTAGCGAGCGCTGGGAGTGGGCTAGAAACAATATGGAATGCTTCACGTTCCTGCTCCTTATAGTTCTTGACCCACTCTTCAATTCCCCTTGTGTTCATGTTCAGTGGATTGTCTGGTGATTCAGCATAATTCACCTTATCACCTCCTACCAAATTTCATCGTTAGGCTTAAAGACTTCTGTCTTATCATCTGGCTTGATGTAGCGAATTTTCTTTTGAAGCTTCATGCCCTTTTCACGGTGCAGGCGGTTGTGGCACTGCCGACACACTGTGATTAAGTTATCCATACTGAAAGCCTTGTATGAATCATCTCCAGTTTTTCTGAGTGGCTCAATGTGGTGGACAGTATCGCCTAACGTATAGCGCCCCTCAGCCTTGCAAATCTGACATAGGTGCATGTCTCTTTGAAGTACCTGCTGCCTAATTGATCGCCAGGATGCTGAACGGTAGAACTCATTGTTGTTAGTTCCAAACCGTTCACTCTTCTTTTCTTCTTTAGCGACCTGTTTGCCATTCCATACTTTAGGCTTCTTGTCCAAACTCATCAAAATCATCACCTTCCGCCAGTGCTTCTCTTTTGGCCTTGGATTGAAGGTCATCTTTTAGGTTCAAGGCTAGGCTGGTTCTTGACGTAGGCATAAGCCCTAGCTTATCTGCCAATTTGTCAAGCTCCGTGTTTAGTTTGATCTTTAGAGAAAGGAAACCAGAAGGATCGCCCTTCTCATTTGATCGGCCAGACTTTTTTAGTTCGTCATTACACTTCTTTAGCTCACTCATCATGTCAGCATAGCGGGCAATGGTGGTTACATCAGCATTGTTGTATAGCGTAGTAGACTTGAATGTGTCCACAGTTTCTTTGAAAACTTTTTTGCCATAGGCATCTAACCATGTAGGAACTTTAGACAGCTTATCATCATCAACAGCTAGCAGCCGTTCATTCTTGATATTCTGTTTCAATTCCTTCTTGGTCTTGCGGTTTGGATTGCCGTTTACCAAAGCTACTAGGCTTGACTGGATTCTCTGTGCCATTCCTTTTCCCTCCCTTCAAGCAAACTAAAAAGGACAGCCGCTATAGCTGTCCTGTTAATTTTCTATACTATAAATATACCATCTTTGTCTGCCTTGTTTGTCTCAATTTTGTCTCATGCGAACGTTTGATAAAACTTTCCGGAAATGCTCAGCCGTTTCTGACCCAGCATGGTCTTCTTGCAAGCTAAGCAGGCGAGCATATTCTTTATAATCCGATAATTCTTTGATTGCGGTAATCATCCCTACTGCATCCCCAGCCGCCAAAATGTTTTCTGTTGCTACATACTCCGGTGAATGCAAAGTATCCTTGAAGGCCAAAATCAAAAGGCGATTTTCAAAGGCCTGCCGTCCGGCCTGCAAAATTTCATTAGCATAGTTGATATCCAAATAGAGATCATCTTCTTCCAGCAAGCGGACGACATCCTTTTTCCTGGCGACCGGATAGAGGCCCACATTTTCATAATGCCCAAAGCTCATCAGTCGACTGGACATTTCCGTCACGGCGGCAATATCAAAGTGCCAGTCTGGCAAGCCTTCGACCAGCTGCTTGAGGCACTCAATCTGGTCAGAATTAGTTAAGATCAAGGCCCGCTTTCTGGCTTGGTTTTCCTGCTTGAATGGGTAAACAATCCCCAGGTAGTTGACCTTCTTAGCCATCTGACCGTTCAGTTGCCCAGTAATCCTATTATATTCGCCCCTGTCTTGGACAATCACCCTGCTGCCTGGCAGACTATCTTGTAGAATATACAGCATATTTTCCGGCACGCTTCCTTGATTGCTTTCCTGCCAGAAAAGGATATTGTGGGACGGCTTCTTCTTCAACTGAATCAAGGTGAAAAGGCAGCTGCCAAGAGAATTAAAGATAACTTCATCCAAGTTAAAGTCTGCTTCTTCCAGATAATAGGCCGTTAGCTGATTAATGTTTTTGAAGTTATAAATTTTCCCATTCGGCATATTGTAAGTATAATCCCCAGTCAAATGGTTACGAATCAAAACTTCCTGGCCGTTGGAAGCAAAATAGCTAGTCATAGCCTGCCGACCGTTTTTGTCGCAGCTGGTTACTGCATACTTCCATCCCCATTGGTTGTAGTGGTCAATCACCCGAACCTGTCCAGACTTATCTAGCCATTCAACCTGGCTAACCTGCCGAAGGTTGTTGTTTTTCCAGTAGCGGATATTGGCCTGCTTTTGTCCATGATCTAGGACTTCACCACCTTGCGAGTCTGCCTTAATTTCCCAGAACTTCGGCAGGTCAATTTCGTTAAAATAGCGGGGACGGCCTGTAAATTCAGACCCCGCCACGCCTAGAAAATATCTAAGTGGTGAATCGACACCATCTGGCAAAAAACCATTGTCTTGAATCACCACACTTGGATGCTGGTAACCGGCCAGTTTCAGCGACCTTTCCAGGTCCTGGCTTTTTTGATTATATTCAAAGAAAAGATTAATCACGGTGCAGCTCACTTTCTATAACCTTTTTCCATAGCTTGGCAACCTGCTTCTCATTATACTTGTCAGCTATTGCATAAGACTTCTCTGACATAGCAGCTAAGTCTGATGAGAAAAGTTTGACAATCGCCTGGGACATTTCGTTGACATAATCTGACACGGTTGCTAATCGATCATATGGCAAAAGAAGGCCATTGTCAGCGATAAAGGTTTGGTTTCCATAGCGGACATCAAACCCGACCATAGCTAGGCCAGATCCCACTGCTTCCATCAAGGTGAGACCAAAGCCTTCACTGGTCGAGCAGGACAAATAGGCTTGGTAGTGCTGGTAGATATTGTCCATCTGCTGGTGGCCCTTTAAGTGAACATAGTCCACAGCTCCAACTTCCTTAATCACATCTTCCAGTATGGCTCGTTCGGAACCTTCTCCGTAAATGTCCAAACTAAGTTGCGGCAAGGATTTCTTAGCTTTAGCCACAGCGCGAATTGCCCAGTCCAAATGCTTCTCGCTGGCTAAGCGTGAGGCCGTCACCAGACTGAAAGGGTTGCGTGAGGCAAAATCTGGTTTCTTCAATTCTTTTAAGCTGCCCACTGGAATTACATAAATCTGGGGCTTCTTACCCTTATACTTTAAGAACTGTTCTTCCATCAACTTTTTCTGCCAGTCAGTTGCCGTCACATAAAAGTCAATCTGGTCATCATGCTCAAGCATATACTCATAGTAATTATTCCAAAGAATGGTAGTGTCATTAGTCTCAGCTTCACTGAAGTGCTCAGCGTGAATGACCGTCCCCACCTGGGCCTTACCACGGTTTTCTAGAATTTCCTGGCCCTGGTCTCCAGCCCGGTCGATCAAGATGATGTCTGCTTTGGAAAAATTAAGTTCCTGCAGCATCTTGATTAAAAGCTCATGCTTAGAGTACAGAATTTCATCTTTGAACTTGAAGACTTCCTGGTCACCATCGATGATTTCATCATAAGCGGTTGTCCCGTCTTCATTGTAAAAGCGGCGCTGGTAAAGCTTGGCTCGATTGTTTTCTGGAGCGTAAAACTCGCTGCAGTAACGACCATAGCTATAATAGTCCTTTCTGACTAGGTTCACCCCAGATACATATTCAACCCGGTCAACGATGTTTGATTTCAAATCCTTCAAATAAGCCGTAGCCCAAAAGTCATTGGCAAAGATATAGCGAACCGCCTTGCCTAAGTGCTTACGCTTTATAATTGGCGGTAGAACCTTTTCCAAGTCGCCCAAAGTAAAGCAGCCTGCCCGGATTTCAAAGTCAGTGAAAAAGGTATACAGCCAAATGATTTCCTTATCTTCAAAACCCAGATTCCTGGTTAAGTGGGCAATGTTTTCATAGCCAATCCAATCAGTAAAAATGAACTTGGCCTTTACTCCCAACTTACGAAAGACCTGGCTTCGGTAGGCCTGTGCATATTCAACCCCACTGGAGGCCCAGCCAATTCCCTTGTTGATGCTATAAACTGTCATGCTAATCACCTAGATCATTTTTAAGAAAGAAAACAATTTCGTCATTTGATTTACTTTTTATATTAACACCTTTGAGTGGCCCATTCGTTTCATTTTTTTCTCAATGGCCGGCCCTCCGAAGTCCACACTTTGATTGGGGTTGGTATATACCAATAGTCATTGAAAACTATGAAAATGTGACTGAAAGAAAAGTGGTGTGACAGATGCGTCACACTTACAGCCATAAGTGTTGTAAGCCATTTCATGTGACGCTTGCAGGCCAAATCTCATATATAATATAGAATTCTTCTTCTTCTATATAGAGAAGTATAGAGAAAAACAGAGAATGCGTCACACTAAGGTGGCTTGAGCCTTACTCTCCCAAGGGCTGAGGGGCATGTGACGCATCTGTCACGCCTGTCACGGGATGCAGCTGAGGCCAGGTGATTTTTCAAAAACGAAAATTAAGGTGTCTCTGAGTTGCTCAAGTCATCGTGTGGTTGATTGTCTTAAAATAAATCTAAAGCGCCTGTACGGGGCTAAAAATTGATTCTAGGGCTATCTGAGCAATTACCCTCCCCCTCCCGTGTGGAGGTCTATGCAGCGGGTAGATTTTTGGCTAGACTTGTGTTATACTACGTGTAATATAAATATTTAAAAATTAACACCGCAAGAATCAGCAGCCTGGAAAAAGTTTTCCTGGGCTGTCTTGCGTTTTGCCTGGATTGTGCTAGTATGAAGGTGAACGCAATAAGTTCGCTGAGGTAAGCGCTACCTGTATATAAAACGGGGTGTATAGCAGACTTACCAAAAACGAATTTATTGCGTGATCCCCCCTGGCGCCCGCTCCCCCAGCAGGATAAAGGTATTTTTTACCTATAGGGGGGTATAAAGGTATAATTTACCTAAAGGGTTAAAGGTAAAATCTACCTAAACATTATAAAAGGTATTTTCTACCTATTTAAATAACAATAAGATAATAACTGTTATATAATATAAGACCATAAACAAAAAGCACGCTTCGGAACGTGCTTTTTTAGCGGCCTATTTTTTCCCCGGTTTAAAAGCCCGGTACTATATACCCAGCTGCCGTGCTGTGGTCGGTCGTGCTGTGTTGTGTGGTCTGCTGCTCTGTGTCATGTCGTGCTGTGGTCGTGGTAGTAGCGGCCGGGTAAGCTACCAGGCAAGCGTGGTAGATAACAGACCATGTAAGTGGCCTTGCTCTCTATCGTGTCTAGCATGCTATATAAGCGGGCTTGTGTGGTCTATGGTAGGTGAATATAGAGCTACCGACTAGCGGCCGTGTAGCGGGCTAATAGAGCGGTCTAGTTATAGCGGCTAGGCTCAGGAATGCAGTATCATGTGAATTATTCACAAATTACTGCAATAAAAAAAACCTTAACCCGTCAAGGGTCAAGGCTTGCAATTAAATCAAATCAGTCAAAACACTCAAACCCGGCGCGGTCGAGTAGCTTTTTAGCTTGCTTAGTAGTAAGCCGCAAGTCAAACGCCGGCGAAGTCGGTTCAGTGCTAAAGTCTTCAGTCGAAACGTACCGGCCCTTTACGCCGTCAATGTAAAGCGCGCCGCCGTCCTTTAGCCAAAAGGAAAAGCTGCTATAGCCGGCCGCTAAAGTTTGAAGAATAGCAGCGGCCCGCCGCCGCCGTGCTACATACCAGACCACGCCGCCGCCAATGACGGCCCCTAAAAGAATAAGAAGAATGATAGCCGCCTTTGCGTCAATCGGTCGAACGTTACCAAGCAGCCAGGATGAACCCGGCTTCCTGCTAGCTACCCAAAATAAATTCTTAATGAAGTTAAAAATACCAGCAATAATATCAAACATAATATAATTCCTCCTACTTGTAAAGATAACCAGGATAGCGGCCGGCAATAAAGCCAATCACAGAAAACAGCACAATCAGAATTAAATCAATCACGATTTAGCCTCCTTATAAACTCAAATTACGACATAACTGTTTTTCTGCTGCTGTGGTTGCGCCGTAAGGCAAGATAACAAAGTCTACCGGATCAGTTGCTACATAGCAGACCGCCAAAGCTTCCGGGTCCTCCCCGTCTAGTAGGGAAGCGGCTGCCCTGATCGCGTCCCGTTCTTCGGGGTCGGTTGTCTCTGCTGCTTCTTCTTGATAGTACGCTAACCATTCCCCAACAGTCATTGTGTGGCAATCATTTAAGCGGTCGAAACGGTCTAGAATTTCTTGTGCTTCTTCTTCCCACCCCTTGACCAAACCGGCCGCCGTGGTATCACCCACAACGAAAGCTAACCAAGCATACATTTTTTTATAGTCCATGCAATCAGTAGCGGCCGCAATCAGGTCCCGGACTTCTTCGTCGGTTGAAGTCCAACCGTCAATCTCGTTGACGTGGGCGAGTACGCTATTTTTCTGCTCGTCGGTCAAGTCGACACCTACAAGGGCCGCGCCGTCAAGGAGGTTAAAAAGGTTAACCCCTACGCTGGCCGGGTCCGTGAACCCGTCCCACAAAAAGTTACCAATTTCACGCGTTACATAGCTTTTAAATTTAGTCATAATATTATCTCCTTTTAGTCATCAATTCCATTACATAAAGCCCCGGCCGCAATTTCATTAAGCGTCATAGCGGGCACCTCTTTCCATTTCCCGGTATAGAAGCCAAGTTAATTCTCGTTCGGCTTCTTCTTCAGTGTATTTTTTAGCCAGTGCCTTCTTTTCGGCGGGATTGGCTTCTTCTAGGTCGGCCAGCGTGTCAAGTGCTACACACGGCCCCAACAGCCAGGCCGGGAAGATAGCCCCGGCTAAGGCGTCTTTATATTCTTTAAAGGCCTTTTGGCGGCCTACTTGCTCAATTCGCCAACCGTATTCGCTTTCGAACATTTCCCCTTCAGCCTTTAAAGCTTCTTCAGCGCTGGCCGGGGTCGGTTCGTCCCCTTGCCAGTTCTCAAGGAAGAAGGCGTATAAGTTTGCTCTAAAGTCTTTACTAATAGTACGTAACACTTTTCTATCCTCCTATGCTTCCTGGCTTGCCAGTTCGGTTTGATCAACGCTAAAAAGTGTAACCAGGCGCAAGCCGTCAATTGCTTTCGTTCCATCTTCTTTTATAACCATTTTCGGGGCAAGGATTTTAAGCCCGTGCTGCCCCTTGGTTACCTGGCGGCCTTGCTTCAGCCAACCGCGGTAGGTTGCAACCTGGTTGCAACCTGGCCCGCCTTGCAAGTAAAGTAGTAGCTGATTATCAGCGCTGTACTTCTTAAACCGGGCTGAAAATTCAGCCGGTACGGTACGACTAGCGTACACCTTGCCCGCGTGAAGCAAGCTAGCAATGGTTATCTTACCTTCTTTATCACTTACCAAGCCCGGCCCAAACTGAAGGCCGGCCGGCTGTACTGGCTTGCTTGCTTGCTTAGCTGGCTTCTTAGCGGCCTTTGCTACCTTTTCTTTTCCCGGTTGCTCTGCTTTTATAGTGCTTTCGTAGCTGCTAGCGGCCAAGATTACGGCTTTTTCTACCTTTTTGAACCCGGTTAAATCTGCTAAAGTGTCTTTAGCGGTGATAGCCCGGCTTTTCGTGTCAACCACGATATAATCACGGCCGGCGGCTCTTTTACTTGTAAAAAGCGCCTTGCTTGCTTCCTTGCCTACTTTGGAAGCGTAAAGGCCGCCGCCAAGGTCAAACCATTTTTCACTTAGGCTTAAAGCCTTTTCCAATTTGGTGAAGTCGATTTTAATGCTTTTAGTCATTTTAAAAAGCCCCTCCTAGGCTATTGACCTAAAAGGGGCTTTACTGTACTATATAAGTACAGCCCTTTTTAGGTCTGTAATAATTTCTTGAAGCTCACGGGGCCAGGTTCCAATTGCCCCCGTGAGCTTTTTCTTGCTTACAATCCTAATTATACTCATTACCACCGGTAATGCAAGCGTAAAAGCTAACTTTTTATTTTTTCTTTTTGGCGGCTAGTAAAGCTTTATGTCTTGCGGCTGCTAGTTCCCGAATTTCGCCTAGCTCTTTGATGCTGGCGTGTAGCCGAATATAGCTTTTTACTGAACTGTACTTACGACTATGTAGCTCTTTTGCCGCCTTTTTGGGATCAGCTTTTAAGCGCGCCCGGTAGCTTCTCATATACGCGGCCCTTTTCGCCTTTTCGGCTTCCTTGTCGGTCAAGGGCTTCACCTCCTTTTTTATAGGATACTTAATACTAGCATCTAACCACTGGTAATGCAACCCCCCTGGCAAGACTTTTTTTAAAAAAGTTTTTGGCGCTACATCAAGCCCCGGCCCACCTGGCTTGTTAGTGATCCTAAAAAGCATGGTAAAAAGGAAGTAGGGAAAAACAGCCGGCAAAAAGTAGCAGGATCAAAAAAAGGCCGGCCCGTAAGCTGGCAAGATCCAAAGGCAAGCCCACTAAAAGGGCTGCTAAAAAGTAGCAGATCAAAAACCCGGCCGCGTGGATCCAAAGAAGCTGCCCCCCGTGATCATATAAAGCGCCCACTGCTAGCAGATCCACTAAAAAAGTACCTGGCCAAAAATACATATATAAGGAAGAAACGCAAAATTTTCTGTTTTCTTCCTTATATAGCCCGGCAGCCGGGGCGTCAAAAAGGTAAACTATACATTTTTAGATTTGTATATAATAAAATTAAATTAAAAAATCCTTAGAATAAGATTAATGAACGCTTAGAATATAATTATAGCTCTACGTCTGACCGATTTTCACCTTTTTTATTTTCGCCTTAGGAGGATTTGCTGTACAACTGGGGTGATTTTTTATTTTTTATTTTTTCGCAGCCAGTTGGCCAGCTGACCGACAGATCGTTCGATTGGTTGGTCGGCTGATTGTCAGTTTATGATTGGCTATGGTATACTAGATATACAAGCCGTTCACGCTTTGTATGATCGTATGGTATGCTGATTGCCCCACGCCTTCATGTGGCGGACTAGGAACGGTATTTTATATAAAGGGCACTGGATCCTATCAGCCAGTTGCTCTTGCTACGTGCCGTTTAGCGGCTTGCAGACAGATGATTCAGCTAGTTCACGGGACGAGAAATCCTATGGAGCTTTGGTGTTACATAGGCTGGGCTAGTGTTAGGGTTGTCTGTCTAGCACTCACTGACACCAAACAGTGGGTGCTTTTTTTATTTGCCAGATCATCCCTCTTGTGATAGAGTATATAGCGAAAGCCGCAAGCTAGCACGGCTTTCCATCCAATATTTCAGCGACATGTTCTCCCCAAGTGCACTAAAGAGAGAGCAAACATTCATACAGTATATAAAGGCAGTCAGCATTCTTTCCTCAACCGCTGACTGTCTTTTTTGTGTTATGTATTTCCGTGTGGATATAGCCGCTCAGCACGCCACAGAATCAATTTTAAGCCGTTTCAGTATAGACCATAGGTAAACCCCTACCACAGGCTTGCTTAAAACGCCTCACATGCCGTATTATGGCTGTCTGACGGGCAATCACTGTGTTTCGGCTGCATGGATAGATCGTGTGTCACCTTCCCCAGTATATTAATTATCACACTCCCCAGTCTAACTTCACTACCATTAATCACCCCCAGTCAACAATCGGCTGCCAAAAAACGCCCCCAGTCAAAATTCAGTCCTAGAAAAAAACACCCCCCAGTCAATTTTTGCCTCCCAAAAATCACCCCCCAGGCTTTTTTTGAACTCAGAAAAAACACCCCCTAAGCTTTTTTAAAGCATAAAAAAATAGCCCCCCAAGCTTTTTTGGGGAGCTATCGATTATTTACTTAACAAGTTAGCAGCAGTATCGTCACCGCCTACCCAGTCTGTCCAGCGAACCAGCTTATCGTAGTCCACACTTTCAATAGCACGTACAACTTGGTCCATAATTTCATCATACAGTCCAGTGTGGCTATCTGCGCCTTCATTGTATTGGCGAACATATTCCTTGATTTGATCGTCAGTAATCTTCAATCCAGCGTATTCTCTAGCGCCAGCCAGCACGTCTTCCAGCTTTACACCTGCTTGTTCTGGATATTCCAAAGCGTCCTCCAGGTAATCTTCTAGTGGTTCACGGTCCGGAACTTCTTCCAGATCATAGTCATCGATGAAGCCCTGGTCCTTAGCTTCCTTCAAAAGGGCTGGCACTGAGCTGTCGTCAATGTCTTCCCAGGCGGCCAGATCACCAGCTGCTAGGTCAGCCTCGCTAATTGCTTGCCAAAGCTTTTCAGCTGATTCAAATTCACCTAAATCTTCGTGGTTTACCTTTACGTTGTATAACATTTTAGTTTTCCTCCTTTACGCTCTCTATTATACACCTTGACAAGTACATTGCAAGGAAAAGTTCTACTTTTTTTCTTGCTTTTCCTTGATACGTTTTACCAGGTCTCTGAGGTCGTCATCATTGGCTAGATCGCTAATGAACTTTCTAGCCTTTGATCGATATTGCAGGTAACGCATTTCTTCTTTATGAGCTTCATTCCATTTCTGGTTGGCTCTTTTTCTTGCTTCGGTAATTGCCATGTGTTGCCCTCCTTTTTTATCTTATAGTACACTTGGCAAGGTAGCAAGTCAACGTCTCCACGTGGCAATATAGGAAGAAAACAAAAAGGTTTAAAGGCTTCCACTTTTAAATTCAAGCATACCATTTAGCATATATGCCAAATCCTAAAGCCATTAAGCCTATAATGACAATGATTACACCTACAGTAATAATAAAGTCAGCCGCTTTAAAATGTCGACTAATGCTAACGCTGTCGCCTATTGCTACTATAAGTAGCCCAAGAAACATTACGATTAAGCCTTCAAGCAAAGTGCAACCTCTTTCCTATATCGTAAACTACTGGAACACTAACTGCATTCCCAGCTTGCTTGTATAGTTGCGTATCACTCAGCCCAGCATCCTTTGCTCTATCGAACTGATCGTCAGAAAAGCCCTGGAGCCGCCAGCATTCCCTTGGTGTAAGTTTTCTAATCGCTAGATTATCGGTAACAATCTGCGGTATCCGACTGCCGCCACCGCCAGTATTTAAGGTAGGTGCAATTCCACCTGGGCTATATGTTCTGCCCACAGTAGGATTACCACCATAGCTTTTTGACGTGCTTGTATTGCCAATCTGGACAATCTTATGAGTACGCTTGCGGATTAGTATTTTTAGTGGATCTTTATAGTTGGTTGCCAGTAGTGTAGGTGCTAGTCCATCGCCCAGCACTACATACCGATCGCCCCGGCTAGTCTGAGTCGGTTTCTTTACGTTTCCTACTACGTTTATTTTTCTCTGAGATTGTCGATCAGCTGCTGAACTTTGTCCTGGCCTAGAAAATATTTGGGCTGTATTTTTTTTTCTAAGATGTCCGACAATATACACTCGCTCTCTATTTTGTGGGAGGTAGTCGGCAGTGTTATAAACTTTCCATTCACAATCATACCCGACTTTGTCCATTTCAATGAGCACCCGGGCAAAGTCCCATCCTCCATTGCTTGATAACAGTGCTTTAACGTTTTCCATGAGCAAAAAGGCAGGGAGCTCCTTTTGAGCTTGTACTCTTTCTTCAAGGCATCGGACAATTTCAAAGAACATACTGCTGTGCTTACCTTTAAGTCCTTCTTTTCGTCCAGCAAGTGAAATGTCTGTGCAAGGGCTTCCGAATGTCCACAAGTCTGCATCTGGTAGATCAACTCCTTTAACATCTTGAATGTCTGTTGCTGTATATAATCCGTCTGTGTCATAGATAGCTTGGTAACTCTGTCGAGCAAACTTATCCCACTCTACCCAGCCCACACAGGTGTGCCCAGCTTTTTCTAGGCCAGTGTGGAAGCCACCTATCCCAGCAAATAAATCAATAAATTTCATTAGATAAATAATGTCCCTATCACTAATGCAAACAATATAGCTATTTTAACTATATGCTTTCTTTCGTTTTGCCGACTGTCCTGGTCAAGCATAGTCAGTTCATAGGCCATAATGATAATCCATAGCAAGGCAATTGCATTCCGGACTACGCTAAGTTCCGGAAGCATTAACATAAAATTATCCAAGCCATCTGACCAGGACCCCAATAATGACCAGTGGCCAACCAACAAATTCGCCTAAAATCAGTGTGGCTGTAGCAATTTCAACGCCATGTCTTGGCAAGATAGCCACTGCAACTAAAGACAATGCAGGGCTAAACAGTCCAGCTAATAGCCCTACCCAAAAAATAATTGGCATAAATACCTCCACAAATGAAAAAGCCGGCTATACCGGCTATAATAACCCGCTCGGATCAGTTGATCGTCATCGCTTGAGTATAGCATCCCTACTCCGCAGTAGAGCGCTATGCAAGGGTTTAAGACTATAGTGCAGTTCCACCCACACTATAGCCGAAGTCATGTGAGTCTGAATTTCCAAAATGCAGTGACCCACAATAACTCGTCAAATGACATATTAATTACTAGATTGGCAAATGTAGCTCTTTAGCTACATCAAAAATAAATTCGTTCCATTTCCTATAGCCGTCTGCACGGCTTACAAGGACTTTTCCTTGCATTACTAAGTCAGAAATGGTGTGTGCATTTCTCAGTCTTGACGGTTTGAAATACAGTTCTTTACAGATTGTCTGTACTTCTTCTGGTGCCTCTTCAAAACAAGTCCGGATTGCCATGTGCTCTTGTCTTAATGCGTTCAGCCGCTTGTCTTCATCAAGCGTTACAATCCATCGTTCTTGATAAGGTGTACTGCTGCTAGATCGACCCCCACCCACATTGTCGTCCGGCTCTACATATGGGTGCTGGAGTTCAAATCTCCGTTGCTCTACGTATTCGTCATAGTGTGGATAGTCTTCAAGCAAAGATTCAATATAGCGTTTAGCATTCCGTTCACGTTTACTAATAGACACCATTTCACCTGCTGCAAAAAACGTGTGTAATGTAGGCAATTTTTGTTTTTTGACTACATATCCGAAGACTTAAATACAAACGTTTTCCTTATTGCCGTCATCACCAGTATTCCGATATCTCAACGAGGAGGTAATCGCATTGACCAGCGCAGGTACTTGCGTGCCACTCTTGCAACTTCTTGGAAAAGCTCTCGCCCTTCCTCGGGTACAGCTAACCCGCATGGCTATGACCGAAGCCGCAGCCTTAACTTCCTTTCTACTAAAATTTATAGCGCATGATTCAATTCTGGATGCTCAGCCAGCGCTAAAAGGCTAAGCATCGCATTCTTGTCCCGATCTACGACTTTATTGTAGTTCGGGCATTTTTCGTTATAGCAGACGTACTCGTTGTGCTTGGTACCATGTTTCTTGTTTCCATAAAGGGTGATCTTGTCATCACCTTTTTTGACATTGCTACAAGCCGCGCAACGCTGAGTAGACGGGTACAGCTTATTTGCCAGAATAAGGTCTTTACCGTACCAATCGCACTTGTAAGTCAATATCTGCTTAAACTTGCCAAACATCGACCGATGAACACCCTTTGAAGCCACGTGGCTCATAAGCATACCCTTAACCGACAGGTTTTCGATCACGATCTTGTCGTAGTCCTTGACCAGTCTAGTCGTAAACTTTTGTATCAAGTCATTTTGGATATTTCCAACCTTCCGATAGCATGCTTGAAGCTTGGCTTTCGTCTTCAAGTAGTTCTTGCTATTGTAGGATGCTTGTCCATTTTCAGCCCGTTTTCTGGCAAGCTGACGTTGATAGTGCTTTATTCGCTTATAAATCCTGTTGAGACGCTTAGGTAGAACGTTTATCCGGCCTTCCGTGTAGTCAAAGTGACCAACGTTCACGTCAACTGCTGTTGCCTTGCCTGTCTTAGCTGGTTGCTTGACGTTTTCAACTTGAAAAGGAATGGCCGCGTAATAACGACCTTTTTCTTTAAAGTAGCTGACAACGCCGAATTTCTCAGACAAGGGTTCTTCACTTAACTTAAAGCCTCGCCATTGATCTTTTGGAATGGTACTTTCTTTTGCCCGTTCCAAATAAAGAACTCCATCTTTGATCCGGCTCTGATCACTTTTAAAGCCTTGTCTAGGTGCTTTCTTTGACTTAAATTTAGGCTTGCCCCAGTTTGGCTGGGCTTTATTGAAGAAATTGCTCCAAGCATTAGCAAGATCAGTAATAGCAAGCTGCAGCAAGTGCGCTGAATACTGATACTGCCAGTCGGCTTTATTGGCGACCAATTCATCACGAACTCTTCGTTCAGTTGGTGATGGATATGATTTAAGCAGGTCTTTTTGCTTTGTGGCTTTGGCAATCTGCCTTGCTTCATACATCTCATTCCATAAAGCGAGTCCTTGGTTAAAGCAGTAGCGGCGATAGTCGCACGCTTCATCCAAAGCCTGTCTCATGACCTTATTAGGGTGCAGCTTATAAACCCTTGTCTGAATTAATTCAGATATTGTTTTCACCTCCTTTCAAAACATCAGTTTTCTGTTACTAGTCTTTAGTCCCTAAGAAATAACCTATACGTCTATTATATACCTTTCATTGCCGATTTGCAAACATTTTTAAGAATTTCTTTGCAATCGTTCGGTATATCGTCAGTTGGAAACGGAATTAATTCAGTGTCTGTTCGTATAATCCTAGCCCACTCTTTACCATCAGCTCCATAAAGCATAATCTCGTTGTCACTGATCGTGGTCTGCGTTCCATCTGGGAAGCTGCGTAAACTAAAATTGTTAGTTTTCATAGCTGTCATCTCCATGCTTCAAGAACAAGCCATGTGGTGTAATGTAGTAATCTCCGTTAGCTATGTCAGCCCAGATTGATTGTCTGTATTTGACAGTATAACCATCGTTTACAAGTTGCCGCTCAATCCAATCGGGATTGCCGCCTACGGTTCCACCAAGCAAGTACTTGCGGGCTTGGCCTTTTGATGTAGCATAATAGACATTGCCCACAGCGTCAGTCAGAACCCAGCGGAAGTTACCCTTTACGGTCAAGTTGTATTTGGCTATAACCCTCTTCACCGTGGAATATCCAGCTCCTAGTTCACCGGCTATTGCATTGGCTGAATATCCTTCATCGACCATTTGGATTGTCATTTGCTCAAACTTCTCTCGATTGCTGTCTGTCCACTTGATTGGGATGTCTGGATGTTCTTCATGATTCAGTTCAGTTTGCAGTTGCCGCAGTTCACACTCTGGAGTAGCCATAATTGAACCATACCGCTTCTCGCAGTCGTGGATAATCTGGTAGTGCTTAGTGTTTATCCTCATTGTCCAACTCCGCCATGGTCAAAACGCAATACCCAGCTAGATCAAGCAAGGTGTCCTGGACTGATTCGCCCAGGTTATCTATGCCGTTACTATCAAGCATTAAAGTATTCAGTCGATTCCACTTGTCTGACATTCTCACCAGTGCCGCAATGTAGCCGTACTTTTCAATACTCTTGCCAAATGCGTCACCGTAGGCTGCGTTCTTTTTAGCTAAGGTATCCGCCAGCTTGTCAGTGTAACTTTTATATGTTTCCATAGGTTATCTGCTTTCTATCTATATTTCTCTAGTTGATTAATCCACTGCCAATTGAGTTTAAACTTTCGATAGCCGTCACCGATCAGTGTTAAATAATCGATGCCTTTATCAAACTTAAAGCATGTTTTCCACTCTGCAGCTTTTCTCAAGTCCAGGTATGCCTTTTCTGGACACAGTGGACTAAAGTGCATGACGTAGAGCGGATAGCCTTTATCGCCTAGCAAAGTTAGCTTACGTTTCATAACTGCTCCTTAAATGAAAATAACCATTGTCTGGAATCGAACCAGACTTAAAGTCCTAACTTAATGGTTTGTAGAAATGAGATGATTTGATTTGTGTTACGAATTATTAGCTCTTAGGTTCAAGTAATGAAATCAACCCTTAGCTATATCATCTGCAGCCGGTAAGCTGTTGATATGGCCGTGCCCCGCTAAGCGTTTAGCTATCACGGCAGGGCTAAGGCAAGCTGGGGAGTCGAACCCCAGCTCACTGTGCGAAAGAGAATAGTAAAACAAAAATGCTGTTATCTATACCTTTAGGTGAGGTAGAATGCCCAGCTGGAGGAAGCTGGGCTAAGTTGTGCGCTGGAATCGAACCAGCTTTCAACCGAAACACAACTGCAATAAAAAAATAATGAGATCTAGTACTAAATTTAAATTACAGTTTACAATTTGCTGTTCGCAGCTTTCCACACTGTTCACAGCAATGCACGACCTGGGGCTTGCACCCAGCGGCTCTCTATGGTGTCGTGTCACTACAATGAAAACATACTATCGAAAAAATGTAACCCAATGTTTAAAAGTAAAAAAGGAGGTCACAGACCATTTATTAGTTTCACCCATCACGCTGAGACACTGTACTCATATGAGTACTCTTTAATAATATCTTTGACTTAGTGCATGAGCACCGTATTTATACCGCACACTCGCCGCATGTTTCTACAAGCACGCCTGCTATGTTTAAACCTCGTCTTGCCTTTACGCCTTCAAAGCATTCAGCAAATTCAACACATGCTTGCTGGCGGTATTTATTCACTGTCCGTTCACCCAGTCCAAGTTTAATTTCTTCATCAAGGTTATTCTTACGCTTGATATAACAATCAATCAACAGCGTTCTGTGGTAGTGGTAGACCTCTCCATCACGCATAATACCAATCGCTTCAATCAGTGCATCAACTGCTTGCTCATACTCATTGCCCGTTGATTCTTCCTGGTAATGCTTTTGCCATTCTTCGGGCTTGGTCAAGTCGTTGATAGACCGCCCAGCAAAATTAAAAATCCGTGGTACCGTGTCGTTGAAAAAGGTCTGTACGTTTAATGCTGTCTGCTTCACATCAATCTCTGGAAAAATCATACGATCATCACCGACCAGTAAGCTGTAAGCATAAAGCCCAGAAAAATCAGCGTGGTCAGCGGACTGGGCTTGCACATTAAGAATGCAATAGCCACAATCAGCCCTCCCCAGCTGAGATAAATAAGTGCCGTCAGTAACATAAGTCCTCCACTCTCACATCAATTTTATTCTCACTGCCATAAACCTTAGCTGCATCAACCATTGCCACACGCTTGATGTCGTCATAGGCAAGCCCTTCAAGTGACTTGCACACCTGGCTTACGTCAAGGCGCTTGGAGGGCCATTCTAGCCCCGCTAAACACGCATCAGCGTGATTATCCGTATATGATCTGGGAATGGCTGAGACAGCCCGTATGGTCAACTTAACAGGCCTCTCAATGGGCTTTTCTAAATATGCTCGCTTGATGCAGTCTTCAACCGCCTCACCTTCAACTATCGTGAAATCAAAACAACTCATACTCATTGCTCTCCAGCTTTTCATTGACTGTCTTCACGGCTTGATCTAACAGGTTAGGATTTACACCGCTTGCTAGCAGCTCAGTAATCAGCTCAGTGCCTGCAAACAATAATGACTGGCCTTCAACTTTATTGGCAATGCTGGTGATTGCTTCTGATGCCTTTAATCTAATTGTGTCCTTGTAGCTAATCATCGATAATCCACACCCCCCAGCCAATTAAACTTGCGACTACGATTAAGCCAAACAGTACGTCAAATACAATCTTCATTCCTTGTCCTTTTCTCTCAACTTGTCCAGAATATCCATTGACCGCTTAGCTTTAAGTTTTTCAATCTCAATGTTGTTCGCAGTATGGACACCCATTCGTTAAATTCTTAGGGCTTAGCCATTGGTTCAAGCCTACATGCTGCTCTTTGCCGCAGTCCAAGCACTTTACATCTGCCTTAATTGACAGCTTGTTAATGTCTTCAATCCCTGGATAAAGCAATTCCCAGTGACCTGCCTTCGCCTTAAACCGTCTTCTGATCTCTGCATTGTCCAGCTTGTTGCGGCTTCCGTTCTTTGGAATGTAATACATTACAATAACTCCCTTGCTATTCTGTAATAACCTCTGCATCAAGCTTGTATGAAATCAGCTTTACTGGGCAAGCGTATTTCTCTCTAGTCCGTTCCAGCTGGATTAATGCACTTGCCAAGTCAATGTAAATCTTGGCCTTACCATTGGCGTTATGAGCAACATACCAATGGTTACGGTCAAGGTTAACTGCCACAGCATACAACGCAGGATGGTCAATCTTGTTCCATGTTGTCATGCTGCACTTCCTTCTTTTCACCATATTCTTCGCTATAGTAGGCTTCAAAGATAAGGTGTCTTGCCTTACGCAGACTGTCATTGTAGACAGCCTTGTCCAGCTCGCCTTTATTCCACTCTTTAACCGCCTTGTGGACCAGTTCCTCAGCTTGTTTAAGCTTGCTCATCGTTGTTATATCTTTGCTCATTCTCTTTCATCTCTTCTTCGCTATTAAAACCCAGCCGCTCCCAGCGTGGTGATACTTGCTTAATCATCATTTCTTTAATCTTGTGATAGTCCTTATGACTGAACCCGGTCGGATCCATTAAGCCAACGCTAATCATCGCTAACACATCTCTCACGGGCTTTCTATAGACGTGGGCGTAATTATACACAATCTCTTGGCAAACCTGCTCACGGCCTTCTAAAGCCGCCTGCAGGTAAGCATTCATCATTCTGATCTGCTCAACCATGGTAAACCTTCTTAATTGGGCAATAGTACTCCATCATAAAATCTACTAGGCAATCATCACTGCACAGTATAAAGCCGTCAACTTCATAGCATTCTTGTCCGTCTTCAAGCGGTGTCTTGCACTCAGCACATTTATCTGTCGAAACCATAACCTACTAACTCCTCGTCTACAATCTTTAATGCATCCTCTGGGCTTCGTGCAATGCCGTGGATAACTCCCCAGCGGCTAAGCATTTCATGAAACCTAATCTGGCTGTCTCTAGCCTTACCTGTCTTGTCTTTCATTTCAATGTAGAATATCTTGCCGCCGTCATGCTTAAACCCATACAAATCGAAGTGACCGACTGGCAAGCCCTGGATAATTCTCTTACCGTCCATGCTACGAAACTTGCCTGCGTTTGTTCTGAACACTGTGCAGTTGTCTTTTGATAAGGCAACCATGGTTAACTTCTGAATATCTGACTCGTGCATTGGCTAGTCCGCGCCTTTCGCTCTAACTGCGCTTGCGTCTTTCATGACACGTTCAATGAAGGTTGCCTTACCAATTCCCCAGTCACTGCATTTATCCAATGCTTGCGTGGCTTTGACTACTTCTTCGTAAGTGAGATATCCACTCTCCACCAAATAGGCAATTGCCAGCACAGCTGCATCTCCCATATCCCAGCTGTCATCTTCAGTGATCGCACAGGTATAGCTTCCCCACCATTCACCTTCTTCATCGTCCAGTTTTTCTAACAGGGGATAATGTTTATTGTCGCTAAGCATAATTGATTACTCCTTAACCCACAAAATGTTTTCAGTGTTTACCAGATACTTACTTGTTTGTTCTGGCCGTCCTTGTTCATGAACCTCCACAAACTTATGAGTGGCAATCTTTGGAACTAAGTCTTCGTACGATTCAGTTACCACCATTGCATTAGCATCAGCTCTGAATGTGATTAATGCCATTGCTATTGCACCTCCTTGGCAGTATCTCCAATTACAGTTTCAGTTGTTCTGATTCCCAGGTAAACTGTCCCAACTCTTGTATGCTTCTTTTTACACTTATCTTTCATCTTTTGGCTAAACGCCTTGTGGCTAAACACATATTCGCCATTTCTTCTAGCCCAGTCTTGGAACTTTGAGTAAAGGACTTTCGATGAGACTTGAGCACCCTCGCACGGTACAGTTTCGTCTTCCAGGAAAGCTTGTACTTCGTCCATCTGACCACGGTAATCTTCAACAGCAGACTTTATGCTTTCTGGTACATCAAGCCCTTCGAGTTGATACTTGATAGCACCTTCGACCGCCCAGTTGAGGATGCCTACTGCTTCACTCATTAACTTATCGTAGAGCTTAGGGTCAACATCTTCCTTGGCAATGATATGGTCAAACGGCAGAATAATGATTCTCCGCCAAATACCTTCGTCAGTCCCTCTAATGATCGGTTCATGGTTAGTAGCCATCCAAATTTTGCAGCAGGGGTCAAATTCAAATTCCTTGCCATAAAGGTGACGGGCTACCACACGGTCGCCACCAGTAATTTGCTTGGTCAGCCCTTCATTAAGTCGTGAGCCTTCGTTCAATTCGCTGGAGACAACGAATCTAGCACCTTCAAGCCGCGCAATGTCTGAATTAGCTCCGTTAGTTGAACCTTTAACAATTAAAGTGTCAGCACTCATCGTTTGTGAGTAAGACCCCAGAATGTCAGAGATAACTTTCAGCATTAATGATTTGCCGTTACGCCCCTTGCCGTAGCAAAAGAACAACACTTGCTCCGATGTAAGGCCAGTTAATGAATAGCCAATTGCTTTTTGGATATATTCAATTGCTTCCTGGTCGCCACCAAACGTTTGATAAAGGAATTTATCCCACATTGGGTGATCGTACTCTGCGTTTGGTGAGAACTCAACTGATGCCTGCCGGGAAAACATTTTTGTCCAGTCCGCATCATGGAGAGTACCGTCAGTCAGATCAACATAGCCATTCTTAACATTCAGCAGCATTGGGTCCTGGTCAAATTCACCGTGACTAACTGCCAGCAGGTGCATGATTTCTTTAATCATTGCTTCCTTGGCAGCGCGAGAACGCATATGCTTTTTGAACTTGGTAAATGCTTTAGCAGCATCCTCTTCGCTCACACCTTCTGGGACGTAGAGTGGCTCATCTTTTAGCTCGTTAATTACTACGTCACAGGCCTTCTCAACGTTCTTGCGGTCATCCTTCTTCCACACGTTGTCTTTATCGTAGTAGTACCATTCCTTGTCAGCTACCAGGTATCTGAACGTGTCCGGCCAGCGGTCCTGGAATCTCTGGGCCATTCCCATGTCATCATATGAACGATGTGGATGCTCAGCATTCTTAGCTCTTTCAGCTGACTCTGGAGGAACATTGAATTTAAACACGTTGTCAACGAATGGACCAGCAACATCTGATGTTGGGTGATATACGCTAGTAGTCCCGGCAATTGCTTTGTTGATGGTCATTTCACCATAGGTGACAGCACCGTGCTTCTCATCCCACTTGTCACGCATTAAGGCTGAGTTTCTGAAGATCGTGTCCATCTTTTCTGGGTCCTTGCCAGTCCAGAATGCTAAATCATTAGCAAAGGCTAAGTCAGCTTCTGATTGGCTGGCATAAATCTTTTCCCAGCCGCCTTGCATGAACAAGCGGTCACGTTGGCCTTTTGAACTATCCAGCATTTTGCGAATTATATCGGGAACTGGTAGATCAATGGCTTGTGTCTCAACTTGTGGGTGCAGATCAATCACCTTGTCTTCTTTGCCGAACAAGCGAGTATATAATGTAGTCATTTGATCGCTGCTCAGTTCAGAAATTGTATTGCTAGTAATCATGTTGCCAGTAAGGGCAAAGAAACGGCCGTCCTGGTACATTTCATAGTTGCTCTTACGTCTACGCTTGCCTGGAATTTTTCCTTTGAAAATGAAGTGCAGGCCTTCACCAGATTGGCTGATTTCACCGTAAGTATGATCGGTCAGATTGATGAACTCATCGACTTCGTTTTCAGCGTTTCCCAGTTCCTTCAATTCAATATCGTTTGCAATGTGGTCAATGTCCAGACCAACATATCCATCACCAAAAAAGAAAGCCAAGCCAGACGCTCGGCTGTTCTTTTCCAGACCTTCCTTGGCTGTTTTAAAGTCACACCAAGTTGAAGGGTCGTTGGTCTTGGCATTGTTGCCCGTCATTGCATCGATAGGAATTTTTGTATTCTTATTTCGACTTGGGTCGAATTTCAATTCAAACAGTCCCCAGCGCTTGAGCTGTCTCAATTCATCGGGAATATTTTCATAGAATGTTTGCATGCCGGACTCTCCTGTTTAACTAAAATGGCAGGTCGTTATCGTTAACTTGCGCTTGCGGTTGTGCAAATGGACTAGGTTGTTGAGGTTGAGGTTGTGACTGCATTTGCGCTTGCGTAGGGAATTGAGTTGGTTCAAAATCTGAAGGCCAAACTTGGTTGCGCTTAGTAGTCTTTCCTTGGTAAGTGTCCTCAGAAACGCTAACCTTTACACGAACGTTCTTGCCTTCAAGTTTTTGTGACCAGTCGTTCCAATCTTCAATTGGAGTGCCTGGAGCATAGCCAGCAGCTTGAGTGATAGAGCTTAAATCACCTTCGTCATATTGACCAGTTGCCTTACGTCTCCACACACTGGCAAAGACTAAGCGGTTATGGTACTTGCCGTTAGTTTCTGGCAGAGCTTGATCGAGGTCTTTACGAACACGGAGAGCTACCTTAATATATTCAGTGCCGCCCTTAGTTGCATCTGGGCCAGTTGAATCAATAGTCATTTCATAGTAGCCTTCCGGCAATGGTTCGAAGTCGTTGTTCTTCTTGTCAACACGTTGAGTAACAAATAATGCCATGATTTTATAGTCTCCTTTATTTCAATAAATGTCTTGCCTTGGCTTGGTAATAAACCCAGCCAGGCTTATACTTCATTTGTTTTGCGAATGCTTCCAGATCAGCATATGTTTTGCAGTCTTTCAGCTTGATGACTTTGCTTGTCTTAAAGTGCCCGCTGTTGACTTCCTGGATTTTTTTGAGTTCCATTCCATCATCAGCGCCCAGTTCTTTATCTTTACGTTCATTCTTGATTTCGAACTGTTCACCACAATACGGACACTCGATTATTTTTACTTCGTCAGTTTCACTAACAATGTTTTCATCTCGTATGAACACACCCATACAATAGCTACATTGATAGATGCCGCTGACTTCGCTGTCACCTTCACGTGATTTGCCACGCTTGCGGCTTTTCAGAGTCCAGTCTCTGTCTTGATTGGGAAGTCCAAACTTTCCCCAGTTGTTTACGTGATCGAGAATGATAGCCCGCTTGTCCGGTTGGTATCTCATACAGCGCATTGCCTGCTGGAGATACAGCACCAATGACTTAGTTGGTCTAAGTAAGATCACGCATGAACATTCTGGAACGTTGAACCCTTCTGAAACGAGGTCACAGTTTACAAGGACCTGGTATTTGCCACTCTTAAAGCCCTCCATAACCTCATCTCTGATTGCAGTTGGCGTTTTGCCGTCTGCTTCGGCTGCGGAAATTCCGGCTTCTTGAAAGCGCTGGACAACTTCTCTAGCCGTAGCAACCGTAGGTGTATAACAGATTGTCTGTCTGCCCCCAGCATGCTTTTTCCAGTTGCCGATCAAGTCACCATAGGCAACAGTTTCCATATATTCATTCATAGAACTGCCAGTGTAATCTTGGCCGCCATGTGATGCAAGCTTGCTAAAGTCACCTAATGGAACTGCGTAGTAGTCATAAGGCGCTAAGCGGTTATGGTCAATCAGCCACTGGACTTGTGGGCCTTCAACCATTGACGAATATTCGTCAGTGAATCCTTCACCACTCATTCGCCATGGTGTTGCAGTGAAACCCAGCCTTGGAACATCCGGCCAATACTCAAGTATTTTCTTGTAAGTGTTAGCCTTACTATGGTGGGCTTCGTCAATGATAATCAATGACGGCTTTTCTAAAGATTGGATATGATTCCAAACTCTTTGAACCGTGTCAATTGTCACCTTGCTCATATCCACACCGTTGTTGATGAAGGCTTCCTCGATCTGCCTGGTCAACTCTCGCCTATGTACAAAGAATAAAATTCTGTTTCCTTTTAAGGCGGTCAGCCGTGCAATTTCAGCAATGACTACTGACTTACCGGACCCAGGCGGGCTAACAATCATAACCCCTTTATTCTTCTGGGCTAGTTCCTGCCGTGCTTCCGTCACCAGTTTCTTCTGGTAATTGAATAAGGAAAAGTTCACTAGCCTCACATCCCTTCCGATTGTCTAAGCGGTTTTTAGCATAGGTGCCAATGTCACCTTCTAAAACAAGGCCGTGACCACCAGTCTTAGGGTTAACTACCATACGTCCAACCACATCGCAGTTGCCCATAAGGTAGTCTCTAGCACTTGCTCTAAGATCTGGAGCATGTTGCTGGAAAGTTTGTCCGTTAGCTTCCGTTACATCGAAGTCACCTTCCCAGCACGTAACCAAGATATTAAGGTTGTAGCTGAACATCTTAGAGATGAAACGGATTACCCAGTTGGTGAACTCTCCATAGTGTTGAAGCTTGTTGTCCAGGTGGTTGCTAGTCTCGTTAGCTTTTTCAACAAACCAAAGCTTTTGCAGGTTGGACAGGTTGTCAATCACCAGCCAGTCATATTCATCTGGGTTAAACTCGACCGCAAATTCTTGCAAGTCCTCAATAGGTGCTTTTGGGTCAATTGCCCAAATGTCTTCTGAGCCTTGCCAACGGTTAACCCTTTGAAATGAGTTGTCCAAACTGAGCATAAACACTCTTCCCGGCAGGTACTCACTTAATGTGGTTTTACCCACGCCTGGCACGCCATAAACAAGGTAACGGTACTTCGGTGCTGGAGCTGCGCCCCAATTAAATCTTGGCATTAATCCTCCCAGCCCCGGCTAAGGGCTTCCTCTCTAATACGCTTGGCTACATCATCAAATTCTTTGTAAGCCAGCGTATACTTAATTACTTCGTCACGACTGCCAGAATAAGCATCTGGCAGTGCGCTTCTCATCTTATTAAGCCATTTAATTGCTCCTAACGGAGACGTTGAAACAGACTTAGCTTCTTCGTAAAGAGCTTGTTCAAAGTCATCTGAAAGGTCAATCAACATTTGTAAATGGTTGTCGATCATGATATAATCTCCTTAGTGTTTATAATTGCTGACTATCTTTTGATAGCCAGCTTTTTTTTGCAGTAAAAGCATTGCTTGCCTTGACCAGCCGCTTGATAGTTTGTTCTGACATGTCCTCACCTCCTTTAGTTGAAGTACTTCTTAGGATTGCTAAGGATTGCCCCAGCAAAAATTCCTAAGACAAACCAACATACTGTTTCCCAAATGCTAATCATGGTTAGCCTCCTCTTCCGCTTGCCATCTTAAAAATTCTTCCCACCGCTCTTCGTTATAGCGGTATGTTCTCTTGCCTAACTTAATTACTGCATCAGAGTACGGGCTATACTTGCACTCCAGTCTCAGTTCATATAGGAAGTGACGGCTGACTTTCATCTGGTCCATCATTTCCCTGCTTGTTAATAGACGCATTGTCTGAGATACTCCAGGATTTCGTGGTCAGTCATTTCTCTGCCGTCAACTACAGGGGGATGATCTGGATTAAGCAACGCCATGATGTAATTCATTGGTGTGTATTCCATTTCATCAAGTTCTTCGGTTTCCGTTGGGTGTAATTGAATTACATTCATTGTTGTTCCTCTCTCTCAATCACTGGCAGTAATCCGTGATCTTTCAACAATTCATACAATCCTAAGCGACCTTTTTGTGTCCACTTGGTATGAACTACTGCCTTTTCAGCTCCATCTTTACCCTTGACCATGCTAGTAGTACTTTGAGTCCAGCCGTTACTTTGATACTTGGCATACAAGAACCAAACTTTGTTTTGATTGTATTGGACACCCAAATTCTCTAGCAGCTTGTTCATTGCTTGTGCGCTCATGCCGTAATCTTTAGCAATTACAGTCACATTAACCAGGGCTGGATTCTGCAAAACCACATCACAGAACTTTGCTTTTGGTTCAAGCTTCGCAGCCTTTTCTTCGGCCAGTCTTCGCTTAGCCCGTTCCTCTTTCATTTCTGTTAAGACTCTAATCATGGAGTCTGGGTCTTCCAGCATCTGATCGATAGTCTTTTCAGTTGCAAACATTCCATGCTTGCGAATGCTTGGTAATACCACACTCGTTACCCAGCGCTTGAACTTCTTAGCAGTTGGTAACTTGCTGGATAAGATTAATGAGTAGAGACCAGATTCGTTGATAACCTTTGTGGTTTGAATTCCTGAGGGGGTAACGATTCGTTCACCCCTTGAGTCTTCTTCATCAACATGATCTCTTAGCGCCTTTTGTGGATTGGAGTATCCCAGCACCTTAGCCACATCTTTGCCCACGAACCATGGCTCATTGTCGATTTCAATAACCCGGACTGGGCTGCTTTCAAAGTTAAAAGTTTGAACTCCGTTTTCCATTATGTTGTTCCTTTCGCAACTTCTTACCTAATAAAAATCGGCAATTGATATGCCAAGCTTCTTAGAAATGGCGTCGGCTTCTGAATAGTAGAAGTCTTGACCGCCTTTTCTATTTATCTTTCTACTAAATGTAGCCTTGCTGACGTGAATCAGATCAGCCAATTCGCTTTGGGTGACATTTCTACGTGTCATAGCATCCATCAACCCGTAGTACGGCTTCGGTTCTGTTTCTGTCTTTACCAAACAACTTCGACCTCCTTTCGTTAAGTTGCTCCGTTCGCAACTTTCACTATGTATCATACGCTTGCTCAGTTTCGTTGTCAACAACTTTATGTATTTTATTTAAAAAGGTTCCCCAACGCGCAACAAAAGGAGGATAATGAGTAATAAAAGGAGTGAGGAAAAATGTCAATTGGAACAAGAATTAGACTACTTAGAAAATCTAAAAAAATGACCTTAGAAGAATTAGCAAATCAGTTGAATTCTAGAAGCAGTTCATCCGGATTTACTAAAGGACGTTTGTCCAAATGGGAAAACGACCGTGAAGAGCCAAAGCTTTCATCTTTGAACCAAGTCGCTCGTTTTTTTAACGTTGATATTGATTACTTCTTTAATGATTCTCATCCATCAAATACTTTGCCTCTGTCAAGGAATACAATTCGCGTTCCCGTCATTGGCACGATTGCTTGCGGTGATCCTATTGATGCAGACGAAAATATTGTTGACTACATTAATGTACCAGAGCCGATTCCTGCAAATGCGTTTGCGTTAATCTGCGAAGGAAGTAGCATGGAGCCGTCAATTATTGATGGAGACAAAGTAGTAATTGAACCAACGCCGGACGTCGAAGACGGTGAAGTAGCGGCAGTGCTTGTAGATGATCAGACCAAAGCAACCCTAAAGCGGATCAAGCACATAGGCAATTCAATTTGGCTTATGCCAGATAACCGAGATTATGACCCAATTGTTTTAGATGCTCAACACCCCGGCAGGATAATCGGTAAAGCAATTAAGCTGATGCGTGACAGAATTTAAGACAGCACCGAATCAATCTGGTCTGGAATGAAAACAACACAATGCAAGTTGAATATCTGTCCGTGGTAGAAATTAAAAGGCTGATCTCATCACTATTGAACTGCAGCTGACAGCCTATCTAAATATCAGCACTGAACACTCAGCAAGTCGATCAGTTGAACACAATCATATCCATACTAAAAAAGCGCCCTTACTAATGGAGAGTAAAGGATACTTTTATTTTTCCTGGAGGACCAAATGAAAACCTACCCAATAGGAAAGCCTAAGAAAATGAAGTCTGGAAAGTATCAGTGGTATCAACGTTACCGTGACCCACTAACGGGCAAAATCAAGCGTGTGACATGTCTTCTCTCTCGTGGTAGTCAACAGGCCAGGAAGGAAGCTGAACTCATTCTAGCACGGAAATTAGCCGATATAAGCGATGCTAGAACAGAAACAAATATAACCATAGGTGAGCTATCAAAACTTTTTCTAGATCACGAGAGAGAGCGTGGAGTCAAACCCACCACATTGAGCGTACGCAGGACTGGAATGTCTGCAATGCTGAAGTATTTTGGCGAGGACGCAATAGCTAAAAATATTACTAAACCAATGGTAACCAAATATCTTCAAAGCTCTTTAAAGAAAAAGACTAATTCAACAGTCCATGTCTACCGTGTAGGTATGAGTACAATGTATGACTTTGCAATCGATTATGGATACCTGACTGAGAACCCAGCTAAAGGACTGCGCATTCAATGGAAACCGCAAAAGCCTACAAGCATTACCGACAAATACTTTACAGATGAAGAGCTTAACAATCTATTTGCCGTTATTGATCGCCCAGATTACTTGCGGCTTTTTAAATTTATGTATCTAACTGGCATGAGATTTGGCGAAGCAACAGGCCTGCAATTCAAAAACATTCACGATCAATACGCTGATATAACGGGTACCATGTGGGCCAATGGCATTAAATCTGATTCGCCTAAGACACTTGCTTCTTTTCGGTCCGTATTTCTGCCTAAGCAAGCCGTAGAAATAATAAAGTGGTTTAAGCAGTATGACCGAAACACTGAGCCAGATGATTTTATTTTCATCAATCAACTAAAACACGTTCCATTCAAAATGAATACTGTTGCGCTTTATCTCAAGAATAAAAGTAGAGAAGCTGGAATAGATCGGAAAATTACTACCCACTTTTTTAGACATACCCACATCTCAAAGTTAGCTGAACAAGGCGTCCCCTTGCACGTTATTCAGAAAAGAGTTGGACACACAAAAGCGGAAACTACAAGAGAAATTTATCTTCACGTCACTAAGAAAATGCAGGAAGAAATGGAGAAACAGATCAATGATTTTTCCATTTGAGCCATATTTGAGCCACCGATAATTAAAAGACTGGGCGAGTCTTGCTATATCAGCCAATTCTTGCCAGACTGCACATACTGGTCCG
>NZ_JASPDS010000060.1:0-1167 GCF_030230715.1 Aerococcus sp. UMB1112A | reverse complement strand
GTTTGATCATTTCTATCTCCTTTGCAATTTTCCTTCTCTAAATATTTTTCCTTTCTTTATTTCTATGATATAATCTGAAATCTGTTTTGCTTGATTTATATCATGAGTGATAAAAATATAAGAAATACTATGCTTAGATTGATAATAAAAAAGTAAGTTTAATACTTTTTCAATCGTCAGTAAGTCAAGCCCAGCTGTAACCTCATCTAGTATTAAAAAATCAGGATTAACCATAAGGGCTCTTATGAGCGACAATCTTCTTTGCTCACCTCCAGATAGTTGGTGAACGGGCACATCTAATATTTCCTTTTTTAAATGTAAATCCTCGCAAAATAATAATACCTTTTCCTTTCTTTCCTTTTTCGACAAGTTTGTTAAATTAATAAGCCCTTCTTCCAAATTTTTAAAAGTGCTTATACCAGGATTTAAAGTACCAGATGTATCCTGGAAAACAGACTGGATATTTTTTCTATATTTTCTTATTTTTTTTAATTTTAATTTTGAGATATCTACAGAATCATAGAGTATAGATCCTTCATCTATTCTTTCTAATCCTATTAATGCTTTTGCAATGGTGCTTTTACCAGATCCGCTTTCACCAATTAAACTTAAGTTATCTCCCCTTTTAAGTGAAAAGGAAATTTGATCTAGAGCTTTAAATGTCCCCTTTACTGTTTCAAAAGAAAGACTAACGTTACTCATAGCTATTTCGTCCACTCCCATTCACCTCCAGAATCTAATATCTTCTGACTACATTCAACAAATTTTCTTGTCCATTCCTCTTTAGGACTTTCAAATATATCTTTACTACTCCCCTTTTCTATAAGGCATCCATTTTCTATCACATAGATGTAATCGCTATATTTTTTAAGAATATCAGCCTCGTGTGTTATTAACAAAATTCCTTTGCCTTTGAAATTTGCTTTAATCAATTCAAAAAATAATGATGAGTTATAATTGTCTAAGGCTGATGTTGGTTCATCAGCAATTATATAATCAGTATTTAGTCCCATAGATATCGCTAAAATAACACGCTGAATCATGCCTCCAGAGAGTTCAGTTGGATATGAATCTAAAACTCTTTCATATTCAAGATTGACGCTTTTGAGCTTATCTTTTGCTATACTTAATGCTTCTGATTTATTTACATTAAGATTAGCAATATAT
>NZ_JASPDS010000059.1:0-1364 GCF_030230715.1 Aerococcus sp. UMB1112A | reverse complement strand
ACGCAGCGAACTGAAACATCTAAGTAGCTGCAGGAAGAGAAAGAAATATCGATTTCCCAAGTAGCGGCGAGCGAACAGGAAAGAGCCCAAACCGGCAGATTTATCTGCCGGGGTTGTAGGACTGAGACATGGCACTTCAGAGGATAGCAGAAGCGTTTGGGAAAACGCGCCAGAGAGGGTGAGAGCCCCGTAAGCGAAATCCAAAGAAGGCCTATCAGTATCCTGAGTAGGGCGGGACACGTGAAATCCCGTTTGAATCCGCGAGGACCATCTCGCAAGGCTAAATACTAACCAGTGACCGATAGTGAACCAGTACCGTGAGGGAAAGGTGAAAAGAACCCCGGGAGGGGAGTGAAAGAGAACCTGAAACCGTGTGCCTACAAGTAGTCAGAGCCCGTTAACGGGTAATGGCGTGCCTTTTGTAGAATGAACCGGCGAGTTGCGTTAGTCAGCAAGGTTAAGTCAGAAAAGACGGAGCCGCAGCGAAAGCGAGTCTGAAGAGGGCGAGCAGTTGGCTGACGCAGACCCGAAACCAAGTGACCTACCCATGACCAGGTTGAAGGCGCGGTAAAACGCGCTGGAGGACCGAACCCACGTAAGTTGAAAATTGCGGGGATGAGTTGTGGGTAGCGGTGAAATTCCAAACGAACTTGGAGATAGCTGGTTCTCTCCGAAATAGCTTTAGGGCTAGCCTCGCAAAGAGGATGCTGGAGGTAGAGCTCTGTTTGGACTAGGGGCCCGTCAAGGGTTACTGAATTCAGATAAACTGCGAATTCCAGACATTTATGTGCGGGAGTCAGACTGCGAGTGATAAGATCCGTAGTCGAAAGGGAAACAGCCCAGATCACCAGTTAAGGTCCCAAAATTCATGCTAAGTGGAAAAGGATGTGGAGTTGCGCAGACAACTAGGACGTTGGCTCAGAAGCAGCCATCATTCAAAGAGTGCGTAATAGCTCACTAGTCGAGTGACGCCGCGCCGAAAATTTACCGGGGCTAAGCATGATACCGAAACTGTGGATGTGCATTTATGCACGTGGTAGGAGAGCGTTCTAGCGGCGGTGAAGCATGACCGAGAGGACATGTGGAGCTTCTAGAAGTGAGAATGCCGGTATGAGTAACGAAAGACAGGTGAGAATCCTGTCCGCCGCAAGACTAAGGTTTCCTGGGGCAGGCTCGTCCGCCCAGGGTAAGTCGGGACCTAAGGCGAGGCCGAGAGGCGTAGTCGATGGACAACAGGTTGAAATTCCTGTACTGCACCGAATCGTTATGAGCGATGGAGGGACGCAGGAGGCTAGCAGCGCGTGGTGCTGGATACCACGTTCAAGCGTCAAGTCTGAGAGCGAGTCAAATGCTTGCTTTCATAA
>NZ_JASPDS010000058.1:0-1476 GCF_030230715.1 Aerococcus sp. UMB1112A | reverse complement strand
AGTATCTGCAAGTCAATCTGAAAGCTCGTCAGTGAGTGCGTCACAATCTGAATCGAGCTCAGTATCTGCGAGTCAATCTGAAAGCTCCTCAGTAAGTGCTTCGCAATCAGAGTCAAGCTCAGTGTCTGCAAGTCAATCCGAAAGCTCATCAGTAAGTGCTTCGCAATCTGAATCAAGCTCAGTAAGCGCCAGCCAATCCGAAAGCTCGTCAGTAAGTGCGTCACAATCTGAGTCCAGCTCAGTATCTGCGAGTCAATCAGAAAGCTCGTCAGTAAGTGCTTCGCAATCCGAATCAAGCTCAGTATCTGCGAGTCAATCAGAAAGCTCGTCAGTGAGTGCGTCACAATCTGAGTCCAGCTCAGTATCTGCGAGTCAATCAGAAAGCTCGTCAGTGAGTGCGTCACAATCTGAGTCCAGCTCAGTATCAGCGAGTCAATCAGAAAGCTCGTCAGTGAGTGCGTCACAATCTGAGTCTAGCTCAGTGTCTGCGAGTCAATCCGAAAGCTCGTCAGTAAGTGCGTCACAATCTGAGTCCAGCTCAGTAAGCGCCAGCCAATCCGAAAGCTCGTCAGTGAGTGCTTCACAATCTGAGTCTAGCTCAGTATCTGCAAGTCAATCTCAAAGCTCATCAGTAAGTGCTTCGCAATCAGATTCTAGCTCAGTGTCTGCGAGTCAATCTGAAAGCTCCTCAGTAAGTGCTTCACAATCTGAAAGCTCATCGGTGAGTGCTTCACAATCTGAGTCTAGCTCAGTATCAGCGAGTCAATCCGAAAGCTCGTCAGTAAGCGCATCCCAGTCTGAGTCTAGCTCAGTGTCTGCAAGTCAATCTGAAAGCTCATCAGTAAGTGCATCACAGTCTGAGTCCAGCTCAGTAAGCGCCAGCCAATCCGAAAGCTCGTCAGTAAGCGCATCCCAGTCTGAGTCTAGCTCACTGTCTGCAAGTCAATCTGAAAGCTCATCAGTAAGTGCTTCGCAATCTGAATCAAGTTCAGTAAGCGCATCCCAGTCTGGGTCTAGCTCAGTAAGCGCAAGTCAATCCGAAAGCTCGTCAGTGAGTGCGTCACAATCTGAGTCCAGCTCAGTAAGTAGCTCAATGTCGACATCAACTAGCACCTTGGAATCTGTTGCCTTGAGCCAAAGTGCACGAATTTCTGAATTGGAATCAACAAGCGATTCAGTTTCAACTAGCGTATCAGCAGCACATTCAGAATCCGTAAGCTCTAGCGTATCAGCATCTGAGTCCGCAAGCAGCAGTGCTTCAGCTTCAGAATCCGCAAGCTCAAGTGCTTCAGTATCAGCATCTGCAAGCTCAAGCGCCTCAGCTTCCGAATCAGCAAGTTCAAGTGCTTCAGCATCTGAATCCGCAAGCTCAAGTGCTTCAGCATCTGAATCCGCAAGCTCAAGTGCTTCAGCATCTGAATCCGCAAGCTCAAGTGCTTCAGCATCTGAATCCGCAAGCTCAAGTGCTTCAGCATC
>NZ_JASPDS010000057.1:0-1503 GCF_030230715.1 Aerococcus sp. UMB1112A | reverse complement strand
AAGTTTGATTTCTTTAGTGTATTTAGTCATGAAAATAACCCCCGAAATTAGTGTCCTAATTTCGGGGGTCATATCAAATTAATAAATTGCTTGATCCTTTTTCTTTTATCTTGTTTTCTTCCAGTCTTATTCTAGTTAAGAGATTGATGAAGTTAGAGTAGCCATAAGCAGTTCTTTCAATTTGTTTTATCTTACGGTTGAAGCCTTCAAGACAGCCATTGGAATAAGATAAACTTGCACCATTTAAAACAGCTTTTAGATTATGTCTGAAGGTCAAAAGGGTTTTATGCATTAAAGCTCCGACCCTTTCTTTAGAATAAATAATTTCTTTCATTGATTTGGTATCGTGTTTATCAAGTGCTGTAAAGAAGTCCTGCAATAAATTATAGGAATTGTCTAAAACATCATTGCAACTGATACCTTCCATTACGATTTGATCCTGAGTAAGTGAGTCTTTATAGTGCCAACTGTATCTCGGGTGGATCTTTTCTAAGTCATCAAATTTCTTAAGATACAATTTCCAAGGTGATTTGAGCAGACTATATTCTCTTGTACCCTTATCAAATTTCTTCATAGTAGCGACCCTTAATGAATTTAAAGACCTGGTGAGCATCTGCACCATGTGGAAACGATCGATAATGATTTGAGCATTAGGAAAACAAGCTCTAACGATATCCTGATAATAGAAATTAAGGTCCATAGCTACAGTTTTGACGTTGGCTCGTGCCTTAAGCGTAAATCTGCCGAAGTATTTCAATAGATTCTTCTTAAATCTGTTTCTAAGAATTTGAATTACTTCATGTGTTTCTCCATTTAAACAGATAAAGTGCAGCTTTCTATCTACGCCCTTGAATTCGTCAAAAGCAAGATGCTCAGGCAAATAATCATACCCGTCAATAAAACGATGAGAACAAGAAGCCAACACTCGTTGAACTGTGTTAACTGAAGTATTGTGCTCACGGGCAATACTAGTCATTGAACGATCTTCGGTTAAGGCACTGAGAATCTTTAGCTTTGAAGTATTAGAAATACTGCAGTATTTATTTACAAGGCTACTTTGGGCCATTGATCTTTTACTGCAATCACGGCATTTAACTCTCTGTTTGAACAATCTAATTACGACAGGCGTACTTGCATTGGCAGTAATGTAGCGAATATTTGTCTTAAGATGACCGTTGTGAATAATATCAACAGAGCCGCAGAAGGGGCAAGCTGGTTGAATGAGCTCAGCTTCATAAACTTTATATTTCGAACCAGCTTCGGGAATTTTATAAAAATAATCTTTAAAAATAATGTTGTTGTCTTCAATATCAAGAAAAAATTTAATATAATCATTTAAAGAGGACATAGTTATACCTTTGTTTATACAAATAAAATGTTTGTTGGAACGAATTTTTTATTGTAAAGAGGACTATGTCCTCCTTTTTGGAACTGTATAATTTTATGTGTAAGGATGAACAGTTCCTTAAACTAAATTCCAATTGGGTATAAAAAAGGGACTCC